>CAZMOU010000034.1:461-29867 GCA_964567835.1 uncultured Chitinophaga sp. | reverse complement strand
CGACACCGTCGCCGCGGCGCGCACCGTCGACGCCGCCCTGCACCGCGAGCGGAAGGGGGCTGCGGCGAGGGCATGAGACACGGCCCCGGACCCTCCCCCCGGAGGGGTGTTGATCGGCTAGCATGGGAAAATAAGGGATCGATCCCCCCTTCCCCCGGAGGCTGTCCGATGCGACGCGCGGTTCTCTGCGGTCTGGTGCTCTGGGTCGCCGCGGTGGCGGCCGGCGCCGCCCAGCCGCCGCAGCCTCCACGTGCCGGGCAGGCGGGGCCCCGCAGCGGCACGACCGACCGCTTCGGGTCGGGCACGGTCACCCGCCGCTCCGACGGCTCGTCGTCGCAGACGCGCCCGTTCGGCTCGGGGTCGATCACCACCGAACGGGGCAGGGACGGAAAGACCGTCACCGGCCGGACGCAGCCCTTCGGTTCGGGCACGATCACCCGCTGGTCGGACGGCACGCAGACCCGTACCCGCCCCTTCGGCAGCGGCACCATCACCGAGGAACGCGGCCGCGACGGCAAGACCGTCACCGGCCGGACACAGCCCTTCGGCTCCGGGACGATCACCCGCCGCTCCGACGGGTCGTCCAGCCGCACGCAAGCCTTCGGCGGCGGCACGATCCAGCGTGACCAGCCCGGCCGGACCGGCCGCCGCTGACCGGCGCCTCACGCCACGCGGCGCGACTCCGCCTCGAGCGCGGCCAAGACGAAGCGGATGGCTTCCGGCGCCACGCGATCGTAGAAGGCGGGACCGTGCCCGCCGGCGCGGAGATCGAGCAGCGCGGTGTGCGGGATGCCCAGCGCCACGAGTTTCTCGTGGAGCCGGGCGGCGCCGTCGTGCCACTGCCAGTCCTCGGGGTCGCTCGCGAACCACTGGTGGCGCGGCCAGTCGAGCGGATGGACGTGGAGGATCGCGGTGTCCTGCCTGGCCCGCTCGACGTCGCCGTAGATCGTGTAGAGGTTGGCGAACAGGTCGCCGTCGGGGATCGAGTGCAGGTCGCGGAGCGCGCGGTGGAAGTCGATGGCCGGCGCGATCGCGGCCGCCACGGGGAACGTGCGCGGGTGGCGGTAGGCCAGGCGCAGGGCCCCCTGGCCCCCCATGCTCGTGCCGACGAGCGCCACGTGCGGCGGCCGCACGCCGAAGCGGCGTTCGACCTCGGCGAGCACCGGCCCGAGGACGTGCCGCTCGGGAGTGACCGCCGCGTCGAAATCCCCGACGACGCGGTCGAGCCACCAGGATCGCCCGCAGCGGGGGGCGAGTGCCCGGAGCCCGGCCGACTCGACCGCCTCGCGCAGTCCGGCCGCATCCTGCAGACGCCGCTCGCGGACGCCGTGGAGGTAGATCATCGCCATTCCCGGCGCGGCGCCGGGTGGATCGAAGCATTCGCAGGCGTGCCCGCCGACGTCGATCGTCGACCAGGCGGGATGCGGGGTGGTGGCGTCGGGGGGCATGGGGAGGCGGTGGTGGATCGGGTACCGGGAAGACTCTACGCCGCCGCCGTGCCGCCGCCCAGCGTGCGCCGCCGTGCGGCGGCGCGATGGGAAGGCCCGCTTCGGCTAGAATCCGCCGGTCGCCCCCGATCCCCCCCGGGTTGCCCCCGCATGCGCGTCCTGCTCACCGCCGCCGATCTCGCCGCCGGCATCGACCGACTCGCGGCGGAGGTGGGGCCGGCGCGGCACGGGGGACCGCTGCTGATCGTCGGCGTCCTCACCGGGAGCATCGTCATCGTCGCCGATCTCATCCGTCGGCTCGGGGGGCCGGTGCGCGTGGGCATGGCCTGGGCGAGCAGCTACCGGGGCACCGCCACCGAGCCCGGACGGCTCGATCTCCATCTCGGCCTCCTTCCCGACCTCTCGGGTCAGGACGTCCTGGTGGTCGACGACATCTTCGACACCGGCAGGACGCTCGAGGCGATCGTGGCGGCGATCCGGTCCCGCGGCGCCGACCGGGTCCGCTCGCTCGTGCTCCTCCGCAAGCAGGGCCGGGCGGAGGTGGCGACGGTGCCCGACTTCGTCGGCTTCGAGATTCCCGACGTGTTCGTCGTCGGCTATGGTCTGGACTTCGACGGATCGTTCCGCCACCTGGACCACGTGGCCGCGCTCGACGACGCCGACATCGCCGCCGCCAGGGCGGTCGGCACGCCACCGCCCACCACCGCCTCGCGATGACCCGACCCGGCCGCCGACCGATCCTCCTCGTCACCCGCGGCCTCGATCCGGTCGGGACGGGGCGGCAGGTGGAACTCGTCGCCACGGCCCTCCGCACCGCCGGCGAGGACGTGCGCGTCGCCGTGACGACCGCGGGCGGGTCGTCCCCCGACCGGCTCGCCCGCGCCGGATTCGCCGTCCGGCACCTGGAACGCCGTCCCCGCGCCGGCTGGCTCGCCGCGGTGGAACTCGCCCGGCTCGCGCGGCGGAGCGGGGCCGCCGGCGCCGTCGCCTTCGGGCGCGGACAGGTCCGCGTGGCGGCGGCCGCCACGCGCCTGGCGGCCGGCCTGCGCACGTTGGCGGTGGTCGACCTGCCTCCCCGGCGCGGCTCGGAGACGCTGGCGCTGCGCTCGGTCGATCGCGTCGCCGTGCCCGATGCGGCGGTGGCCCGCGCGTGCGCGGAGGCCGGGGTGGCACCCGCGCGGATCGACGTGGTCCCCGGCGGCGTGGATGCGGCCCGGGGCACGGGATTGTCGCGTGGCCAGGTGGCCGAACGCCTCGGGCTGCGTCCCGACACGGTGTGGACGCTCTGCGTGGCCCCGCTCGACCCGGCCACGCAGGTCGACCGGCTGCTCTGGGCCATCGACCAGCTCGGTGTCGTCCACAGGGGCCTCGAGCACGTCGTCGTCGGGGCCGGGCCGATGCTCGCCCGGGTGCGCCGCCGCGCCCGGCTGCAGCGGATCTCGGAGCGGCTCTTCCTCTTTCCGTGGCTCGATTGCCTGCCCGATCTCCTGCCGCGCGTCCGGCTGGTCTGGCAGCCGGGCGAGGTGGCCGCGGCAGGGTGCCTCCTCGACGGCATGGCGCACGGGGTCGCGGCGGTGGCGGTGGAGAGCGGCGCCGCGCGGCGGATCGTGGCCGACGGCACCACCGGCCGGATCGTGCCCGCCGACCCGATCAGCGAGTTCCCACGCCGCGCGCTGGGGATCATCGAGGACGACGCCCTCGCCGCGGCGTACGGCTCCGCGGCCCGCGAACGGGCGGCCCGGGAGTTCCCCGCGGCCCGCTCGACCGCGGCGCTTGTCGCCGCGATCGAGCGGACGCTGCGGTAGCCGTCACGCCGTGAACGGCGCGAAGATCCTCGCGAACTCGAACTTCGTCTGCGCGATGCCGGAGTCGGTCGTGGTCACCCGGCCCGAGCCGGTGGTGCTGGCCATGTCGCGGTTGATCGACCAGAAGGCGAGCATCCCGATCTGCCTCCGCACGGCGTACGCCGCCACCTCGCGGGCCTCGGTCTGGTCGAAGACCTCGGTCGTGACGTCGTTGATGCCGATCATCGGCGTCAGCCCCACCATGCGCCACAGGGCGGCGTCGGTCTTGCTGGTGCCGTAGACCTGCTTCAGCTGCGCGAAGGTCGACTCGGCGGCGGCGATCGCGTAGTCACCCATCCTTCCCTGCGGATTCGGGGCGGCCCACGACCCGTAGTCCATCGCCATCACGTTCACCCCGGCGAGAAGGACGCCGTTCCTCACCGCCGACTTCACCACGTTCACCCCGTCGACGGTGAGCCCCTGCGGCAGGACCGGCAGCGTCACCCAGACGTCGATGGGGCGACCCGCGGCGGCGAGATCCCTCTGCAGTGCCGCCACCGCCTGCCACCGGCGTTCGACGCTCGTGGTGTGGCTCACCGCCGTGCCCTCGATGTCGAAGTCGATCCGTCGCAGGCCGTAGGCGTCGACGACGGTGCGGTAGGCGTTCTTGAGGGCCGTGACGTCGGCGATCTTCAGCGCCAACTCGCTGCCCGCCGCGCCGCCGAAGGACACCGACACGTCGCCCCCCGCGTTCCTCACCGCCACGATCGCCGAGCGGAGCTTCGTCTCGTACTCGCCGCCGCTGTTGACCGCGTAGGCCGCGTAGCCCCCCCACGCCGGCTTCGCCGTGGGGTCGGCGGTGATGAAGGCGAGGGTGAAGTGCTTCGTGGCCGACGCGGGGACCACCGACGCCAGGTCGATCATGGGGTAGAGGCACATGTCGACGTAGGGGGCCGACACCCGCGTCCCCCACACGGCGGCCGCCGCCGGAGCGAGTGGCGCGGGGGGCGTGCCGGTGGCCGTGCCGCCGCCGGTGCCCGAGGACGAACCCCCGGACGACGGCGGTGCCTTCACCGTGCCGGTGAGCGACACGAGCGTCACCTTGGCCAGCCCGCCGCCGGGGGAGGCGGTGAAGCCGATCGTCGCCGAGGCGCCGGCAGCGAGGCTGGCGTTCCAACTCGCCGGCTTGAGGACGTAACGGTCGCCGGAACGGCTCTCGATCGAGCCGTTCCAGATCGAGGAGATCTGGCCGGGGAAGTCGATCGTGGCCCGCCAGTCGGCGAGCGTGCCGGTCGTCGTGTTCATCACCTTCAGGTCGGCCGTGAAGCCTTTCCCCCAGTCGTTGGTGACCGCGAGGGCGAGCGTGCCCACCGTGCCGGAGGCCGTGGTGCCGGAGCCGGTCCCGGTGCCCGTGGTGCCGCCGCCGGTCCCTCCCGTGCTCCCGCCGGCGATGCCGGTGGGAGTGGTGGTGAGGGGCTCGCCGTTGATGAGCCAGTTCGTCGGCGTCGTCGGGCCGCTGCTGCCCGGGGCGGCGACGAACCCGAAGGCCACCGTGCCCCCGACGGGGAGACTGGCGTTCCAGCCGGCGTTCTTCACGGTGTAGCGCGTGCCGACGTGCGACACGACGGCGCCGTCCCACACGCTCGTGAGATCGGCGGCGAGATCGAACTGCACCGTCCAGTCGGGGATCGGGACGGTGTCCTTGTTGGTGAGCTGGATCTGCCCCTGGAATCCGCTCCCCCAGTCCTGCGTGACGCTCCAGACGGGGACCACCGCGGTCAGCACCGCACGGCCCTCGAGGGCCTCGACGCCGGTGAGCCGCGTGCGGCTCCGGGCGCGGTTCCCGGGTCGGGAGGGGGCCGGGCGGCGGAAACGGTCACCGAACCATGCCGCGAAACGATCCATGCGGGACGTGGCGCTCATGTCGTTCTTCCTCCGGAAGAGGAATCCGACCGGCTGTCCTGACGCGTCGAAACCGCTGGATGGTCGCTGTCGGCCGCCGCGGCTCCGGCGCACCCCGACGGCGCGACGGAATCCCTGCGAACGTGCCCTGCCCCCGATCTCGACTTCACCCGACGAACGGTGCCGCGTCAAGGATTCGGCGCGCGAACCACCGTTCACCCGGCGCAAACCGCGGCCGCATGCGTCGCGCCGATCGGTGCCGCGCGGATCTCGCCGTCCTCCGCGACGAGGACGCCCGCCTTGTAGACGCGCGCCGGCACGGCGAACATCCGCTCGAGATCGGGCGAAGGCCGGTAGAGGACGACGTCGGCGTCGGCGCCGGGGCCGAGGTGCCCCTTGTCGTGGAGGCCGGCGATCCGGGCGGGGGCGGCGCGGGTGAGGATGCACAACTCCTGGAGCGAGTACTCGCGCTGCATCTCCGCCAGGGCGCTCCGGCGGCGCACCGCCGGATGGATCCGGGCGAAGGCCTCGCGCCGGAAGGGCTCGTCGCCGAGGAGCTTCATGAGGAGCGGATAGGCGAGGAAGTGGGCGCCGTTGGGGTGGTCGGTCGACAGGGCGGCGCGCCACGGGTCGGCGACGCGGAGGTACCACTCGAGGCCGATCGCCCACTGCCAGGCGTGGACGAGGCTCTTCTCGCGGTACCGGATCGGCATCACGCCGCAGCCGCCGGACAGGTGCTGGTCGTGCGACACCCAGGGCACGCCGGTGGTCCGCGCCAGGTGCGCCGCCGCCTCGGAATCGCCCGTCATGGCCACGGTGTCGCCGAACAGCACCTGCCCCACGTCGAGCGTGATCCCGGGGCTGGCGTTGAAGCGCTCGGCGAGGGGCTCGACGCCCGAGCCGAACGATTCCTCGTCGAGATCGCCGCCGGTGTAGCTGTGGAACTGGACGTGGGCGAGGTGAACGCGGCGCCCGTCGAAGGTGCGCATCGTCTCGTCGAGCGTGCGCCAGTTGCCGGGAAGGCCGAGATTGGCGGTGTGGACGTGGAGCGCGTGGGGGAGGCCGAGCGCGTCGACGGCGAGCCCGAGGTGATCGAGGAGGCCGCGGGGAGTGAGCGCGAGCCCGGGGAGCGGCGTGTCGAGATCGTGGTGGTCGCCGCGGCGGCCGTGCCTCCAGAAGCGGTTGCCGCCCGGATTGGCGACCTTCACCGTCCAGCCCCGGCCGGCCGTCACCGCGGCGCCCAGCAGCCGCGTCACGGCGGCGGAGTCGCCGGCGGCCGCGGCGTCGATCACGCGTGCGTCGTCGCCGGCGAGGAGGTAGATGCCCTTGTCGACGACCGGGAGCGAGGCGAGCTCGAGATGGGCGAGCCCGGCGGCGCCGGTCGCGATGGCGGCGTCGAACACGGTCGTGTAGCCGAGGGCGGCGTAGGCCAGTCCGGTGGCCCCGATCGTCGGCACCGGCGCCCGGCCGCCGCGGCCGGCCGGCGGGGAGAGGCGCCGGCCGATGCACACCTTCGGCCCGGCGACGTGGCTGTGGAGATCGACCCCGCCGGGCATCGCCACCAGCCCCGCGGCATCGACCGACACGAAGCCGGAGGGATCGGCCGGGCGGGCCACGATCTTCCCCCCCTCGATCCAGATGTCATCGACGACGCCGTCGCGATCGTGGAGCGGATCATGGATCGTGCCGCCGCGGAGGACGAAGCGGTCGGTCGACGTGGTGGGCGCCCGATCGTCGGTGTGGAGGGGGGTCATCGCGTCCCTCCCGCCGCCACGCCGAGTGCCGCGATGAGCCGGCGGAGGATGTCGCCGACGGAGGGTGTCGACCCGGTCGCGTCGCCGCCGGACAGCGCGAGCGTCGTGCCGTCGGCGCGGACGATCGTGCCGGAGGAGTCGGCGAGGTCGCGGCAGCGAAGCTGCACACCGCGGGAGAGGAACGGGCCGGCGCCGGGATCGATGGCGACGACCCCGACGTCGGGGGCCGACGCCTCGAAAGCCGCCGCGGCCCCGACGACGGGGCCGAGGGCGATGACGGCATCGAACGCCCCGCGGCGGAATGCCGCGGCGGCGTCGAACGGGGCGGGGGAGGCGGGGTCGGACGCGAGCGTGGCCGCAGTGGCCCGGGGCACGTCGCCCGAGGCGCCGTAGCGCCAGCCGAGCAACGCCTCGGCACCCGCGGCGTTCGCCGGGCCGTCGACCGCGGGAACCTCGAACGCCGGCAGCCGGGGGGCGAGTGCCCGGAGGAGGCCGGTGACGGCGAGGTGGCCGGCGCCCGACGGGTCGTCTCCCGTGACGATCCCCACGCAATCCGCCCGAGCGATCGCCGCGAGAATCCCCTCGGCGGCGGCCGCGAGGCCCTCGGTGAGCGTGCCGACGGGACGGTCGAGCAGCCGGGCTTCGAGCACGCGGGCGAGCGTTACTGCGGCGTCGGCGGGGAGATCGAGCGCGTGCCGATGGGAGATTCCCGCGAGACCGGCCGGGGCGGCCCCGACCGCCATGATCGAGCGTGGGCGGCCGGAAGGGAGCGGCGGGGCGACGAACCTGGCGGCGAAGCGGGGCAGGGCGGGGGTGGGGTCGTGGAACCAGTAGAGGACGAGATCGGCCCGGTCGCGGAGTTCCTCCCAGGCAGCGGTGACCGCCCCGGTGCGGGCGCTCGCTCCCCGGTCGAGTCCCTCGTCCACGGTCGTTGTGGCGGCCACGGCCGCGCCGAGCAGGTCGGCGAGATCGCAGGCCTGGATCGCCTCCTCCACCGTCACGTGCCCGAGTCCCGTCACGAGGACCCGCCGTGCCGCGCGGAGCCGGGACGCGGCGGCCGCGAGCGCCTCCCCCGCATCGGCCGCCACGCCGTCGATCCAGCCATCCCCTGCAGGGGCTGCCGGGGGCCGACGGAGTCGGAGGGCCGCGTCTCTCCGCTCGCACACGCCGGCGCGCACGTCGGTGCACGCAAGCGCGCAGGCCGTGCAGACCGCCGCCCCGGCGGGAGAATCCGCCGGGGCGGCCGGTGTCCGCGTCGCGGGGGCCTGCGTACGGCGCTCGTTCACTGCTTCGGCTTCACCCACACGTTGCGGTAGCGCACCGGGTTGCCGTGGTCCTGGAGGTGGAGCGGCCCCTTCACCCCCTTGCCGTCGGCGCCGACGCCGCCGGGGGTGATCTGGTTGACGGCGATGTTGTCGTGGATCACCACGCCGTTGTGACGGACCGTCATCCGCGCCGGGGCGGTCTTCTTGTCGCCCTCGTACTTGGGCGCCGTGTAGTCGATGTCGTAGGTCTGCCACGACAGCGGCGGGTAGCACATGTTCGTCAGCGGCGCGGCGACCGAGTAGACGCCGCCGCACTCGTTGTTGAGCCCCTCGAGGCCGAAGCTGTCGAGCATCTGCACCTCGTAGGCGCCGGCCACGTAGGCACCGCTGTTGCCGCGCCCCTGGCCGCGGTCCTTCGGCTGGTAGGGGAGGCGGAACTCGATGTGCCAGGTGGCGTCGCCGAAGGCGTCCTTCGTCGTCACCCCCTGCATGAGGAGCCCGTCCGGCGTCGTCTTGCCCCCCTCGAGCTTCTCGGTGCCCTTGCCGTCGAAGATCACCACCGCCCCCTCGGGGGCCTTGGCGCCGAGCGTCTTGCTCTTCCGCTCCACCTTGGGGAGCTTCGCGGCGCCGTCGAGCGCGACGATCGCCCCGTCACGGATGGTCGCCTTGTGCACCTTACCGTCGGGGTCGGTGAGTTCGAAGTTCACCGCCGCCCCGTCGCGCTTCCCCTTCCCCTTGAGCTTCGTCGGCGCGTCCCAGCCGTCGCCCGGGAGCCCGCCCGGATAGGCGACGACGTCGAAGGCGCCGTCGCCGAGGGCGACGACCTGGATGCCGAGCCTGATCGGCGAGCCGTTCACCGGCACCTCGCCGGCGTACTCGCCCTGGAACGGGAAGTCGTCGTCGGTCTTCGCCGGATCGGCGTAGGCGGGATTGCCGGTGTCGGCGGCGCGGAGCGCCGGGGCGGCCAGCAGGGTGGCCGCGACGAGGGTCACGGCGGCGACGCGGGCCGTGCGGAACGGAATGGACATGGTCTTCTCCATGGAGCGTCCAGACCGGCGCGGAACCGCCCGCCCGGCCCGGACGAATGCGTGCGGGATCTTCCCCGGCCAGACAGCGTAACGAACTCGCCGCCCCCGTGCGCGGGGCGGCCCCCGCCGGCCGACGTCTCGGACGTCAGCCGCGGGGATCGTCCTGGCGGGCGAAGACCAGCCGGCCGGCCGGACGCTGCAGCGTGCTCGTCACCGTCACCGGGATCGTGCGGCCGATCTGGTCGCGGGCCCCCTCGACGACCACCATGGTCCCGTCGTCGAGATAGCCCACCGCCTGCCCCTGCTCCTCGCCCGGCTTCACCATCCGCACCGAGAGGAGGTCTCCGGGGACGTAGGTGGGTCGCAGCGCCACCGCCACGTCGTTGACGTTGATCGCGTGCACGCTCCGCAGCGCCGCGATCTTCACCAGGTTCGGGTCGTTGGTGATGATGCGGCCGCCGAGCTTGAGGGCCATGGCGACGGCGCGGGCGTCGTCGGAAGCCTCGGCGTCGACCTCGTCGTCCGGCGGGAGGACCTCGATCTCGATCCCCTTGCTCTCCCGGAGGCGGTTGAGCACGTCGAGCCCCCGGCGACCGCGCATCCGCCGGTGGCGGTCCCCCGACTCGGCGGCCGATTGCAACTCGTCGACGACGAACGACGGCACGACGAACCGGCTCTCGAAGAGCCGGGCGTCGGCCAGTTCCGCGATCCGGCCGTCGACGATCGCGGTGGCGTCGAGGAGGTTGGGCCGCATCCCCTGGACGTCGCGCGCGAACTCGACGTAGGGGATGAGGAAGCGGAAGTCGTTCCTCGTCTGGAGGAGCAGGCTCGTGCAGACGTAGCACAGCACCATACCCAGCACGAGGGGGAGCCAGTCGAAGACCGGGTTCCGCGGCGGCGTGGGAATGATGGGGACGAGGGCCAGGATCGCCACGTAGGTGAGGAACACCCCCACGAGCATGCCGAAGTAGACCGCGGTGATCACCGTCAGGTCCTTCCGCTTGATCGACGTGTCGATGCCGATGACGGTGAGCGGAACCGCGGCCATCCCCAGCAGCACCGCCCACGGGACCCAGGAGGGGCCCTGACGGATTCCCTCCGACCCGAAGATCAGGACGGCGATTCCCATCGCCACCATGAAGAAGATCGCGCGGAGGACGAGAAGGGCCATGGTGCCAGCGGGTTGGGGGGAAGACGGAGGGGACGCCGGTTCGACTCCGATTCTACCACGCGCCGAACGCCGGCCGGTGGTGACGGTGGTGACGGTCGCACCGCCGGCACCGCACCGCTCCCTCACCCGGCGCCGAGGCGGCGGCGGTGGTCCCACTCCAGGTAGCGGTCGGTCATGCCGGCGATGTAGTCGGCGACGCTGCGGCGGACGCCGAACAGCTCCGCGCGGCCGCGGAATCCGCGCGGCAGTTCCTCGGGGCGGGCGACGTACCAGTCGAAGAGCTGGCGCAGCCGCTGCTGGGCCGGGACCCGCACCGCGAGCACCCGTTCGCAGCGATAGACACGCGTGAAAAGGAAACGCTCGAGCTCGCGTTTGCCCCCGGCCACGTCGGGTGCCGGCGCCACGACCCGGCCGCCGTCGGGCGGCCCCCCTTCCCGGAACACGCGGCGCACGTCCTCGGCCGAGGCGATGCCCCGGGCCTGGATCGTTCGCCGCGCCCCGGCGACGAGCCCCGCCACCTGGAAATCGACCAGCTCGAGGAGCACGGCGCGGCGCAGGTCGACCCCTGCGAGCGGGCCGTGACGGTCGCGGACCCGCTCCGCGGCGGCGGCGACGAGCGGCAGTTCGAGCAGCTCCTCCAGCGGCACGAGCCCCAATTCGACCGCGTCGTCGGCGTCGTGCGTGTCGTAGGCGATCGAGTCGGCTGCATCGACGACCTGCGTCTCGAGGACAGGGGCCGGGGCGGAGCCGTCGCGGCGCCTGGTCGCCTGGCCGTCGAGTACCTCGCGCGACAGATTGAGACCGGGGAAATGCGGGTAACGAGACTCGAGGAGCTCCATGATCCGCAGCGCCTGGGCGTTGTGGTTGAAGCCGCCCTGGTCCGCGAGGAGTTCGCCGAGCGTGTCCTCGCCGGCGTGTCCGAGGGGAGGATGCCCGATGTCGTGGGCCAGCGCCAGCGCCTCGACGAGGTCCTCGTTGAGGCCCAGCGCCCGGGCCAGGGTCCGCGCGATGCTCGTCACCTCGAGGGTGTGCGTGAGCCGGCTGCGGTGGTAGTCGCCGTGGTAGCCGGTGAAGACCTGCGTCTTGTGCGCCAGCCGGCGGAACGCGGCGGAATGGACGATCCGGTCGCGGTCGCGCTGGTAGGGGCTGCGGAAGGGATGCGGCGCCTCGGCGTGCACGCGGCCGCGCGAGTCGGCGGCGTGCATCGCCCAGGGCGCGAGGATCGCCTGCTCGCGTGCGCGCCAATCGGCGGGCCATGGGGCGGCCGGGGGAGGGGGGCTCATGGGCGGGGAGGGTCCTGTTCGCGGAGCTGCTCCCACAGCGCGTCGAGGGACTGCGGCAGGACCCGCACCCCGGCGAGCGCGGGCATGAAGTTGACGTCGCCCGGCCAGCGGGGAACGACGTGCCAGTGGAGGTGTCCCGGAAGCCCGGCGCCGGCCACCGCGCCGACGTTCAAGCCGACGTTGAACCCGTGTGCCTGCATGCGCCGCTCCATCGTCCCGCACCAGTGGACGATCGATTCCTGGAGATCGGCCAGACGCTCCCGGTCGAGGTCGCCGAGCCGGGCGCGGTGGTCGAGCGGCGCCACGAGGAGATGGCCGTTGGAATAGGGGAAGCGGTTGACCACCACGAGGGTGGTGCCGGTGCGGGCGATCACCCCCAGTTCGCGGTCGTGCTCGGCCCCGGCGGCGGCGGCCCGGCAGAGGAAGCAGTCGCGGTCGGCTCCGGGGCGCCAGGCCGGCGGTTCGACGGGGGCCGGACGGGCCGCGGCGTCGCCCTGCACGTAGCCCAGCCGCCAGGGGGCCCAGAGGATGTCGGGATGCATGCCGTCATGCTACCGCGCCGCCGGTCCGATTGCGGCATTGACACGCGGCCGCGATCCGCGGCAAATGCGCGCTTGTGACCCGAGGGGGCCGGGCCGCCGGCCCCGCCCCGTCCCATCCCCGCACCGAGGCCCGGCGTGCAGTTCAAGGTCGCCACCGACGTGTTCTCGGGGCCGATGGACCTCCTCCTCTATCTCGTCAAGCGCGAGGAGGTCGACGTCACGGAAGTGCCGATCTCCCGCATCGCCTCCGAGTTCATCGCCTCGCTCGAGGTCCTCGAGGCGCTGGCCATCGAGCAGGTGGGGGAGTTCGTCGAGCTGGCGAGCGTGCTGCTCGAGATCAAGGCCCGGGCCCTCGTCCCGCGCCCCGAGGAGGCGGAGGAGGCGGTGGAACCGGTCCGCGAGGACCTGGTCCGTCGCCTCCTCGAGTACAAGCAGTACCGCGACGCGGCCGTGCTCCTCGAGGACCGGGCCCGCCAGTGGGACCTGCGTTTCGCCCGCACCGCCCCCGACGTCGCCGCCATGGAGGGCGCGGCGGCCGAGGTGACGATCGGCGAGGTCCACGTGTGGGATCTCGTCGGCGCGATGGCCCGGGTGCTGCGCAAGCGCGAGAAACGCCGGCCGCGCGAGATCGTCCACGACGACACCCCGATCGAGACGCACATCGCGCGGATCGAGGGGATGGTCGGCGAGCGCGGCCGGGTGGCTTTCTCGGAGCTGTTCGACGACGCTTCCAGCCGATCGCGCCTCGTGGGTATGTTTCTGGCGGTTCTCGAGCTGGTGCGCCGTGGTCGGCTGGCGGCCCGCCAGGAGCGCCTCTTCGACGAGATCTGGCTCGAGCACCCTCCGGCCGCCGCGCCGTCCGCCCCGCCCCCGTGATCGGTTCCCGCATGTCCATGATCGACAACGCCCCGGTCCGCACGCTCGTCCACAAGGGGCTCACGATCGAAGGCTGGTCGCGGGCGGCGGTCCAGAGCTACTGGAGGATCCCGGAGCTGAAGGTCGGCTTCGATCTCGGGGCGCAGCCGTGGAGCTTCATGGGGACCGGCACCTGGCTCCTCTCCCACACCCATCTGGACCACGTGGCGGCGCTGCCGGTCTACGTGGCGCGGCGCCGGATGATGAAGATGGAGCCGCCCACGATCTACGTCCCGGAGGCTTCCGTCGAGCCGATCGAGCGCATGCTGAAGGCGGTGGCGCGGCTGGATCGGGGACGCCTCCCCTGCCGGCTCCTCCCGGCGCGGCCGGGCGACGAGATCGAGCTTTCGCGCGAGCACGTGGTCACCGTGTCGAGCACCACCCACACGCTGCCCAGCATCGGCTTCGTCGTGTGGGAGCGGCGGCGGAAGCTGAAGCAGGAGTACCACGGCCTGCCCGGGGATCGGATCCGCGATCTGCGCCTCTCGGGGACCGAGGTCACGCACGAGGTGCGGGCGCCGCTCGTGGCCTATCTCGGCGACAGCTCTCCGGAGGGCCTCGACAGGTGCCCGGCGATGTTCGAGGCCACGGTGCTGATCACCGAGCTGACCTTCGTGGCCCACTCCCACCGCAAGGAGAAGATCCACAAGTTCGGCCACATGCACCTCGACGATCTGCTCGCCCGCCGCGCGCGGTTCCGCAACGAGGTGGTGATCGCCAGCCACTTCTCCACGCGCTACACCGACGACCGGATCCGCCGGATCCTCGCCAAGCGGATCCCCGACATGCTCGACGGCAGGCTCCAGGTGTGGCTGTGACGCCGCCCCGTGCGGCGTACGTCCACGTCCCCTTCTGCCGCCACCGCTGCGGGTATTGCGACTTCTCCGTCCTCGCCGGCCGGGACGACCTCGCCGACGCCTACTTCCGGGCGTTGGAGACGGAACTCGCCCGTCCCGGAGCGCCGCT
This sequence comes from uncultured Chitinophaga sp., assembly GCA_964567835.1. Taxonomy (GTDB): domain Bacteria; phylum Planctomycetota; class Planctomycetia; order Pirellulales; family UBA1268; genus QWOP01. Next base: position 15,809 of record CAZMOU010000034.1, on the reverse strand, counting down.
CGAACTCGACACGCTCTACGTCGGCGGGGGGACGCCGACGCACCTCGGGGCAGCGGGGCTCGGCCGGCTCCGGGAGGCCTTCGCGGGGCGCCTGCTCCCCGCCGCCGGGGCCGAGGTGTCGATCGAGGCGAACCCTGCGGACGTGCGGCCGGACCTCGTCGCCGCGGCGCGCGCCGCCGGGGTGACCCGCGTCAGCCTCGGGGCCCAGTCGTTGTCCGCGCGGACGCTCGCCGCGCTCGACCGTGACCACGCTCCCGACGACGTGCGCCGCGCGGTCGCACTCCTCGGGGAGGGGGGATTCGACGTCGGCCTCGACATCATGATCGCGGCGCCGGGGCAGACCGTCGCCGAGGCGGAGGCCGACCTCGACGCCGCGCTCGCGCTGCGGCCCGGCCACGTCTCGGTCTACTGCCTGACGTGGGAGAAGGGGACGCGCTTCATCGGCCTCCTGGCGCGCGGGGTGCTCGAGCGCGCCACGGAGAGCGTGGAGCGGGCCATGATCGAGGCGGCCATCGATCGGCTCGAGGGGGCGGGCTACGAGCAGTACGAGGTCTCGAACTTCGCCCTCCCGGGGAAGCGCTGCCGCCACAACGAGGTCTACTGGGACTGCCGCCCGTGGGAGGCCTTCGGGCCGGGCGCCGCCCGGTTCCTGGGGCGGACCCGGACCACCAACCACCGCAGCCCCTTCACCTGGATGAAGCGGCTGCGGGAGGGCGTCGACCCGGCGGCCGAGCACGAGCGGATGTCGGAGACCGAGGCGGCCCGCGAGCGGATCGTCCTCGGTCTGCGGCGCCGCGACGGGATCGTCCGCGAGGCCTTCCGGGCCGCCGGCGGGATCGAGTTCGACGACCTTGCCGCCGACGCCGTGCGGGGGTGGGTCGCGGAGGGGCTGGCGGTCGATGACGGTCGGCGGGTGCGGCTCACCCGCGCGGGGATGCTCGTGTCGGACGGCCTCTGGCCCGCCATCCTGCGTGGGGGCGCGGCGGCCGCGTCGGGGACGGAACCGGCCTGAATGACGCCGTTTCCGGGGGTGGCCGACGTCGCTTGCCGGGGGAGGTGGCCACTGGTATTCTCCGGGGCTTCCGCCGCGGTTTGCGCGCCGGAACGCCCTGCGCGGCCATCTGCCGCCGCGGGCCGTCGCCCGGTGGCCGTCCGCCGGGGGATCGCGACACGGACTCTCGGACACCTGCGTACAACCGCGGATCGGATACGGACACCAATGAAGACGTTCATGGCGAAGAAGGGGGAGGTCGAGCAGCGCTGGTGGCTGGTCGACGCCTCGGACAAGCGGGTCGGGCGGCTGGCGAGCGAGATCGCCATGATCCTCATGGGCAAGCACCGGCCCACCTACACCCCGCACGTCGACACCGGCGACTTCGTCGTCGTGGTGAACGCCGACAAGGTGCAGTTCAGCGGCAAGAAGTGGCAGCAAAAGACCTACCGGTGGTACACGGGCTACCAGGGCCTGAAGTCGGAGACCGCCGCCGAGCGGCTGGAGCGCCGCCCCGAATTGATCCTCGAGGAAGCGGTGCGGCGGATGCTCCCGAAGACCCGGCTCGGACGCCACATGCTCGACAAACTCAAGGTCTACGCCGGTCCGGCCCATCCGCACCAGGCCCAGGAACCGCAGTCGCTCGAATTGGCTGCCGACTGACCGCCTTCCGCATCCACACGCATCCATCCAGGCACGACGAGGGGATTCTTCGATGATGGCCGAGCAGGCGACCAAGAGCGTTCGGGGCAATGGCGACATCCTCGCCACGGGGCGTCGCAAGACGGCGGTGGCCCGTGTCCGACTCCGTCCCGGCAACGGCACGATCAAGGTCAACGGCCGCGATCTCGACGCCTACTTTCCCGCCGTCAAGGACCGGGTGCTCGTGTCGGGTGCCCTCGAGCAGGTCGGTCGCCAGTCGGCGGTGAACGTCGACATCACGGTCGGCGGCGGTGGCCCCACGGGACAGGCCGGGGCATGCCGGCTCGGGATCGCCCGGGCCCTCAAGACCTTCGACGGCGAACTCGCCGAACCGCTGCGCCAGGGTGGGCTGCTCACCCGCGACGGCCGCATGAAGGAGCGGAAGAAGTACGGCCTCCGGGGTGCCCGCCGCGGCACGCAGTTCTCGAAGCGCTGATCGAACGGGGCGGACCGCGTCGGGCGATCGGGGCGGAGGAGCGTCCCGACCCGGGAATCCGGGCTTTTTCGCCGCTACTGCCCGTACGATCCTCCCCTCCGGCAATCCTCCGGCAGCCTCTGCGGTTTCCCTCGGGGAAAATCCGAAGGCATACTCGAAGGGCCGTCGGCGTCGTCCGCCGGTCCTCCCGGGGACGGAGTGCCGTCTTCCGGGGAGCCTTACCCTGTTCCAGGAAGCCACGGAGCCGGGGCCGTTCGACGGTCGCGGCGCCATCGAGGGTTCTGCCATGCGCCGCTCGCTCCCGCTCGTGCTCGGTTTGGTCACGCTCCTGACGACGGCGGGGCCGGGGCTGGCCCGCGATGCAGGCCAACCGGGGTCGCGGGGCTCCGCCCCCAGCCCCGAGGCGCGTGATCTCTTCGAGGCGGAGTCGGCGGGCGACGTCCAGATCCGGTTCATCGCCAACGATTCCCGCTCGGCCCAGGTGATCCTCAAGAACACCACCGGCAAGCCGCTCACGCTGAAGATGCCCGCCGCCTTCGCCGGAGTGCCCGTGCTCGCGCAGATGGGCATGGGAGGGATGGGCATGGGCGGCGGCATGGGTGGCATGGGCGGCGGCATGGGCGGCGGGCAGGCCATGGGTGGCGGCTTCGGCAACCAGGGCATGAACGGCATCGGCGGCGGCATGGGTGGCGGCATGGGTGGCCCCGGCATGGGTGGCATGGGGGGCATGGGCATGCCTCCCGGAGGGGCGTTCTCGATCCCCCCGGAGAGGACGAAGGTGGTGCGCGTCACGACCGTCTGCCTCGAACATGGCAAGAAGGAGCCCTCGAGCCGCATGGCCTACAAGCTCGTGCCGCTCGAAGACTTCTCCACCGACCCGACGCTCCGCGCGGTCGTCGAGGGGCTGGGACGGGGGGAGATGACGCAGAAGGTCGCCCAGGCGGCGACGTGGCACGTCGCCAACGGCCTGACCTGGGAGCAATTGGCCGCGAAGCGGATCGATCGCCTCGCCCGGCCCGACGATCCGTGGTTCACCCCCGTGGAACTCGCCGCCGCGCACCGCTCGGTCGCCGTGGCCGCGGAGCGGGCCGCCGCGACGGCGGCGGCAGGGACGGCGGTTCCGAGCGCGAGCCGGGACACGGCCCGTTGAACCCTCCTTCCGGCGGCACGCAGGCACGCTGGATCTCCCGCAGGGCCCGTTTTCGCACCGGGACGGCGGGCCGGCGACCCATTTCGCGGGTCGCCGCGTAGTGAGCTCCCGTCGGGCTGCGGCCCGGCGGCCGGCCCCGCGGGGAGCGGTGCGGGGGGGGGATGGGAGCCGGCGGAATCCGGCCGTTCGCCCGCCGCTCACCCCTTCAGCGAGGGGGATGCCCGGTTCCACCGCGGGTCTCGACGGGGTCGGGGGACTTCGCCCCTACACTTTCGGGGACTTGCCGGTACAACGTGGGCAATGCATCGTTGGCGGGGATGTCCGCGGTTTCCGTGAACCGCGGGAGTGAACGTGCAGACGGACAATCGAGGAAGCGATCCATGGAACCGTTGTCGTCGGCCGAAGGCCGGGCCGGGGCGTCGCGCGAGGTGATCGTCGAGGCCCGGAACCTCGCGAAGACCTACCGTGACTTCTGGGGGAGGGCCAAGAAAGTGGCCCTCAAGCCGCTCGACCTGGAGATCCGCCGCGGCGAGATCTTCGGGCTCCTCGGCCCCAACGGTTCGGGCAAGACGACCACGATGAAACTCCTCCTGGGGCTCATCTTCCCCACCGGCGGCGAGGCGTTCGTGTTCGGCCGGGAGGCGACCGACGTCTCCAAGAACGAGCGGATCGGCTACCTGCCGGAGGAGTCGTACCTCTACAAGTTCCTCGACGCCGAGGAGACCCTCGACTTCTACGGGCGGCTCTTCGACATGGCCCCCGCGGAACGCAAAGAGCGCGCCGCCGCGTTGATCAAGCGCGTGGGCCTGGAGCGCGACCGGAAGCGGCAATTGAAGGAGTACTCGAAGGGCATGACGCGGCGTATCGGCGTCGCGCAGGCGCTGATCAACGATCCCGACCTCGTGATCCTCGACGAGCCGACCAGCGGCCTCGATCCGATCGGCACCCGCGAGATGAAGGATCTGATCATCGAATTGAAGGAGAAGGGCAAGACGGTGATCATGTCCTCGCACCTCCTCGCCGACGTCGAGGACGTGTGCGACCGGATCGCCGTGCTCCATCAGGGTGAGCTCAAGGAACTCGGCCGCGTCGAGGACCTGCTCCGCGTCACCGACGTCACCCAGATCCGGGCCCGCGGGCTGCCGGCCGCCGCCGCCGAGGAGATCCGCGAGGTGCTCCGCCGCCACGGCGGCCAGGAGATCGAGATCGGCAATCCGCGCACGACCCTCGAGGACCTCTTCCTCGACGTCGTCCGCGACACCGAGGCCCGGCCGGGGCGTCGGGCACGGCAGGGGTGACGGCGGCGTGAGGGCGCGGGGCGGTCGGGGCGGTCGACGTCGACGCCCGTGAAGGGCACACGAGCGGGAAGCGGGCACATGGTTCTCGAAGAGGCGATTCCGCGGTTCTCCCAGTGGATCGGCGGGGCACTGGTCGGCTATCTGTTCACCGCCAGCCTGCTGGCGGTGGTGGCGGGGGCGGCCGCGTGGCTCGTTCAATCGGCGGTGCACGGCCCGCTCCAGGCGGGCGATCGCGTCTACCGCGGCGTGCTTTCCGGCCTCTCGGATCTGGCGGGGACGTCGCCGCGCCGTGTCTGGGCGCTGGCACGGCTCGCCATCCAGGAATCGCTGCGTCGCAACGTCCTGGTGGTGCTCGCGTTGTTCGCCCTCGTCGTCGTCTTCGCGGGCTGGTTCCTCGACCCGGCGAGCGTCAATCCCGGCAAGCTGTACCTCGGCTTCATCCTCTTCGCCACCAACCTGCTCGTCTGCCTGGTGACGCTCGTCCTCTCGGTGTTCAGCCTCCCGGCCGACATCAAGGCGAAGGCGATCCAGACGGTGACCACCAAGCCGGTGCGGACCGGCGAGGTGGTGCTGGGGCGCATGGTCGGCTTCGCCCTGGTGGGGACGGCGCTCTTGGCGGTGATGGGGGCGGTGGGCTGGGCCTTCGTCGTCCGCAGCGTCCGCCACGGCCACGAACTGACGGCGAACGACCTCGTCGAGATCCGGGACGAGGGGGGGGCGCTCACCGGTTTCGAGGGGCGGACGAGCGAGGATCGCAGGCATCGGCACCGGGTCGAACTCGGCTCCGACGGCAGCGGCCGCACCGACTTTCTCCAGGGGCACTATCACGACGTCGTCGCCGACGGGAAGGGGGGCTACCGCGTCGGACCGCCCGCCGGACTCCTCGAGGCGCGGCGGCCGCTGCGCGGCACGCTCCGCTTCATCGACCGGCAGGGGAAACCGAGCGGCTCGCGCGGCGTCAGCGTCGGCGCGGAGTGGACCTACCGCTCCTACATCGAAGGGGGCAAGCTCGCGGCCGCGGTCTGGACGTTCGACGGCATCGACGAGAACGAGTACCCCGACGGACTGCCGCTGGAGATGCTCGTCCGCGTCTTCCGCACCTACAAGGGCAACATCGAGAAGGGGATCGCCGGCAGCGTGCGGGTGCGGAATCCGCAGAGCGGCGTCCAGTCCGACCCGCACTACTTCAGCGCCAAGGAGTTCACGGTCGATCGCTGGGACATCCCGCGGACGCTGACCACCACGACCGGCGACGGCGGCACGAAGGAGATCGACCTGTTTCGCGACGTCGTCTCCAACGGCAGCGTCGAGGTGGTGCTGCAGTGCCTCGAGCCGGCTCAATACTTCGGCGTCGCGCAGGCCGATTTCTACATCCGCAGCGGCAGCGGGTCGTTCGCCTGGAACTACCTGAAGAGCTGCCTGGGGATCTGGTTCTCGATGCTCATCTGCACGGCGCTCGGCGTGATGTTCAGCACCTTCCTCGCCGGTCCGGTCGCCCTCCTGGCGACGCTCTCGGTGATCATGGTCGGATTGTTCCGCGAGTTCATCCAAAGGCTGTTCTACAGCCAGGTGACCGGGGACACGACCACCTTCACGCGGGACATGGCGGCGGGTATCCCGGGTGCGGCGCCGGGGGGCGGGCCGATCGAGTCGTTCTACCGGCTCGTGACGCAGACCGCCCTGACGCTCGATCTGGAGAGGACGCCGTTGGTGACGGCGATGAAGGCGGCGGACACCGTGCTGCTCGCGCCGATGCGGCTCGGGGCGGCCCTGTTCCCCTCCCTCTCGACGCTCGACACCGGCCATTTCCTCTCCGGCGGATTCGATATCCCGGGCGACCTGCTCGCGGCCCATGCCGCGGAGACGCTCGGTTTCGTGGTGGCATTCTTCGTCATCGGGGCCTTCTGCCTGCGGGCACGTGAGGTGGCGTCATGAGCGGCGAGACTGGTGGTCGTGACCGGGCGGGCCGGGGGCCCGCGGGGCAAAAAGCCCTGGGCCCCGCAGGGCGGACGTCGGCCCGGGGGAAGGAGTCGTGGTTCGGGCTCCGTCCCGGCACGCTCCTGGCGCTCGTCGGGATCGCCGCGCTGCTGCTGCCCCTCTCCGCGTTGAGCCAGCCTGCCGACTCGGAGAGCGAGGGGGGCAAGCTCGCCCGGCTCCGCAAGGAGAACCAGCTCTCCCAGGCCAATCTCGGCGAGATCGATCCCTCGAGCGAGACGATGCGACTGGCGACGCTGGGCCTGAAGAACGTCGCCGTCACGCTCCTCTGGGACCGCGCCAACCACTACAAGAAGGTGGAGGACTGGACCAATCTCTCGGCCACGCTCGAGCAGATGACGAAGCTCCAGCCGAACTTCTACTCCGTGTGGGACTTCCAGGCCCACAATCTCTCCTACAACATCTCCGTCGAGTTCGACGACTACCACGATCGGTACGCGTGGGTGATGAAGGGGATCGAGTTCCTGCGCGAGGGGATCTCCTACAACCTCTACGAGCCGCGGCTGCTCGGGAAGATGGGATGGTTCATCGGCCAGAAGATCGGCCGAGCCGACGAGAAGGTGCAGTACCGCCGGCTCTTCAAGGCGGACGACAGCTTCCACGAGCGCGACCGTCCCGGGAGGACGCTGCCGGAGCGGGACAACTGGCTCGTCGGCAACGAGAAGTACCACGCCGGCCAGGACGTCGCCGCCAAGCCGGGCGTCGTGCTGAAGACGACCGCGCTCATCTTCCACAGCGAGCCGATGATGACGATGATCAACTACGCCCGGGCGCTCGAGGAGGACGGCGTGTTCGGGTCGGCGGCCAGGGCGGGGTGGGAGAAGGCGAAGAAGGAGATGCTCGACTTCGCGCAGCGCGAGATTCCCACCACCTGGGACGTCGTGATCCAGCTGGGGCGGCGCGAGGAGCAGCTCGCCCGGGCGTCCCGGCTCAACGAGGAACTCGAGCAACTGCTGCCCGGCCGTTTCAAGGCGCTCGAGGAGAAGCTCTTCGACGCCCTGCCCGCGGAGCAGAAGGAGGCGCTGCGGATCCCGCCGATGGACCGCACCGACGCCCAGGCCCGGGACGCCATGCTCGCCGACCAGGCACGTCTCGTGACGTGGCCGATGGTGGTCCGGGACGCCCCGGCGGACGTCCGGGACCGGGCCCGCGACCTGGCGCGGCAGTGGCGCGAGGCGAACGAGACCGCCGAGATCATCGCTCGCTACCGGGAGATCGTGAACTTCGACTTCTGGCGTGCCACGTGCGAGGCCGAGGAGACCGAACCGGCGCTGCGGGCGCGGGAGTCGACCTGGAGGGCCCAGAAGGAGTTCGAAGGGGCTCGGTTGCAGCCCGCGAAGAAGGCCTACGAGGAGGCGTTCGCCGCGTGGCGCGAGGTTCTCGACGCCCATCCGATCATCCGCGCCGACTCGATCACCAACGAGGATCTCAACGGCTACGTCACCGAGTACCGCCGCGTGCTCGAGCAACTCGACGAGCCGTTCCCCCGGCCGTTCGTCCTCCAGGACGTCGTCGATCGCTCGCTCCCCATGGCCAACGTCCAGCGTCCCGACCCGGGCGACGGCACCACCCCGCCGGTGAATCCGCAGCCGCAGGGACAGACGCGCGAGCCGGAGGTCCCCCCTGACGCCCGTCCGGCGCCGCCGGCCGGGTGATTCCCGGGGCGGCGGCCGACCGGCGAGCCCGCCGTTCAGCCGCGCTTCACGAGCAGTTTGTCGATCCGGCGGCCGTCCATGTCGACGACCTCGATCGACAGCCCGTGCCAGTCGGTCCTGTCGCCGGCCGCGGGAATGCGCTCGAGCCGGGAGAGGACGAGGCCCGACACGGTCGAGAAGTCGCGCGGGCTCGGGTCGGGACGGATCCCGAATCGTTCCATCAGCTCCTCGACGCTCGCGGTCCCGTCGACGAGCCACGATCCGTCCCCCCGGTCGACGAACGACGCCTCCCGGCCGCGGTGCTCGGAATGGATCTCGCCGACCAGTTCCTCGAGGACGTCCTCGAGCGTGACGAGCCCCTCGGTGCCGCCGTACTCGTCGAGCACGATGGCCAGCTGATTGCGCTCCTTCTGGAACATCTCGAGGAGCCGGTCGAGCGGCATCGTCTCGGGGACGAAGAGTGCCTTGTGCATGATCTTCCGCAGCTCGATCGGCCAGCCCATCCAGTTCTGGCGGAGCACGTCCTTGAGCGCCACGTAGCCGAGGATGTGGTCGAGCGACCCCTCGTAGACCGGGAGCCGGGAGTATCCGGCCATGGCGATCGCCCCCAGGACCTCGCCCGGCGGGGTGGCGATGTCGAGCGCGTCGAGGTCGATCCGCGGACGCATGATGTCGCGCACGGTGCGCTCGCCGAGGCGCAGGGCCTCCGTGGCCACCGCCTGCTCGACCGGCTCGAGGACCCCCTCGGCACGGCCCGCCTCGAGGAGGTGCTCGATGTCGTCCACCGAGACGGTCGGCCCGTCCGACTTGTGCGCTCCGAGGAGGAAGAGCACCGCGCGGGTCGACCACCCGAGCATCGACACCAGCGGCTTCGTCATCCGGGCGAAGAGTTGCATCGCCGGGGCCACGGCCCGGGCGATCGACTCGGCACGCCGCAGGGCCAGACGTTTCGGCACGAGCTCCCCGAGGAGGAGGGTGAAGTAGGAGAGGAGGCCGACGAAGACCGTGAGGGCGATCGGCCGCGCCGCCCCCGCGATCGAGGCGGGCAGCACCCCGGCGAGCCACGCGGCGAGTTCGCTCACCAAGCGGTCGCCGCCGTAGGCCGCGGCGAGCGTACCGACGAGCGTGATGCCGATCTGCACCGTGGGGAGGAACCGGTCGGGGCTCGACGCCAGCTCGAGCGCGGTGCGCGCGGCCTCGTCGCCCTCGTCGGCCATCTGCCGGAGCCGCCCGCGGCGGCTGGCGACGATGGCCATCTCGGCGCCCGAGAAGAACCCGTTGGCGAGGATCAGCACCAGGACGATGACCACTTCCCACGGCATGGCATCAGGATCCTGAAGCCCGGTCGCGGCGGATGACGGCGAGATTGTCCCGGTGCACCACCTCGTCGTAGGGACAGTAACCGAGCACCGCGACGATCCGGTCGGTCTTCAGGCCGGCGATGCGGCGCAGGTCGTCGGCGGGGTAATTGGCCAGCCCCCGGGCGAACTCGCCGTCCGCGCCGGCGAGCGACACCACGTCGCCGGCGGCGAAATCCCCCTCCACGCCGCGGACGCCGGCGGCGAGCAGGCTCCGTCCCCGCGACACCACCGCCTCGCGGGCGCCGTCGTCGACGACGAGCCGGCCACGGGGGTCCGCCGACCACCCGAGCCAGCGCTTCCAGGCCGGCATCGCCGTCGGCCGTCCGACGAACAGCGTCCCCACCGTCTCGGCGGCGATGATCCGGTCGAGCACCCGGTCGTCACGTCCGGAGGCGATGATGCAATGCCCCCCCGCCTCGGTGGCGATGCGCGCCGCCTTGATCTTGCTCGCCATCCCCCCTTTCGACAGCCCGCCGAGCGTGTCCCGCGCCAGGCCCTCGACGCCGGCGTCGGACTCGGCGACCGAGTCGAGCCTGCGGGCCTGCGGGTCGGAGGGATGCCGATCGTAGAGACCGTCCACGTCGGAGAGGAGCACGAGCAGCGGGGCGCCGATGAGCAGCGTCGTCACGAGGGCGGCGAGGCGGTCGTTGTCACCGAAGCTGGTGCGCAACTCCTCCACGCTCACCGTGTCGTTCTCGTTGATCACCGGGATGGCGCCGTAGTCGAGGATCGCCCGGAGTGCGTGGCGGATGTTGAGGTAGCGGGCCCGGTCCTGGAGGTCGTCCGCCACGAGCAGCACCTGCGCGGCGTGACGGCCATGGTCGCGGAACACGCGCTCGTAGGCCTCGATCAGCGAACTCTGCCCGATGGCGGCGACGGCCTGGAGGTGGGCCAACTCCTGGGGACGCGCCGCCAGGCCCATCCGTCCCATGCCGGCGCCGACGGCGCCGGAACTGACGAGCACCACCTGCCGCCCCGTGGCGAGGAGGGCGGCGAACTGACGACCGAGGGCCTCGATGCGCCGGTGGTCGAGGAGCCCGTCCGGCCCGGTGAGCACGCGGGTGCCGACCTTGACGACGACCAGGCGGGCCGCGGCGGCGACGTCGAGGCGGAGGTGTTCGGGCATGGCGACCGGGAACGGGAACGGTGCCGCCGGACGGAGCGGTCCGACCGCGGAGCGGGCCATCCTACCAGCCGGTGGGGCGTCCACCCACGGTCTCCGCGGCGGCGGAGGCGGCGATTGAGGAAGCGCGGGGTGGTGGAGTAGAGTGGTCGGTCGTGGCCGGTGCCGTCCGCCCGTGTTTCCCGCGGGCCACCCCCGGGAGGCCTGCCCGCCAGGCGTAGCGGTGAGCGAACTCCATCACGAGTGCGGCCTGGCGGCGATCTACCACCTTCCCGGCCACCCGGCGAGCCCACTCTGCCCTCCCCAGGGACCGGCGGAAGTCGCGCGTCTCGTCCCCCGGATGTTGCTCGACATCCAGAACCGCGGGCAACTCTCGGCCGGGATGACCGCGTGGAATCCCGACCGCAGCCAACTCCTCGCCACCCACAAGGACGTGGGGAGCGTGAGCGAGGTGTTCGGGATGAGCCACCGCAGCGTCTACGAGCGGTTGATGGAGCAGCACGCGGGCCCGGCGGCGATCGGGCATGTCCGCTACGCCACCTGCGGGGCGGAGGACCGCGGCTACGCGCAGCCCCTCGAACGGCCCCACATCCAGAAGCGGAAGTGGTTCTCCTTCGGGTTCAACGGCCAGCTGGCCAACTATCCCGAGTTGCGGGCGGAGATCCTCGCCGACGGCGAGAACCACCTCGCCCGGGACAACGACACGGAGGTGATCCTCCATGCCATCGGGCGCGAACTGGCCGGCGACTCCGATCCCTCGCCGACGGAGCTGCTCGCCGCGATCTCCCGCCGGTTCGACGGCGCCTGGAACATCGCGCTGCTCGACGCCCGGGGACGGCTCATCGTGGCCCGTGATCCGCTCGGGATCCGGCCCATGGAGTACGCCGTCGAGGGAGGACTCGTGGCCGCGGCGAGCGAGAGCGTGGCGCTGCTCAACCTCGGCTTCGCCACCGAGTCGATCCGCTCCCTCGAACCGGGCACGGCGCTGGTCGTCGACGGCGGCGGGTACCGGATCGAGCGGTTCGCGGAGAGCCCCCGTCGGGCCCATTGCTTCTTCGAGTGGATCTATTTCGCCAACGTGGCGAGCACGATGGACGAGCGCGGGGTGTACCTCGTGCGCCAGCACCTCGGCGAGGAACTCGCGCGGCTGGAGACGGTGACGATCGACGCCGACACCGTCGTCGTCCCGGTGCCCGACACGAGCAAGGCGGCGGCCGACGCCATGGCGTACGCCCTCTCCATCCCGTCGGTGGAGGGGCTGATCCGCAACCGCTACACCGGGCGGACGTTCATCGACGGCGCCGCGAGCCGCCGGCAGAAGGCGGAGTCGAAATACACGCCGCTCCGCGAGGTGCTCGAGGGGAAGCGGGTGATCCTCGTCGAGGATTCCATCGTCCGCAGCACGACGATGAAGGTTCTCCTGGGGAGGATGCGGTCGCTCGGTCTCGCGCGCGAGATCCATGTGCGGATCGCCTGTCCGCCGATCATCGCCCCCTGCTTCTACGGCATCGACATGTCGACGATCGGGGAGCTGTTCGCCCCGCCGTTCCTCCTCGCCGGCGTGCTCACGGAGGAGGCGCAGGCGGCGATGGCCGAGCGTCTCGGCGCCGACTCGCTCCGCTACCTGCCTGTCGATGCGGTGGCCCGCGCCGTCGGCCTTCCGGACGGCTCCCTCTGCGAGGCCTGCATCACCGGTCGCTACCCGACCCCCGCCGGCGAGCGCCTCTACGACATCGCCCTGGCGGACGTCCGTGGCGGCGGGGTGGGCCGGACCTACGAGACCCTGGCTCGGTAGCCGTCGGGTCGGGGAGGCCTGGATATCGTTTCCCGCGCCGGGGCGGGGTCGAGTGCCGGTCAGGCGCCGCCCGCCGGCCCGGTCTCCGGCCCCGGGGAAGACTCGTCGCGGCCGACCGGTGCCGGCCGGTCGTCGCGTTCGAGGCGGGCCCGCCACACCGGTTCGCCCGCCAGACGGGTGCGGCGTTCGAAGTGGGTGCGGTAGTCGAGGTCGTGGCTGGCAGGGCGTTCCTCCACCTGGCGGGGCGGCAGAAAGCAGCCGACGGCGGCCGCGGCCTGCATGGCCTCCCGGAAGTACTCCTCGACGTCGGTCCAGACATGGAGTGCTCCGCCCGGGACCAGGATCCGCGCGGCGTGGGCGAGGAAGGCGTCGGAGAGCACGCGACGCTTGCGGTGGCGGGCTTTCCACCACGGGTCCGGGAAGTAGACGTGGACACCCTCGACGCAGGCGTCGGGAAAGAGGCGGCGCACGAGCACGTTGCCGTCGCCGGCCACGATCCGGGCGTTCGCCGCCCCCTGGCGGGCGAGGCGGCCGGCGGTCATCCGCGCGTAGCCGTGGCTGATCTCGACCCCCAGGAACAGCCGTCCGGGGTCCGCCGCCGACGCGGCGGTGAGGAACAGCCCCTTGCCGCTGCCGATCTCGATCTCCACAGGTGCGTCGGCGGGGGCCCCGGGAAAGAGCCGCCGCGGATGGAGCGGAGCGGTCCCCAAGGCCGTCTCGTCGGCGAGCACCAAGAGATGCGCCGAGAGATCGAGCGACGGGTCGGGTTTCCTGGCGGCGCGGCGCGGCATGGCGACGGTCAGCCGTCCGTGCGCGCCGCGGCGAGAAAGCCCGCGGGGAGGGGCACGCCCTTGATGATGCCGTCGACGACGATGTTCTCGCGCACCAGCCCCTGGAAGCGGCAGACGATCATCGCCCTGGGGCGGACGCGCACCCGTTCGACGGCGATCACGAGGCGGTCTCCCGGGACGACAGGTTCACGGAAACGGACCTCCTCCAAGCCGCCGAATCCGACCACGTGCGTGTCGAGCCCGAGGAGGTTGTGCTTCTGGGTGTAGTAGCTCGAGAGTTGTGCCGCCGCCTCGCACATCATCACGCCGGGCATGACGGCCATGCCGGGGAAATGACCCCGCACCCAGAACTCGTCCTGCCCGACGTCCTTGTAGCCGACGCACAGCCCGCGGGCCTCGTCCTCGTGGACGATGGCCGTCAACTGCTCCATCTCGAACCGCTGCCTGTTGAGGCGGCGGATCTCGTGGATGTCGGCGATCACCTTTCCGACGTCGTATTCGCTCGGATGGATGATGTACTCACGCGGCGCCAAGACAGCGTCTCCTCGCAGGCGTCGATCCCCGGGTGCGCCCGAGAGCGTCAGGTCCGGATGTGCTTGCGCTTCGCCTTGCGGGCCTTGCTGTTGGCCGGTCGGGCGCCGTGGTTGGCTTTCTTCAGGCCGCGGTGGGGCTTGGCCATGGTGCGATCACTCCTGCGGTCGGGAACGGGGATGGGCCTGCGGGGCCGGCGGGCCGCCGTCGGGCGGCGGGAACCGGGGGTTGTACCACGGCCGGAGCGGCGGTTCCATCCGGACTCGACCGCCGGCAGGCGTCACTGGCGGGGGCCGCCGATCGGCCGGGGAGACGGGGTGGGACGGTCCGCCGCGGCGATCGCCTCCCGCAGGCTCGTCCGCACGATCTCCACGAAGCTCGCGAGCAGGAAGCCGAACAGCCCGCCGATCACCGCCGAGGAGATTCCCCCCAGCACCGCTCCCGCCGGCGAGGCCCGGGTCAGCCAAGCGAGAGCGACGGCCCCGGCCGTGCCGCCGCACAGGGCGCCGATCGCCACCGAGACCGGCACGAGCCGCCCCAGGGGCACGCGGGTCTCGAGATAGGCGGGGGGCGACGTCGGGATCGGGACCTCCCCGGTCGGCCACCGTCGTCCCCGCACCCGCAGCGCACGGTCGGTCGCCTCGCGGAGCCGTGTGCCGAGGGCATTGCCCGCGACGTGCGCCGCCACGCTCGCGACGATCACGACGGCGGCGATCCACCCGCCGATTCCCAACCAGCCGATGGCGGCGCACGCCAGCCCCAGGACCACCGCCAACCAGGAGTATGTCGAGAGCGGCATGCCAACTCCCCGATTCGGCACCGTTTCGGCCGCGGACGCCCACATTCTAGCCCGGCGCCGGAAAAGTCATCCCGACCCCCGGCCGCCCGACCGGCGACCGTTCGGCGTGGTCCCGTCGCGCGACCGCCGCACGGATCGGGGCCCGGCCGCCACCCGGGTCGGGCGGAACGTCCGCGGGGCTTCGTCACGGCGTTCCCGACACCGCCTCCTCGCGGTAGATGGGGAGCAGTCGATAGTAGACCTCGAGCGTGAGCACGGCCAACGCCGTGTGGGCGAGCCGCCCCCCCGGCGCGGTCTCCCGGTCGGCGAAGAACCAGCTTCCCGCCTCGTGCCCGAGGCGCGATTGGAGGGCCACGATCTGGTCCCGGTTGCGGGCATTCCAGCGCGGCCAGACCGGGTGGTCGGTCTGCACCAGGGCCTGGGCCAGGTAGAAGTTGTGGTAGACGGCATGGGGCTTCGGCCCGGGCTTCGCCAGGGCCGTGATCCCGCGATCGAGCGCCTCCTCCCCGGCCGCCCAGCCGGTGTACATCCGGCACAGCAGGCCGATCGCCGAGGTGCACGGCCCCGCGGCGGGGGTGCGGTAGCCGTACGCCGCCCCGTTCCGCGTGGCCACCGAGTCGAGGAACCTGCGTGCCCCCTCGAAGGTCGGCGACGAGGTCTCGACCCCGGCGACGCCGGCGCTGCGCAGGGCCGCCAACTGCCATGCGGTCACGGTGATGTC
>CAZMOU010000034.1:0-451 GCA_964567835.1 uncultured Chitinophaga sp. | reverse complement strand
CCCGACTGTCCCGGGAGATACCGCCAGCCACCCCCGTGCAGGTCCTGCGAGGTCTCGATGAAACGGACCGCATCCCGGCAGGGTCGGCGCAGCAGATCGTCGCCGGTCATCCCCAGGGCCTCGCAGAGGACGAGCGTGGCGATGCCGTGACCGTACATCGTCCCCTCGCACAGGTCGCCGCCGCGCGGTGTCGATTGCATCCTGCCCAGCAGGTAGTAGATGCCGCGCGACACCGTCTCGCTGTGACGACCGTCCAGATGCGTGTTCCCGGCACCGAGGAACGGGAGGAGGGCGATCGCCGTGCTCGCCGTGGTGCTCGCGAGCGAGCCCGGATCGCGACATGCCCCGTCGCAGCGGCAGCCGGCGAGATCGAATCGCCACGACCCGTCCCCCGCCTGGTGGAGGGCGAGCCAGGCGAGCCCCCGTTCCACCGCCGCCTCGCTCGCCGCCG
>CAZMOU010000033.1:23375-30097 GCA_964567835.1 uncultured Chitinophaga sp. | reverse complement strand
CGGAGGGAGGGGCGTAGCCCCGACCGGAGACACACCACGCGACGCCGCCGGGACCGTCCCGGTGGCCGTGTCGTCGAGGCCGGCGACGAACGCCGCCAGCGTCCGCCGCGTTCCGCCGCGGCACCCCGCGGATCGGGGGCTTCCTCCACCGATGCACCGACGCGCCGCGACCGGGATCGGTATCGTAGGGGGCGACGGGCGCGCCCCGCCTGCCCGGAGGCGGGCGGGGAGCGCCCGCGCACCCACGGGGAATCGGCGATGCGATTCGACGTCTCGGTCATCGGCCTCTACATCCTCGACGTCCTCGGACGCCCCGTGACCCGCATTCCCGACCGGGGCGACGTCGAGTTCATCGAGGAGATCCGGCTGACGGTCGCCGGCACCGCCGGAGGGACGGTGGTCGACACCGCCAAGCTCGGGCTCCGCAGCCTGGCCGTGGGGGCCGTGGGGGACGACGAGAAGGCCGACTGGGTCCTGCACACGCTCGGGAAGCATGGCGTCGACACCTCCGCCATGCAGCGCCTGGAAGGGGTGCCGACCTCGGCCACGATCCTCAACGTCCGCCCCAACGGCGACCGTCCGGCGCTGCACGTCCGCGGGGCGTCGGACCATTTCACCGTCCCCGAGGCGATGGAGGACCTCGTCTTCGACGCGCCGATCGTCCACCTCGGCGGCACCGGCCTCCTCCGCGCTCTCGACGGCGCCCCGAGCGTGAGGCTCCTGCAGGCCGCCAAGGCGCGGGGCCGGACCGTCACCTTCGACCTCATCGCCGCCCACGCCGGGACGCTCCCCCTGGTGGCCCCGCTGCTCCCCTTCATCGACTACTTCCTGCCGTCGATCGAGGAGGCGCGGGACATGTCGGGGCGGACGACCCCCGAGGACTGCGCGCGCTTCTACCTCGACCTGGGCGCCACCTGCTGCGTGTTCACGCTCGGGCCCGAGGGGGCCTACTACGCCCACCGGGACGGCACGCGGCTCACGTCGCCGGCGTACGAGGTCGACGTGGTCGATACCACCGGCTGCGGCGACGCCTTCGACGCCGGCTTCATCGCCGCGCTGCATCACGGACTCGACACCGAGACCGCCCTCCGCTTCGCCCAGGCGTCGGCCGGGCTCGTGGCCACGGGGCTGGGATCCGACGCCGGCATCGTGTCGTTCGAGCACACGCTCGAGACGATGCGGACCTGGCGGATCAAGACGCGCTGACGGCGGTCGCGCTCGCCCCGCGGGCGGACGCCGCCGGCCGGCGCCGGAGCACCCGGGCGGGGCTCGCGACGACCGGACGGACCGGTTTCAGCGCGTGTCGGGTGCCGCCGGCCGGCCCAGCGCGGCGTCGCGCGGAAACGTGAACCGGCTCCGCTCCTCCCCCGTCACGGCATGGTGGCGGATCGTGAGTGTCGGCCCACCGTCGTCGGCGACCGCGAGCTCACCCGAGAGGAACCCGGCGTCGACGCGCAGGAACCGATGCTCGGGCCGCTCGTCGCCGTCGCGCCAGCCGAGCTCGTGCAGCTCGCTGCCCGGACCGCAGCCGAACTCCCACAACCCGGTCCGGTCGTCGACCGACGCGTACTGCCAATGGCGGTCGCCGCAGACGACGATCACGCCGGGCACCGCGGCGAAGGCGTCGCGCAGCTGCCCGCCCTCCCAGGCGAAGCTGTCGTTGGCATGGTTGTCCTTCTTGCCCGGCCGATCGGGACCGACGATCGGCGTCGGGCTGACGACGAGCTTGAAGCGGGCGTCGCTCCCGGCGAGCGACCGGAGCAGCCATTCCTTCTGCCGCGCTCCGAGGATCGTCTTCCCCGGCCCGTCGGGCTGCGTGGCGGGGCTGCGCTCGTCGCGCCCCTCGAGGAGCCAGATCTGCAGGTCACGTCCCCAGCGGATCGTGGCGTGACGCGGGTCGCGCGACGGGAACTGCTCCTCGTTGAACAGCCGCGCCCCCTCCGCGAACGTGACCGCGCCGTAGGAGCGGCCGGGCCAGGTGTCGTTGGCCAGCGTGTCGTGATCGTCCTTGAGGAAGTAGCTGGTGGTGCGGGAGTAGAAGTCGCGGTTCGACGGCAGGGCGAACAGCCGCCCCCACTTGAAGCGCATCAGCGGGATCGTGAACGCCCAGGGATCGGGTTTGTCGTAGTACTCGACGTCGCCGGCATGGACGACGAACGCCGGCCCGAGGGCCTCCATCGCCGGGTAGATCTTGTGGCCGCGCGCGCCGTCGTCGCGGCGGACGTAGTCGTGGCAGGTGGTGACGCAGAAGACGAGCGGCTGGACCTCGTCGGCACGGGGAGCGGTGCGGAACGAGCCGCACGCCGCCGCGGCGGGCTCGCCGGCGGGCGACCGTGCCTCGACCACCGTGCGGTAGAGGCGATTGGGATCGAGCCCCTCCAGGCGCCACTGGGCGGTGAAGTCTCGCTCCGCGGTGGTGTCGATCCAGTCGGTGTGGCGGATCCGCGGGCGCTCGTGATCGGGCCAGTACCAGAGCCGCACCCGTCCCGGGGCCCCCGGCGTGGCCCCGGCCATCGTGTCGAGCGTGGCGCCGGGGGGGAGCTGCACGCGGGTGAGCGTCTCGGCGTCGGTCTCGCGCGCCAGTTCGCCCGCCCGATCGGCGTCGATGGTGACGAACGCGGGACCGTCGCCGACCATCTCCGCATGAAGCGTGGTGCGCGTCCAGATCACGACGCTCGACTGGTCGGCCCAGCCGTTGCGGGTGGCGTTGGCGAGGAACGGGCCGTTCCGCGCCGGAGCGGACGGCGCCGGGGCCGGATGGGCGACGAGGCGGAAGTCCCCGTAGGCGGCCCGGCCTCCGTGGTCGGTGAGCATGACGCGGTCGCCCGGCCGGGGACGGCCGAAATCGGCGGCGCCGTGGAACTTGCTCAGCGCGACGGTGGTGTCCCAGGCGGGGCCGGAGATGTCGGCCGCGGCGACGAGCCTCCCGTTGAGATGGTGCTCGATCCGATCGCCGATGGCGACGACGGAGGCGGTGTTCCATGCGCCGGGGGGATGGAGGATCTTGTCCCGCACCGGTTCGACGAGGTCGTAGATCGCCGCGGTCGAGCCCTTCGACGTGTCGGGCGGGGGGCTGTCGATGATCTGGTATTCGAGCCCGAGGAACCGATCCTCGAAGATCGGGCCGGGAAACCGGCGGACTCGGTACTTGAGTCCGGTGTTGACCCCCTTCTCGATGCGCCACTTCCAGTGGAGCTCGAAGTGCGCGGGCAACGGCGGCGAGAGGATGTTGCCCGCGACGTGGGGGCGGACGAGCCGGACCTCTCCGTCGGCGAACTGCCACCCGTCGGAGACCGGCTGCCCCTCGGGCGTTCGCCAGAACTCGCGCCGGGTCCAATCGGCCTGCGTGGGAACGACCCCGTCGCCGCTCTCGAGCGACGCCGCGTCCCCCTCCACCCCCTGCGCCGCGACGAGGCCACCGCATCCGGTCAGCAGCGTGGCGAGCAGCAGCGAGCCGACGACGCTCGTGCGGCACGCGGCACGTTTCCGGGGGGGCCTTCGCATCGCACGGCAGCCTGTTCGACGACCCGGGGAGAGGCCCGCCGCTCCTCCCCTGCACCGTGGCACCGCGGCACGCCGCCGCTGGTCCCCGATCGCGAGCCAATCCTACCCCGGCCTCCCCGCGGCGGGTCGTCTTCCCTCCCGGGACACCGGACGGGTGCGGTCGGTGCCGGGGGCGGACGGGGCCGGGATGCGGGGATGAGCCGCGCTCGATCGAGCCCCTTCGACCCCGGCGGAGGGTGGGCTGTAGACTCTGTCCCCGGGTGGGGGGGAGGATCCCGGGGATGCGGCGCCGACGGCCCGCCGGCGCCGGTCGCGGATCTCGGGTTTCAGGTCACAGGGGAGACCGTGTCATGTCCGACCGCCGTCGCCGCCCGCGCCGCCGTGGAGCCGTGCGGGGGGGGAGCCGGGTGTCGTTCGAACGGCTCGAGCGCCGCACGGTGCTCGACGGGGCAGGACCGCGACCGTTCATCGACTTGGGGCCCAGCGACAACGTCGCCCTCGACCAGCCGCGCGTCACGGTGGAGTTCGGCGACGCCTCCGGCCAGTCGATCGGGCCCGACATCTTCAACAGCTGGCTGCTCGACACCGGCGCCAACACCGTCCTCGCCTTCCAGACGGCGATCGACGACATGAACGGCTCCCCCCCCGAGTACCGCGTGGAGGGGGTGTTCGAGGAGCTCGGCGTCGGCGGGTCGCAGATCTTCGACATCTCCGCCCCCTACCGCCTCGATTTCGCCGGGGCCAGTGGCGTGCGGCAGACCATCCCCGGCGCGCGGATCATCTCCGACGCCACGCGCGACGTGAGCATGTTCGGTCCCTACGGCATCGTGGGCATGCCGGCGATGACCGGCCGGGTGA
This sequence comes from uncultured Chitinophaga sp., assembly GCA_964567835.1. Lineage (GTDB taxonomy): Bacteria > Planctomycetota > Planctomycetia > Pirellulales > UBA1268 > QWOP01. The sequence goes on along the minus strand of CAZMOU010000033.1, from coordinate 25,735 downwards.
CGACGCTCGACTTCACCCCCTGGCTGTCGTTCGGCGAGGGGAACTTCCTCATGGCGTGCGACTTCGGCACGGACCTGCCCCCCGCCGCCGGATCGCGGTACACCGTCTCCGTCGACGACCGCGTGTCGTTCTCCCCCGACGACCACGTGCTCGAGGGGGACTTCCCGCCGGTCTGGGCGGACGTCCCCTTCTTCTCGGTCGACGTGGCGCACGGCGGTCGGCCGATTTCATGTTCGACACCGGGGCCCAGGTGTCGATCCTCTCCACGGCGACGGCGCTGGCCCTCGGCCTCGATACCAACGCCGACGGCATCCTCGACGAGAAGGACGCCGGGTACGCCCGCTCCGAATCGGTCGGGGGCGTGGGGGGTTCGCGCGACGCGCCGGTGTTCATGATCGACGCGGTCCACGTGCCGACCGACGAGGGGGTCGACCTCGTGTGGCGCGACCTGCAGTGGCTCGTCCTCGACATCGCGCCCGGGATCGACGGCGTCTTCGGTTTCGACAACGTGACCACCGGATGGATCGACGCCGTGTTCTCCTCCGGCGGATCGGGGGCGCTGCGGCAGGTGCAGCTCGATTTCCGCGGCTGGGACGAGACCGGCAGGGGAAAGATCGCCTTCGACGTCTCCCCGGAGCTGGCCGCCGTGCAACTGCCCGAGGGGCCGGGGGCGATCGTCATGGAGCCCGGCGGCGTGACGACGGTGAGCGAGTCGGGCTTCGAGGACTCCTACCTGATCGCGCTGCGCACCCGGCCGACCGCCGACGTGGTCGTCGATCTCTCCGCCCCCGCCACGCAGCTCGTGGCATTTCCCGCCGGGGAACCAGCGGCCACGTCGCTCCGCTTCACCCCCGACGACTGGAACGTGCCCCGGCGCGTCACGGTCCGGGCGGTGGACGACGCCACGCAGCAGAGCCTCCACCGCTCGTCGGTGCGGCACCTCCCCAGGAGCGCCGATCCGGCCTACGACGGCGTGGGGCTGCCGCGCGTCCTCGTGAACATCGTCGACGACGACTACGCCGCGGTGATGATCCTCCCCACCGACGGGCAGACCGACGTGGTCGAGGGGGGCGCCGACGACACCTACTCCCTGGTGCTCTGCCAGGCGCCGACGCAGGAGGTGCAGGTCGGGCTCGATCCTGCCGACGGCCAGGTGACGGCGACGAGCGCGGCGACCGGAGCCGGCGTGCTCGTGTTCACGCCGTCGAACTGGAACGTGCCCCAGGCGGTGCGCGTCACGGCGGTGGACGACGCGGTCTTGGAGGGCCCCCACCGCACGTTCGTGAACCACGTGATCGAGTCGGCCGATCCGGGTTACGCCGAGGCGTACGTCCTCCCGGAGTACGTGTTCGTGGCCGACGACGACGCGGAGGCCCGGGCGCCGTCGATCCAAGCCAACGCCGCGGCGGTGCAGGGGGCGATCGGCGGCACGATCACCGCCGCCGGCACCTGGACGGCCCCGGATGCCGGCCACCCCGCGACGCTCTCCGCCTCGCTCGGCACGGTGGCATCCGCCGGGGACGGCACCTGGATCTGGTCGCTCGCCGCCACCGCGACCCTCGGCCGCGAGCCGGTGACCGTCACCGCCACCGACGATCGCGGCCTCTCCGCGAGCGTGACGTTCACCGTCACGGCACGCGGATCGGCCACCGACCTCGTGGCCGCCGCCGGCGCCGGCGCGGCGACGCTGTCCTGGTCGGCGCCGCCGGCGGTGCCTGGCCTTCCCGTGACGGGCCACCGGGTGGAATCGAGCACCGACGACGGCGTCACCTGGACGTCGCATCCGGACGCCCCCGCGTTCCCCTTCGCCACCACGATCGCCGTTCTGGCCGCCGGCACCGCCCACCGCTTCCGCATCGCCACGATCGATGCCGACGGCGTCGGCCCCTGGTCCCCGCCGTCGGCCGCGGTGACGCCGGGACCCCTCCCCGGCGCCCCGTCGGGGCTCGCCGCGACGCGCGGCGACGGCCGGGCGACGCTCGCGTGGCGGGCGCCGGCCAGCGACGGCGGCCTGCCGATCACCGACTGGCTGGTGCAGTCGAGCACCGACGGCGGCGTTTCCTGGACGACCGTTCCCCACGACGCCTCCGCCGCGACGACGATCACCGTCACGGGGCTCGCCAACGGCACGGCGCACCTCTTCCGCGTGGCGGCCGTGAACCTGGCCGGTGCCGGGGGCTTCTCCGACCTGACAGCGCCGATCGTGCCCGGCCGCGTGGCCTCGGCTCCCGCGGCGCCGGCCGTGACGCGCGGCGATGGCCGGGCGACGCTCGCCTGGAAGGCCCCCGCCTCCGACGGCGGGCTGCCGATCACCGACTGGGTGGTGCGCTACAGCACCGACCAGGGCCTCACCTGGATCA
>CAZMOU010000033.1:0-23275 GCA_964567835.1 uncultured Chitinophaga sp. | reverse complement strand
GAGCCATCTCTTCCGCGTCGCCGCCGTCACCGCCGTCGGACGGGGATTCCTCTCGCCCGACTCCGCGCCGATCGTGCCCGGCCGCGTGGCCTCGGCTCCCGCGGCGCCGACGGGGACGGCGGGAGAGGGCCGGGTGACGCTCTCGTGGAAGGCCCCCACCTCCGACGGCGGGCTACCGATCACCGACTGGGTGGTGCGCTACAGCACCGACCAGGGCCTCACCTGGATCACCTTCCCCCACGTCCCCTCCGCCGCCACCACGATCACCGTCACGGGACTCGCCAAGGGTCGGAGCCATCTCTTCCGCGTCGCCGCCGTCACCGCCGTCGGACGGGGATTCCTCTCGGCCGACTCGGAACCGTTCGTGCCGTGGTGATGCCCGGGCGTCAGTCGCGTCGGCAGGTGACGTAATGGAAGAACGCCGCCTCGTCGGGCCGGCGGCTGCTCGACTCCCGCTCCGTGCGCACGTCGACCGCGACGAAACCGGCTCCCTCGAGCAGGCCCGCCAGTTCGTCCACCTCGAAGTGGTGCGTCATGTAGAGCACCACGCCGTGCTCGTCCCGGGAGAGGTAACTGTGGCGTTCGCCGGTCAGGGGGAGATCCGCTTCGTAGAGCCGTGCATATCCCGGATTGATCCCGTCCGAGACGCCGGACGCCGACAGGTAGAGCCAGCCATCGGGGCGGAGCGCGTCGTGCACGTGCCGGAGGAGACGCGCCCGCTGTCGGGCGTCGCCGACGATCGAGAGCACGAGCTGGCAGACGGCGACGTCGAACGGGCCGCCGTCGATCGCGGGCGGGTCCGCGCCCGCGAAGTCCCCCTCGACGAACCGCGGCGACCGACCGTGGTGCTCCGCGGGCCCGACCGCCGCCCGCGCCGCCCGCACCGCCTCCGGATTGACATCGACGCCGATCACGGAGAAGCCGCGGTCGGAGAGCCGCCGGGCGAGGTGCCCGGTCCCGCACCCCACGTCGAGCAGCGTGGGGGGCGGGTCGGCCGGGAGGGTGTCGAGCAGCCCGGAGAGGAACCGGTCGAGCCGTGGCGTCGAGGACTTGCTCGGGATCCGCGCCGCGTCGAACCGCCGCCAGTCGTCGCGTGCCGTGGCGCTCGGCGCGACGAGCGGCTTGGCGTAGAAGAGGGCGCCCCCGTCGGCGGGGTCGTAGACCACCCGCGCGAATCCGAGCGACTCGTAGAGCCCGCGGGCACGACGGTTGTTCTCCTGCACCTCGAGCGTCACCTTCGCGCAGCCGCGGTCCCGGGCCAGGGCCTCCACCGCCTCGACGAGCGCCCGGCCGACGCCGCGCCCGCGCCAGGCCCCGAGGACGGACAGATCGTGGATGTTGACGATCTCGCGGGCGGCGAAGGTCGAGAAGCCGACGAAACAGACGGCGATCCCGACGGCGGCATCCCCGTCGTACGCCAGCAGCACGATCGCGGTCGGATGGGCCCGCAGCCCGGGGACGAGCGCCGCGAGCACCTGCTCCGGGAGGGGGGCGCCATGGGCCGACACCTCACGGGCGTAGGCCGCCGTGAGGGAGACGACCGCCCGCGCGTGATCGGGCCGTTCCAGATCGGCCCGGACGATCGTGATCCCGGTTCCCATCGCATCCCTCGCCCGGCCGCGGTTCCTGCCGCGGCAGTCTCGTCCCCCGACCGTGCCGTCGGCAAGCCGCCGATCGACGCCCGCCCGGCCGGGGCGGCCCGCCGCCGGGACCGGTCCTCGCCGGGGTCGCCCCGCCACCCCGCGCCGGCGGCGACCGGCCACCGACCGGTAGACTCTCCCCCATGGTCACGCACCACCACGAGCCGGTCCGGATCCTCTGGTCGCTGGCCGTCCTGCTCGCGGGCACCGTCGCCGCGGCCGCCGAGCGTCCCAACATCCTCCTCGTCGTCTCCGAGGACCACGGCCCCCAACTCGGCTGCTACGGCGACCGCTTCGCGCGCACCCCCCACCTCGACCGTCTCGCCGCCGAGGGGGTGCGCTTCGCCCGCGCGTGGGTGACCCAGGCGGGCTGCAGCCCGTCGCGTGCGAGCTTCCTCACCGGGCTCCACCCCCACCAGCACGGCCAGGTGGGGCTCTCCACCTGGGGCTTCCGCATGTTCCGCGCCGACACGCCGAACGTCGTCCGCAGCCTGCGCGACGCCGGATACCGCACCGGCATGGTGGGGAAGCTCCATGTGGTGCCGGAGGAAGCCTTCCCCCTCGACTTCCACCGCATCGACCGCGGGAACTTCGCGCGGGAGCGGCTCGGCGACTACGCCCGCTTCGCGGAGGAGTTCATCCGCGGGGGCGACGCCCCCTTCTTCCTCGCGGTCAACTTCCCCGACGCCCACGATCCCTGGCCGCGGCAGGTGGACGGCCTGCCGCCGGAGCCCCTCGACGGCGACGACGTCGAGGCGCTGCCCGGCTTCGGAATCGACACCCCCCAGCTCCGGGCCGCCGTCGCCGACTACTCGAACTGCATCATGCGCCTCGACACGCTGGTGGGGGATCTCCTCGCGGCGCTCGATCGCTCCGGCAAGGCCGACGACACGCTCGTGGTCTTCATGGGGGACCACGGTCCCGACATGCTGCGCGGCAAGCGCACCTGCTACGAGGGGGGCTTGCGCATCCCGCTGCTCTTGCGCTTCCCCCGCCGCGTTCCGCCGGGGCAGGTCCGCGACGAACTCGTCTCCTCGATCGACCTCCTGCCGACGTTCCTGGAGGTGGCCGGGGCGGAGCCGATCCCCGGGCTCGGGGGACGGTCGCTCCTTCCCCTCCTCGCCGGCGGGACCGTGGCGTGGCGTTCGACCCTCTTCGCCGAGTACCACACCCACGCCGCGGCCTCCAACTGCTTCCCGCAGCGGGCCGCCCGCGACGCGCGCTACAAGCTGATCGAGAACCTCCTCCCCGACGAGGTCAATCCGGGGGTGGCCTACACCTTCAAGGAGTTCCATTCCGGGCCCGCCGCCGTCGCCGCGGCGTCGGAGGAGGTGCGCGCGGCCTACCGGACGATGGAACGCCCGCCGCGCTACGAGCTCTACGACCTCGAGGCCGATCCGCACGAGTTCGTGAACGTCGCCGACGATCCGGCCCACGCCGCGGCCCGCGCGCGACTCGCGGCCGCACTCGAAGCCTGGCGACGCGAGACCGCCGATCCGTTCCTCGACCCGGCGCTCGTCCGCCGGTTCGACGACGAGGTCAAGGCGGTCCGGTCGAAGGCCAAGGCCAACGCGCGCCCGTGGGGCTATCTCGACTACCTCGCCGGCCCCGGGCCGGCCCCGGACGCGGTCGCCCCGGCGCCGTCCGGCCGCGCGGGAAGGGACGGACCGGAGGGGGACCGATGACGCGCCGGACCGTGCCGTCGCTGCGGGCGGGGCGGTCTGGTGCGCTTTCGCGCTCGCCTGCGGCGCGGCGGCGGCCGCCGCCCCGTCACGTCCGAACGTGCTCTTCATCGCCATCGAGACGCTCGAGGAGCTGCGCGGGCGGCCGGGCACCCCTGCCGCGGCCCTCGTCGAGAGCGTCGACATCTACCCCACCGTCGCCGCGCTCGCCGGCCTCGCGCCGCCCGCCGATCTCGACGGCCGCAGCCTCGTCCCCGAGCTCGAGGATCCCCTCGCGCCCTCACGCTCTGGGCGAGCGCGGACGACGGCGGCACCCGGCCGCGGCCGCCGTCAGCGGCGATCGCACCGCTCCTCCGACGGCGGGCCGCGCGTGTCGGCGGGCGTTCCCCGGGGGGCGAGCGAGGGCAGCGCGGGCGCGTCGAGGATCTCGACCTCGGCGCACCGTCCGCGGCCGCCGGCGTGCATGCGGACCAGCCCGTGACGCGCGAGCGCCGCCACCGCGCGCCGCGCCTGGTCGGGGGTCAGGTCCATCGACTTCCGCAGCGCCGAGTCGACGCGGATGATCCTCGTCGACGGCCGGCCCACCCCCTTCCGGCACCACAGCGCGATCCCCAGCGCGAGCGCCGAGCCGCCGGCGGCGCCGGCCCGCGACATCCACGCCATCGGGACCGGTCCGGCGAGGCTCGAGCGATCCCGGACGCGCGAACGGCGCCGGCGGGGGGGCGGCGCCGCGTCCCTCGTCGGCCCATCCGTCCCGTCCACGTTCCCTGCCATGTCCATCGCGTTGGATCCCCGCTGTGTGGCCCGCCCCGTGCCGGGGCGGGCTGGTGCTTCCGTCGGCGGATCGTCCCCACGGCACGATCGATCGATCCGGAATCGACACCGGGCTCCCGGGCCCGGTCGGAAACCCTTTCAGTCGAGCGCCTCGGTCGTCCACGCCCGTGAGACGCGGAGAAAAGCGCGCGAAGCGGCCAGCGCGGCGTCGCGCAGGTCGGTTTCGGCGGCGTCCTCCGCGGCATGTTCCAGTTCCTCCAACCGCTCCTCGAGAAGCCTCGACTTCGCCAGGTGGTAATCGCTGACCGCCCAGCGCCGCAGGTAGGTGCCGACGACGAGCCGGCGGTTCCATCCCTCGCACACGGGAATCCACTCGAGCGCGTGCGCCCGATCGCCCGCGACGGCCGCCGACGCGACCTCCGTGGTGGCCTGCGAGAGTTCCTGGAGCGCCTGGTGGGGCGCCGGGTAGTAGGCGAAGCAGCCGGCCACGCTCATCGCCACGATGACGGCGAACACGAGCACCGCGACGACGGGACCGGGCAGGACGACGTCGTATCGCAGGCCCGCGGCCGACGCGCCCGGGGACGCCGTGAGCCAGGCGTCCACGCGCCGTGCCGGGTCGAGACGGCGCAGCGACACGCCGACCGCGACGAGCAGCGCCAGGATCGAGGCGCCGAACCACTCGTGCGGCTGGGTATCGACCGCGAGCCGGTGGACGACCTCGCCCGCGTGGCCCCGCGGCGGCTCGACCCCGCTCTCGAACGGCGCGCAGTAGCGATCGAACGCGTGGGTGTGATCGGCGGGCTCGATGCCGGACGGGTAGAGGGGCCGCTCGATGCCGTAGGAGATCGCGATCACCACCGCGAAGAGCAGCGCGAACCAGACGACGAGCCGGCGCCACCCGTAATTCCACGCCATCCAGGCGACGAGGCCGAGGTTCATGCCCGCGCCGAAGGCGAGGAGCACGAACGCGGCGCCGACCGAGTTCCCGTGCTGGAACATCGACCCGAGTTGTCCCATCGCCGTCATCGGCGTGGCGTACGCGGGCAGCGCGATCGCGGTCATCAGCAGCGGCGACCATCGGTTCTCGTGCGCCATCGCGGTCTGGAGGGAACCGGCCGGAAGGAGGGCGGCCAGCACGCCGACCCCGACGAGCCCGCACGCCACCAGCCCGGCGGAGGGCCCCGTCGTCTCCCGCGCCATCGACACGGCGACCGCCAGCACCCGCTTGATCCCGGCCGGGCAGGGCGGATCGTCGGGACGTTCCGCCCCGGAATCGGGGAACATCCGGTCGAGGGCCGCCCCCGACACGGTCACCACCACGAGCGAACAGGTGGCGAAGGCGAGGATCGTGAACGGTCTCGACAGCGTCAGTCCGTAGAGCAGGGAGAGCGGATCGAACAACGGGCTCGAGAGGGCGAACGCGAAGATCGTTCCGGTGGAGATCCCGCTGGCACGGAGCCTGCGGCAGATCGGGATCACCCCCAGCGAACAGCCGGGGAGGAGCATCCCGATCAGCCACGACTGGAGGAGCGACACCAGCGAATTCGATCCGAACATGCGCCGCGTCGCGGCGTGCCCCATGAGCCGGTCGAGGATCCCGGCGACGCACAGTCCGGTGACGATGAAGGGGGCCCCCTGCAGGAAGGCCTGGCCCATGCGGAGCACCATTCCCCACACCACCGCGTTCATGGCTCCACCTCCCCGCCCCGCTCCCCGGATTCGGACACAGCCAGCGTCGCGGCCACCTCGCGCAGCGTCTCCCACGCCTCCCGCGGGACCGCCTCCCGCCCGCGTCCGTCCCCGGCCGGTGCCGCACCGTACTCCTCGAGACGGCGCGACACCGCACGGACGCGCTCCCACGCCTCGCGTCCGAGGTCGGTGTCGGCGGCGAGCGCGGGAAGCCGCGTGGCGATGCGGGCACACTCCCGTCGCGCGTCCTCGCGACCTTCCCCGATCCGCTCCAGCCGCCGTCCGATGTCGTCGATGGCGACCGCCAGCGTGGCGGGAATCCGATCGTCCGCCGACGGCGTGGGGGCGACGCTCGGCGCCGCCGGGCCGGAACATCCCGCGATCGCCGGCAGCGCCGCCGCGATCCGTGCCACCCAGTCCCGCGGATGCCGCGTCGTCATGCCGGCACCTCGACGTCCGAGAGAAGTCGATCGATCGCCTCGCCCGCGGCGACGGCCTCGAGGCCGATGCGGACGCCGAGCACCGGTCCGGCCACCTCCTGCACGTCACCCGGCGTGACGAATCGCCTGCCGTCGAGGAACGCGCGGGCCTGGGCGGTCCGCTGCCAGACGAGCATGCCGCGCGGGCTGACGCCGGTCGGGATGTCGGTACGGTCCCTCGAGGCACGGGCCAGACGGACGAGGTATCCCTGGACGCGCGGAGCGACCGCCGTGGCGGCCGCGGCGGCCTGCAATCGGGCGAGGGTGGCCAGATCGAGGAGCGGGGTGTCCGGCTTGTCCGTCGGGCCCGGGGACGGTCCGCCGACCGCCGCGGCCAGCATCGCCATCTCGTCCTCGGCGCGGGGGTAGCCGATCTCGAGGCACATCGCGAATCGATCGAGCTGCGCCTCCGGGAGCGGATAGGTGCCGTGCTGCTCGTGGGGATTCTGCGTGGCGATCACGAAGAACGTGTCGGCGAGCGGATGACGCTCCGCGTCCACCGTCACCTGGCGCTCGGCCATCGCCTCCAGCAGCGCGCTCTGCGTGCGCGGCGTGGCGCGGTTGATCTCGTCGGCCAGGAGCACGTCGGAGAACACCGGACCGGGCCGGAACACGAAGTCCCGGGTCCTCTGGTCGAAGATGCTGAATCCGGTGACGTCGGCGGGGAGAAGATCGGGCGTGCACTGGACACGGGCGAAACGCCCGTCGATCGACTCGGCGAGCGCCTTGGCGAGCGTCGTCTTGCCGAGACCGGGCCTGTCCTCGAGAAGGACATGGCCGCGTGCCAGGAGGCACACCAGAAGATTGTGCACGACCTCGGGCTTGCCCTTGAGGACCCGGTTCAGGCGCGTGCGCAGCGCCATCAGCCGGTCGGTGTCGGAATGCCGCTCGGCGGGGTTCACGGTCGGTGCATGGATCATGCAAGGTCTCCTCGTGGGGGACGAACGAACCGTCCGGGGGTCAGGACAGGAACAGTGACCAGGTTGCGCAGCGACCAGAAGCGGGCGGCGGCCAGGCGCGGTCCGATCGTGGGCCCGGCCTCGAAGCACGGCGCGTAGAGGGCCTCGTCGGCGATGCCGAGAAAGCGGTCGACGTCGGCGTGGCGGTCCATGGGCGCGACGCGCTCGAGGTGGCGCCCCACCGCGGCCAGCCAACGGGTGGGCGTCACGTCGCGCGGCCGGGTCAGCCCCGCCCTCCGGCAACGACGATCGAGGAGGGCCACGGTCGCCAGGACCGCCTCGCGCGAGGAACCCGATCCGGACGCCATCCACCACGCGGTGTCGGCGAGATCGCAGAGCCGCGCCCGCCATCTCCACGCCAGCACGATCGACGCGATCGCCAGGAGCACGAATCCCGGGTGCCGTGCCGCCGCCAGCACCAGGGCTCGGGCCGCCTCCACGAGTCGCTCCGACCACGCGAGCGGAGGACCGAGCACGGCGTAGCCCGGGGTGGGTTCCACCGTGAGCCAGGCGTCGGGCCCGATCGCCACCTCGGCCCAGAAGTGGACGTCGTCCGCGGTCACGGGCGTGTGGCCGCAACGCGGATCGTGGCGGCGCGGGTCGGCGTGGAACCCGCTCACCAGACGGGCTCCGTAGCCCAGCGATCGCAGCATCGTCACGGCGGCCGACGCGAAGAGATAATCGGGACCACGGCCCGTCCCGAGGAGGAACTCGGCGACGGTGTGCCCTCCGTCGCCCCGCACGCGCGCCGACTCGTCGAGCACGTACCCCTCCCGCAGTCCGGCGCAGATGCGATCCACCTGCGGAAGTCCGCGCGGCAGTCCCGCCACCCAGGACTCCGCGAGCGCCCGTACCGCGTCCGACGCGGCGCCCCCGCCGACCCGCCGGTAATCGTCGCGCCCCGCGGCGAAGGCCGCCGGCTCGCGGGCGAGGTGGCGACGGTCGACGACACAGGACTGCAGATGGATCACCAACTGACCGGGGATCGTCTCCCTGTCGAGCGCGACGACGCCCGGCTGCTCCCAGCGGTAGAAATCCTCGCGCTCGACATGGGCGACATGGATTCCGGTCAGCCGGTTGGGGAGGGGGACACGGTCACCGCCGAGCGCCACGACCTTGAGGGCATGCTGCTCCGGGTGGGCGTGACGGCCCTCTTCGCTCGGGGAGAAGGGAAGCCTCAGCCAGGGTCGTCCCCTGACGACGCTCATCGTCACCCGGGGCATCCGCTCGGGGGCGGGCTCCGGTTCCCAGTGCACGCCGTCGTACCGGTCGTAGGTCTCGAGCCGCAGGTGGAGCGGGACCCGACCCTGGAGGTGGAAGATCGCCGCGGAGTCGAGATCCGCGATCCGCGCCGTGGACGGCTCGCCGGCACGGCGCACCGTGGAGAACTCCCTCCCGGCACGGTGGGACTGCGCGAGTTCGGGCTCCGCATCGCTCGGCACGGGCTGGAAAGGCAGCGCGACCGCACGTTCCGTCGTCGCGGTGACCGGCTCGTTGTAGCGGTCGTCGAACATGTCGTAGAGGGACGGCTCGTGCGAGTTCAGGAACGGCGCGTCGTCGATCGGCGCGAAGCTGCGGATGTCGTTGAGCCCCTTCACCAGCGCGTCGCCGTCCCCGACGCCGTCGCGTGCCGACGGGGACGCGTCGCGTTGGCCGCCGGAGGCCGGCATGCAGCCCTCGAGCGCCCTCGCGGCGAGCGTGGGCAGCGGCGTCAGCATCGGCACGCAGAGCACGAGACAGGGCATGGCGGCCATCCACCGCCGCGGCAGCGCTTCCGACCGCCCCGTGATCGTCCGGCCGCCGATGGCATCCCGATGGCTGCCCATCAGCCACCACACGCCGACCGCGGCGCAGGAGGCGACGAATCCCTGGAAAGGGACGTCGATCGCCTCCGCGGACCCCGCCAGCGCCAGGAAGGCGGAGAGACCCGCGCACAGTCCGGCGGCACGGGCATGGTGGGAGACGAGGGCCAGCGCCACCACCGTGTCGCGCAGGATCGCGAGGAACACCACGTCGAGCAGCGGGGGCGAGCCCGCAGCCGCACGGGCGGCCAACTCGATCGCCAGCGCTCCCGACACCGTCGCGGCCACCCAGACCGACAGCGACCGCGGGCACCCGCCCAGATCGGGCCGGTGCAGCCGGATCGTCCGAGCGGCCAGCAGCGCGGCGAGGATGGCGACGACCACGCCGAGGGCGAACGTCGCCGTGTGGGCCACCCCGGGGGGCACGAGCGCGGCCTCCACCGTCACGCAGGCCGTCGCCGCGAGCGCGATCGATGGCCGGAGGATGGAACGGATCGGGCCGGTCGGTACGTCGTGGCGATCACGCATGGTGCATCCCCCTCCAGGACGCGGCGAAGGCGGCGAGCACCCCGCCGCCGGTGCGCACCCGCACCACCCGACCCGTCGCGCGGTCGGGGGGCGGATCGCCGGCCGGGAGCGCGTGTGGCTCGACCATGATGACGAGCCGTTCGGACGACGGAGCCGGCTGCCCCGCGGGGACCGCGGAGCGGTGCGTCGTGATCACGATCTCGAAGGCCGTCGGCGACCCGGAAGCGGACATCCTCCCGCCCTGCCCGGGGCGCGAACGGACGGCGGCGGCGTCGAACCTGGCCAGCGTGTCGAGAAAGCGCCGCAGGCCGTGGCGGTCCGGCGCGACGGGGATCGACTCCCCGCCGATGTGGCACTCGACCCGGGCCTGGCCGGCGTGGTACGCGCGGCACACGCTCGCCGCCACGCGCAGCGCCGACTCGAGGACTCCCGTGGGACCATCGTCCCCCGCGTCGAGCACGTCACGGTGGACGACGACCCGCACCACCGGCGTGATCGGCGACTGGCGCTCGCAAGCGACCAGTTCGCCGACCCGGGCCGTCATCGGCCAGTGGACCTTCCGCAGCGTGTCACCGGGCCTGAAGGGACGCGTGTCGGTCACGTCATCGACATCGCCCCGGCGCCGGGACGACGTGAGGGCGTCGGGCGCCGACGACGCCGCGCCGCCGGGCAGCCCCTCGAGCGGGACCGTGGCCGGCCAGACGAGCGCCGGACGCTCGACGCGCACGGGCCGTGACACCAGCGACAGGCCGAACGGAAAACCGGTGACGAGGCGGACCGGCCCCCGGGGATACACGCCGCGTCGCCCGGGGACGACCTCCAGGGCGAACTCGGTCGTCGATCGGGACGGCAGGGCGGCCAGCGCCACCGCCGCTCCCCCCTCCTCCCCGACGTCGAGGGTGATCCCCCACACCGGCCATGGCCAGGCGTTTCGCACGCGGACCGTCACCCTGACCGCCTCCCCCTCGACACCGCGATCGGCGGCGACGTGCATCGTGCCGTCCAATCCGCGCATCACGAGAAAGGGCCATCCCCGCCCCACGGCGATCACGACGGCGATCGCGGCGCAGGCCGAGGCGGTGCCGGGATTGACGAACACCGCCAGCGTCACGCCCGCCACGAGGATCGCGCAGAGAACCACCATCGGGCTGCGGAACGCCTCGCGCAGCCTTCCCCCCCACGGGAAGATCTCCCGGGTGAGCGCGAGACCGAACGCCTCCGCCCATGCGGCGATGCGCGGCGATACCGACCGAATGGCCACCCGGACCATGAACGCGGACTCCGTCGGCGGAAGGGACCCTGGAGACGACGCGGCACGCGCTGGCGGGCACCCGATCCGCCCACGACGGGGGGAGCGGCGCTGCCGTCACGCGGCGCGGCCGACGGCGGGAGCGTCGCAGTCGTCCGGGCGGCGTCCCGAAGCACGCTGCCGGCGACGATCCGACGATGCCCCCGCCAGAGTCAGGCGGGCGGACCGCGGGGGAGAAACGCCGCGGGAGAGAAGGAGGCCGTCGGCGGCGCGGGAGGCGCCGACACGACCCCCGCCAGCGGCACGGAGAGCGTCGCGGCGTGCCATCCCTCCGCGACGGTCGTCAGGGCGACGAAGGCACATGCCGCACAGTGCCCGGCGTCGGAACCGGACCCGATCGCCGTCGTCTGGGGAACGGACGCGGGTTCCAGCCCCCGGGCCTCGGCGGTCTCCGCGGAACGACGGGCCGTGAAGGGGCAGGAGGAAGCCGGCGGATGCCCCTCACCCGGGCCGCACCGGTCATGGCCCGCCACCCCGCACGGAGAGGCGTGGGAGTGGGCCGGCGCACCGTGCGATCCCCGGCATCCACCGGGGAGACCGTGGTCGTGGCAGAGGTGGGCGAACAACCCGCCGAGCAGTTGGACGAGGATCGCGACGCAGGCGATCGGACGCCGGGTTGTGACGAGAGCGATCACGGTCGTGACTCACACGGCGACGGCGTCCCGATCCGACCCCTGCACCACACCGATCCGGCGACCCTTTCGGGGTGGGCCGGGCGGGCGAACGCGCCGCGGCCCGCCCGCTCCCGGAACCACTACTCGACGGAGGCGTTCGTCTCCCCTCCGGCACGCGTGCAGAGGGCCTGATACACCCCGATGTCGATCGTGTCGTCGAGCCGGCGGACCGACCCGTCACCGAGGAGGAAATGCACGCCCGTCGGATGATTGCTCGTGAAGTCGTCGAAATGATGGTGGGGATCGTTGGGGGTGTGGTCCGCCACGCCGACGACACGCGGCCGGGCGGCCTTGGCGCCGGCGACGACACCGGTCCAGGTGCTCGAGCCGAGCTTCGACTTCCGCTCCCCGACGAACAGCGTCTTGCTCGTGCCGTCGAGCATGTCGCGCATGCCCAGCCGGCTGTTGCGGAAGAACATCCCATTCCCCGCGGCGGGGGCGTCGTCGATCTCCTGCGTGCCGAACACGCCCACGTAATTCGACTTGCCGACCTCGCAGACCACCGGCAGCGCCGGCCCGTCGACCGGTTCGGCGGCATGCTCCTCCTCCTCGTGCTCGTCGTGCCCCTCGTGGTCGTCGTCGTCGCCCCCGATGAGGAAGGAGCCGTTCCGCTCGGTCGGACCGCGTCCGTCCGACGCGCAGAGGAACGTGGGCACGGCCCGGATGCGCACGTCGGCGTGCAGGGCGGGTGACGCGGGGTCGAACACGGGACGCCGCTCGTCGATCCGGTCGGCGAGGGCGGCCTCCTCGAGCTGCGGAAGCAAACCGCTCGACCATCCCCAGCCGGGAAGGTCGTCGCCGGGTGCCCCCGTGGGGACCGCCACGCCGGTCCAGCCGGCGGGAAAGCGCTTCTCGTGATCGTGGTAGTGGTGGAGCGCGAGCCCGAGTTGCTTGAGGTTGTTGCGGCAGCCGACGGCCCGCGACGCCTCGCGTGCCGACTGCACGGCGGGAAGGAGGAGCCCGACGAGCGTGCCGATGATGGCGATCACCACGAGCAGTTCGACGAGCGTGAAGGCGCGTTCACGCGCCATCGGGCGGTGCAGCCGATCGGCGGCGGCCATCCGGGCCTGCGGCGCGGCGACGGGAGACGGAAACATGGAACCCCTCCGGAACGAGCGACCAACGAGAGCACCTCGCCGCAATCTAGGAACGCATGGGGAGCGCGTCAACGAATCTGGTCGGCGGATTCGGACCGGACGCCGCAGCACCCGCCGCGTCGCGTGCGCCCCCACGCGCCCTCTCCGCACCGGCACGCCCCGGCGGGCCGGGCGTTCCCGGGGGGACGGTTCGGCATTCCTGCCGAAGTCGGTCGCGCCCCGCGCGATCCGGGGATCGGCGCCGAAGCCGCGGGCCGACAGCCGCCGGTGGCCCTGTCGCCCCGCCCCGATTCCCGACCCGCCGCTCCTCAATCCTCCCCCTGGGCCCTCGTGAATCCGTCGGTGCCGTCGATCCGCAGGAGCCGCTCCACGTGGCACACCTCGTGGGCCTCGTTGATCCGCCGCGCGAGCGCGAGGGCGTCGTCGAAGTCGATCGCCCCGCCCGTGCGGGCCACGAAACGGCAGCGGTGGTGGCTCACGCAGTCGATGTTCGGGTTGCCGTCGGGGAAGACCTTCGTGCCCCGGTTGGAGATCATCTTCAAGCGCAGCGACGAGGCGGAGGCGATCGCCTCGAGCGACGCCCCGAGCGCGTCGGGGGAGAGCCCGCTCTCCACGAAGATGTCGGCCCCCACGACCTCCTTCGTCGCGGCCGGGCGGAAGACCGGCTTTCGGGACACGGCCGGCATGCGGATCGGCCGGGCCTCCCGCACCTGCCATCCGTCGGCACGGCGACCGAGGTTGGAGACGACGGCGCGCACGTATTCGCTCGTGCGCAGCCCCCGCTCGTAGCCCACCACGTCGCCGGTGAGACGCCCCTCGGCGAGCGTCACCAGCAGGGCGTGCTCGATCGTCTCCGCCGCCGCGAACTCCCCCAGGTACTTGAGCATCATCACGGCGCTCTGCAGCACGGCGGTGGGATTGATGACGTCCTTGCCGGCGTACTTCGGCGCCGAGCCGTGCACCGCCTCGAAGATCGCGATCCCGTTGCCGAGGTTCGCCGAGGGGGCGAAGCCGAGCCCGCCGACGAGCGCGGAGGTGAGGTCGCTGAGGATGTCCCCGTTCATGTTCGTGGTCACGATGACGTCGAACTGCGCCGGCCGCTTCACGAGCTGGTGGGCGCAGTTGTCGACGATCACGTGCCGCGACTCGATGTCGGGGTACTCGGGGGCGATGCGCTCGAACGTCCGCTTCAGCTCCCCCTCGGTGAGCTTCATGATGTTGGCCTTCGTGGCGCAGGCCACGGAGCGCCGCCCCTCCGACCGGGCGAACTCGAACGCCGTCCGCACGATCTTCTCCGACCCCTTGGCGCTGATCAGCTTCAGGCACTGCGCCACGTCCGGCGTCTGCATGTGCTCGATGCCGGCGTAGAGATCCTCGACGTTCTCCCGCACCACGACGAGATCGATGCCCTGGCCCGAGAAGGGGGTGACGACGCCCGGCAGTTCGCGGACCGGGCGGATGTTGGCGAACGTCTCGAACAGTTTGCGGAGGGTGACGTTGGCCGACTTCTCGCCGAAGCCGACCGGCGTGCCGAGCGGTCCCTTGAGCACCACCCGGGTGTGGTCGATGGAGTCGATGGTCTCCTGTGGCACCCCGGAGGCGACTCCCTGGCGGAAGACGCGTTCACCGGCGTGGCGCTCGATCCAGTCGATGCCGACGCCGGCGGCGTCGACGACCTCGACCGCGGCGGCGATGCACTCGGGCCCGATCCCGTCCCCGGGGATCACCGTCACGGCGTGTCGCGTCATGGGAAGGCTCCTTCGTCCTGGGTGTCGGGGTAGCGCGTGGTCAGGAAGCGGCGGCGGGGGTCGGGGGAGACGAGCGGACGGCGATCAGGTCGACCTCCCGCGCGAGGAGGTACTGCAGTTCCGCGACCTTGCCTGATCCGACGGCCATGGCGGGCTCGGCGAGCACGCAGGTCGCCGACCAGCGCCGCGTGCCCGCGGGGACGAGGTCGCGCATGACGAATGGCCCGGCGTGCATGGCCGACGCGAGCCGGCCGACGAGCACGTCGCGGGGCAGGCCGGTCTCGAACTCGATTTCGACACGATCGATCATGGGAACCTCCGCGGGGGGAATGGGGGGCGATCCGGGCCGCTCAAGCCCGGGCGACGGGGGGACGGCCCTGACGGAATCCGTCGGCGGGCGATGGACCGTCCCCGCCGTGCCGGCGGCGCACGCGTTCGATCTCCCGGGAGACGTTGTGGCCGATGCGCGTCGTGGCCCGGTCCACGGCGGCGATCCAGTCGGAGTCGATGACCGCCGCCAGGGTCACGCCGCAGCCGCGGACCTTGGCGAGGATGCGGCACACCTTGTCGATGCCCCCCTTGGGCCCGTTGAGATCCTTGAGGAACACCACGACCCGCTCCACGCGGTTCCCGAACCGGGCCAGGGCGAAACGCAGCCGACGCTCGATGTGTTCGGGCAGGTCCTTCGGGCGGCGGGTGCCGGAATCCTTCAATTCCCACTGCATGACGGTTCTCCTCGCACGGGGTGACGACGTTCGATCCGTCCAGCGACGACGTGAACATTCTTCGAGCCACCGGGCGTCCGGACATCCCCGATACTTTCTTGCTTTTCCATAGATAAAAACTATGCTTGCAGTCCTCGGAGCGATTCCCGTGGACTGGCTCAACTACCACCACCTCCTCTATTTCTGGACCGCCGTGCGCGAGGGGAGCATCACGGCCGCGAGCCGCAAGCTCCACCTCACGCAGCCGACGGTGAGCGGACAGATCCGGGCACTCGAACGCTCCCTGAAGACGAAACTCTTCGAGCGCTCGGGGAGGACGCTCCTGCTCACCGACGCCGGCCGCGTGGTCTTCCGCCATGCCGACGAGATCTTCACCATCGGCCGCGAGCTGGTGGACTCGCTCCGCGACGGTCCGCGCGGGCGTCCGGTGCACTTCGCCGTGGGCGTCGCCGACACGCTCCCCAAGGTCCTCGTCCACCGGCTGCTCGCGCCGGCACTGGCCTCCGGCGCGGAGATCAGGCTGACCTGCGTGGACGGGGCGCCCGACCAGCTCCTCGCGCAGCTCGCGCTCCACGAGCTCGACCTGGTGGTCAGCGACTACCCCGCCAACCCGCGCCTCGGACTCAAGGCCTTCAACCATCTCCTCGGCGACAGCGGCGTGACGTTCTTCGCCTCCCCGTCGCTCGCGGCCCGTCACCGGCGCGGCTTCCCCCGTTCGCTCTCCGGCGCCCCCATGCTCCTCCCGTACGGCAACTCCGCCCTCCGCCGCGGGCTCGACGTCTGGTTCGAGGAGACGGGGATCAGCCCGCGGGTGCGGGGAGAGTTCGCCGACAGCGGCCTGCTCAAGGTCTTCGGCGGCGCCGGGGACGGCATCTTCGCCGCCCCCACCGCCGTGGAGGCCGACGTGCGGAAGATGTACGGCGTCGCCGTGGTGGGACGCGAGCCGCGCATCCGGGAGCGCTTCTACGCGATCTCGGTGGAGCGGCGCGTCAAGCACCCCGCGGTGGTCGCGATCACCGCCCAGGCCCGGCAGACGCTCGGCGGCTGAACCCCCGCGCCGCCCGGCGCTCGGCATGCACCGCCGGATGGCCGGCGTTCCGGGACCGGTCGGGCCGCGGGGGACGGACCCCGCTCACACCCCGGAGATCCCGAAGCCCTTGCGGCTCTCGCGCGCGAGGAACGTGTTGGCCTGGGCGTCGCCGACGATCTCCCGCTTCGCCGGATCCCAGGCGAGTTCGCGGCCGAGTCGCATGGCGATGTTGGAGAGGTGGCAGATCTCGAGCATCCGGTTGTGGCTCCAGACGTCGGAGATCGGCTGCTTCCGCGAGCGCATCGCGGCGACGAAGTCGGCGGTGTGGTTCTCCGCCACCGGCCCGCCGTAGACCTCCTCGATCGCCCCCTCCGGAAGCGGGTTCTCCTTCAGGGCGTCGACCGGCTCGCCGGTGATCTTGCCACGGTTCACGAAGAAGCGTCCCTTGGTGCCCTCGAAGAGGATGCCGTTGTCGCCGGCGCTCGTGATGATCATCTCCACGTCGCCGGGCATGGCGGCGCGGATCGTGAACTCGGTCGCGGCGTTGTAGCGGTCGGCGACGGTGGGGTGGCCCTCGGCGTAGGGCACCGGCAGCGTGTACTCGACCGGCGTGATCCTGCTCGGCCCGGTGTCGGTGGCGCCGAGCGCCCAGCAGGCGATGTCGACGTGGTGGGCCCCCCAGTCGGTGAGCTTGCCGCCGGAATACTCGTGCCAGTTGCGGAAGGAGTAGTGGCAGTTGCTGAACAGCGGCACGCCGCCGCCGTAGCCCTCACGCAGCTGCGGCAGGGCCCGGTAGGGCACCTTGGGCGCCGGGCCGAGCCAGAAGTCCCAGTCGACGCCGGCCGGCACCGGCGCCTCCGGGATCGGCGGCGAGGGCTCCATGCCGTTGATCCCGCAGGTGACCTTCTTCACCGTGCCGATCCGGCCGTGCTTCACGAGCGCCACCGCCTGGAGGAAGCGCCCGTCCGACTCCGTGCGCTGCATCGTCCCCACCTGGAAGACGCGGCCGGTCTCCTTGACGACGCGCTCGATGAGCTTCCCCTCGTCGATCGTGAGCGTGAGCGGCTTCTCGCAGTAGACGTCCTTGCCGGCGCGCATCGCCTCGACGGCGATCTTCGTGTGCCAGTGGTCGGGCGTGGCGATCATCACCGCGTCGACGTCCTTGCGGTCGAGGATCTTCCGGTAGTCGGCGTAGGCGTCGGGCTTGCGCCCCTGCCCCTTCTCGACGTTCGCCACGTTCGTGCCGAGGACGTTCGCATCGACGTCGGCCAGCGCCGCGAAGTCGGCGAACTTGAAGCTCTTCTGCGTGATCGACCAGCCCTGGTTGCGCAGGCCGATGGTGGCGAACACCGGCCGCTCGTTCGGCGAGTCCGCGGCGGTGGACACCCGCGCGATCGGCAGGAGCGCGGCACCGGCGGCCGAGGCCCCGAGGAAACGGCGGCGCGAGGCACGGAAGGCTGGCATGAGGACGGCTCCCGGAAACGGCGTGAAAGACCCCCGCGACCCCGATCGCCACCGGCAGGAGGGCGGAATCGTCGCGATTTCCCGGGCAAGGATAGGGGGGACGAACGCCGCCGTGCAACCCGTCGGCGGGGCGCTTCCGGGATGGAAGGGGCCACGGGCACGCGGACGACCGCTCGTGCCGCTCCGCGCTCCATGCCACCTATACTGCCGCCGGCCGCGTCGCGGCGGGGTGGCCGGAGTGCGGTCACGCCCCCGCCCCCGCCAGGGAACCCACGCCATGAAACTCGGAACGATCGAGGACTTCCTCGCCCGCGTCGCCGCGCGCGATCCGCACCAGCCGGAGTTCCTCCAGGCGGTCACGGAGGTGCTGGAGAGCCTGTGGCCCTTCATCGAGAAGAACCCCCGCTACGCCGAACAGGCGATCCTCGAGCGGATCGTCGAGCCGGAGCGTGTGGTGAGCTTCCGCGTGGCCTGGATCGACGACTCCGGCAGCGTGCGCGTCAACCGCGGCTACCGTGTCCAGCACAGCATGGCGATCGGCCCCTACAAGGGGGGCATCCGTTTCCACCCGTCGGTCAACCTCTCGGTGCTCAAGTTCCTCGCCTTCGAGCAGACCTTCAAGAACTCCCTCACCACGCTCCCCATGGGGGGCGGCAAGGGGGGCGCCGACTTCGACCCCAAGGGGAAGAGCGACGGCGAGGTGATGCGCTTCTGCCAGGCGTTCATGACCGAGCTCTGGCGCCACCTCGGCGCCGACACCGACGTCCCGGCGGGCGACATCGGCGTGGGGGCCCGCGAGGTGGGCTACATGGCCGGCATGCACAAGAAGCTCACCAACCGCGCCGACTGCGTCTTCACCGGGAAGGGCCCGAGCTTCGGCGGATCGCTCATGCGTCCCGAGGCCACGGGCTACGGCACCGTCTACTTCGCGGTGGAGATGCTCGGCAAGCAGGGGCTGTCCCTCGAAGGGATGCGGGTGAGCGTGTCGGGGGCGGGCAACGTCGCCCAGCATGCCGTCCAGAAGGCGATGCAGCTCGGAGCGAAGGTGGTCACCGTCTCCGACTCCGGAGGCACGGTGGTCGACGAGGCGGGCTTCACCCCGGAGAAGCTCGCGGTGCTCATGGAGGTCAAGAACAGGGAGCAGGGGCGCGTCGCCGACCACGCCGCCCGCGTCGGGGCCCGCTTCGTCGCCGGCGCCAGGCCGTGGGGCGTGCCGGTCGATGTCGCCCTCCCCTGCGCCACGCAGAACGAGCTCGACGGCGACGACGCGCGGGCGCTCGTGAAGAACGGCGTCCGCTGCGTGGCCGAGGGGGCCAACATGCCCTCCACGCTCGAGGCGGTGCGCGTCTTCCAGGCGGCCGGGGTGCTCTACGCCCCGGGGAAGGCGAGCAACGCCGGCGGCGTGGCGACCTCGGGATTGGAGATGAGCCAGAACGCCCTGCGGATGTCCTGGCCGGCGGGGGAGGTCGACTCGAAGCTGCGCGTCATCATGCGCGGGATCCACGAGGCCTGCCTCCGTCACGGACGGCGGCCCGACGGGACGGTGAACTACGTCGACGGGGCCAACATCGCCGGATTCGTGAAGGTGGCCGAGGCGATGCTCGCCCAGGGGATCACCTGACGGCCCGGCGGCGACGTTCGGGAGCGGCGGCGCTTCGCACGGCGGGGCGAATCTGCGAAAATCGCGCGTCGCCCTCCGCCCCAGGAACGCCCCACACGCCATGTCCGACCCCGCTCCCGCGCCCGGCGACGCCGGCCGACCGCCGCGCCCCACGAACCTCACGTTCGTGCAGATCCCCCTGGCGACCGAGCCGCGCGAGACCGACGAGCGCTCGTTCGTGCTCCGGCCCTCCGGCATCGCCGGTGTCGGCGTCTTCGTCACCCACCCGGTCAGGAAGGGGACCTACCTCGCCCTGTTCCTCGACGACACCGTGCGGCGGATCCCCTACGCGGAGATGGAGAAGGATCCGCAGCTCAAGGCCTTCTGCCTCGTCTACGGCGTGGAACGGGAGGAGTATTGCTGCGTGCCGCACAGCTTCTCGAAGATGGAGGTGGGCTGGTTCCTGAACCACTCCCCCACCCCCAACGCCGAACGGAACGACGGCTGGCGCGCGGCCCGCGACATCGCCGCCGGCGAGGAGATCACGATCGATTACGAGGCCTGCTAGCCCGACCGGAGGGGACCGATGCTGCTCGTGAAGACCTACCTCGACAGGAGCCCGATCGCCGGCGTCGGCCTCTTCGCCGCCGAGCCGATCGCCGCCGGCACGCTCGTCTGGAAGCTCTCCGACGTCGATCTGGTGATCCACCAGCGCGACCTCGACGCGCAGGGGCTGACCGATCTGCAGCGGGCCTTCTTCGAGACCCACGCCTACAAGAACGGCAACACCTACTACCTCTGCATCGACGACGCCCGATTCATGAACCACTCCCACGACCCCAACACCCACGAGAAGGGTCAGAGCAGCATCGCCAGCCGCGACATCGCCGCCGGGGAGGAGCTGACCTGCAACTACGGCAACTTCGACGACAGCAAAAAGCACCTCGACTACTGCAAGCCGCCGGAAGCCTGACGGCCCGCTCCCCGCGCCGGTCCGTCGCCCGTCGCGCCCCGCACACCCCTCCGCCGGAGCCGAACCATGCCCCGCCTCCCCCTCGCCGCCTGCCTCGCCGCCTGCCTCGCCGTGCCGGCCGCCGCCGCCGACTGGCCCCAGTGGCGCGGACCGCGCCACGACCACACCGCCGCGGATGCCGGCATCCCGCTCGACTGGTCGAAGGACGGGAAGCACCTCAAGTGGCGCACGCCGCTGCCCGGCCAGGCGGGCGCCACGCCCTGCGTGTGGGGGGAGCGGATCTTCCTCACGAGCAACGACGGCGACGATCTGGTCGTCCTCGCGGTCGCGGCGGGCGACGGGAGGATCCTCTGGAAACGGAAGGTGGGCTCCGGCAACCAGGACGCCCGTGCGGGCGAGGGCAACTCCGCCTCGCCGTCCCCCTCGACCGACGGCCGCCACGTGTGGAGCTTGTTCGGCACCGGGATCCTCGCCTGCCACACGATCGACGGCGACGAGGTGTGGCGTGCCGACATGAACGAGCGCTTCGGGAGGATCGACATCCAGTTCGGCATGACCTCGACCCCGGTCCTCGACGACGGCGCCCTCTACCTCCAGCTCATCCACGGCCCGATGAAGCTCGACGATCAGTCGCGCACCGGCAAGGTGGTGAAGCTCGACGCGGCGACGGGCGCGACGATCTGGGAGGTCGACCGCGTCACCGAGGCGCGGTTCGAGTGCAAGCACTCCTACGCGTCGCCGGCGATCTACCGCGACGGCACGCGTGAGTTCCTCGTCGTCCACGGCGCCGACTGCACCACCGGCCACGCCCTCGCCGACGGCCGTGAGCTGTGGCGTTTCGGCAAGGTCAACGGTCCCACCGACACCAACCCCAAGCCCCACGACCCGACCTTCCGCTTCGTCGCCTCCCCCGGCGTCGTGCCGGGGATGATCGTGATCCCGACGGCGAAGGGGGGCCCGACGGTGGCGCTGCGCGTCACGGACGCGCTCTCCGGCGACTGCTCCGACAAGGGCGAGGTGGTGGCCTGGGTCCACCCGCGCACCCCCGACGTGGCCACGCCGCTCGTCGCCGACGGGCTCGTCTGGCTCCTGCACAACGACGGGAAGCTCGAGTGCCTCGACGCGGCGACCGGATCCGGGCTGTTCTTCGAGCGGACGCACAACGCCCAGCACCGCTCGAGCCCGCTCCTCGTCGACGGTCGGCTCTGGTTCGGCTCGAACGACGGACACGTGACGGCGGTGAAGGCCGGCCGCACCTTCGAGACGGTCGCACGAATCGACCTGGGCGAGCCGGTGACCGCGTCGCCGGTCGTGGCCGACGGCGTCCTCTACGTGCGTTCCTACGACGCCCTCTACGCCGTGCCGGGGAGCCGCTGACCGGGCCGGGGCCGCGCGTCAATCCAGCCGGCGGACGATCGCCTCCGCGAGCGCCTCGGCCGCCGGTGGGAAGCGGCGCAGCCACAGCTCGGGCTCGATGAGCTCGAGTTCCATCACCGCCCACCCCCCCTCGGCCCGGCGCACCATGTCGACGCGGCCGTAGGCGGTGCCGCCGCGGACCGCCATGGCCCGCGTGGCGAGGTCGATCTGCTCGGGGGACGGGGTGCATGGATGGACGGTGCCGCCGTGGTCGTCCTGGACGCGGAAGTCGCCGGGACGGGCGCGCTTGGTGAGGGCGTGGGTGAATCGGCCTTCGACGACGACGAGCGTGTCCTCGCCATGGTCGAGGATGCCGGCCTCGAAACGCTGGACCAGGAACGCCTCCTCCGCCAGCAGCGGCGCGATCGCGGCCCCGACGGCGGCGGCCGACTCCGCGGTGAAGCGGTGGGTGTGCCTGGCGCCCCCCGAGACGGCCGGCTTCACGACCCCCTCGTGCCACCCCTCGTCGGCGAGCAGGCGCGCGGGATCGAGGGGCTCGCCGCGGGCCACGAAGCGCGTCGGCACCGTCGGCACGCCGGCGGCCGCCAGATCGGCCAGGTAGTGCTTGTCGAGATTCCAGCGCACCGTGGCCACGTCGTTGACGAGGCGCGTCACGGGGGAGACCCGGTCGAGCCACGCGGCGAACTCCGCCTGGCGGTCGTAGTAGTCCCAGGTGGTGCGGAACACGAGCGCCCGGAAGGCCGAGAAGTCGACCGACGGATCGGCCCAGTCGACGCGCCGGCTCGACACCCCGCGCGCCCCGAGTGCGGCGGCGAGGAGGGCGTCGTCGGCGAGGATGTTGCCGAGGTACCAGTCTCCCGGCTCGGCCCGCGGCGCGGTGTAGCGACGGTCGGTGAGCAGGGCCACGTCGGTGCGACGGCGGACCATCTCGATCGCTCCCCGCACGCGGCCGCCGGCCGGGGAGGGGTGCTCCCCGGCCACGCGGTCGCGGTCACGACGCGGCACTCACCAGTCGCCGACGGCCTCGCCGTCGGCCGGATGGCAGACGTTCGCCCAGGTGGCGGCGTCGACGTCACCCGACACCGACCTGACACTGGCGTCGGCGAGGGTCACGTTCATGCCGCCGTAGTGCGGGGTCTGGGCGCGCGACGAATCGCAGGCCCGGATCCAGTTGGGGTTCACCTGGAACACGGCGCAGGCCGTGTAGCCGGCGGCCGAGGGGGTCTGGTTCGGGTCGTTGACGCAGAACACCGGCCGCCAGCGGGAGTTGGAGTCGCCCCACAGGTTGCCGTTGGTGCTCGAGTCGTCGGCGATGCCGCTGGAACCGCAGGTGCCGTAGCGCTCGGCGACGATCACCGTCTTGGAGGTCCCGTCGGGGAACGACTGCGAGATCCGGGCGTTGCCCTGCATCCGGGCCTCCGGCGTGGCGGCGGTCGGGTTCCCGAAGACGTTGTAGTTCACCGCGTAGTTGCCCACGGCCCACTGGTTGGCGCCGCCGCTGGTGGTGGCCCCCAGCCCGCCCGGGCTCGAGGCCTCCGACGGGCAGAGGAAGGTGGGGATGGAGACCGAGTACACGACCCCCGCGCCCGGCGCCCCGGGGACGGACGTGTAGACGGTCCGGTTGGAGAGGTCGAAGAGCGGCCCCTGTTCCACGTAGGGGAGAAGGTGCGCGAAGGCGGTGTAGCCGGTGTAGCCCCGGTAGCCGGCGCCGGCGCTGGCGGC
>CAZMOU010000032.1:0-30233 GCA_964567835.1 uncultured Chitinophaga sp. | reverse complement strand
CTTCCGCTTGGCCTGACGGGTCTCCGGCGACTCGTCGAGCGTGAACACGAAGACCTCCTCGCCCGTCGTCGTGCTGACGTCGTGGTGGAGGCTGACGCACTTCGCCTCGGTCGCCTCCTCGATCATCGCCTCGAGCCGCGTCCGCGAATTCTCCACCAGGTGCGTGCGGACCGTCTTGAAGAGTTCCCGTCCCTTGCCGCCGTCGAGCGTGCTGATGAGGTGCTGCTCGGCCGCCGTCAGCGCTCCCTGGATCCGCACCATGATCATGTCGCCGAGCAGATGCGAGCGGACCGACTTCGGGCCCCGCCCCATGAACTCGAGCATGAACCGGGAGATGCCGTCGCTGGCGGCGGCTTCGATCTCGCCACGGGTTCGCATGGGTGTCCTGCGGAAGATGTCGGGCCGGGTCGGCGCCGCGCACGGGGAGGGCACGGCGCCGTCGCCGGGCGCGGTGCCGGTGGCGCGCACGGGCCGGGGGAAGGTGGGATGCCGCGGGACCCGGCGAAGGGTGGTGGAGACGGAGAAAGCGTGGCGAACCGTTCCGGGGAGGCTTCCCCGGTGCGGCGTGATCGGAGTGACAGGGTCGGCATGGCACCCACTGGCGCCGGAGCCTGTCGGCCTACGCTGCGACGCCTTGCCCACGCGGAGGCCGAGCGTCGATTCGTCTTCCGAGACGTGTCCACCGCCGGTTCGGGCCCAGGGATTCTCCCCGGTCCCGTTCCTTCGATGGAACACTCTTTTAGATACCCTCGCGTCAAGTCGGGGACAACCCCTTCGAACGGGGAAGTGCCGCGATCGCGCGCCGCGGAGTCCGGCGCGCCGGCCAGCGCGCCGTCGGTCGCCGCGGCCCGACGTTGGTAGGATGCAGTGGCACGCCCCGGTGCGGTCTCGTCCTCGCCCGCACACGCACTGTCCTCCGCCGGAGCCCCCCGATGTCGCGATCCTCGACGGAACTCCCCGAACTGGCGGCGATCGCGCTGTCGATGCAGGCCGAGAGGACCGGCCACTCCCCCAAGGCGGTGACCGTCGTCGCGAGCCCGGACACCGTGGTGGTGACGCTCCACGAAGCGCTCACCCCCGCCGAGAAGGTCCTGGCGAGGACCGCCACCGGCGCGGCGCAGGTGGAGTCGTACCACCGCGCTTTGTTCGCCGTTTCCTGCGACGAACTCCGCAAGGAGATCCAGCGGCTGACGGGGCGCAAGGTGAAGGAGTCGGCGGTGGTGGTCGAGCCGGCCACCGGTGCCATCGTCCACGCCTTCACCAGCGGCACGATCGTGCAGATCTTCCAGCTCGAGTCCGATGCCGAAGGCCCGGGCGAGCCGGGGCGGGCCGGCACGGGACTCGGACCGCTTCCGGACGGAAAAGAATGAGCGGCGGGTGATCGCCCGACCGGCGTCGAAACCGCCCCGGTGCCTCCCGGCCACTTGTCGGGACCCCCGCCGGGGGTTAGAAAAGTCGTCCGAAGCCCCGTTAGCTCAATTGGTCAGAGCATCTGACTCTTAATCAGAGGGTTCTAGGTTCGAGTCCTAGACGGGGCAGTGGCTCGTCTCCCGTCGCATCCTCCGGGGTGCGATGCCCCCGGTCGTGCGTCCCAGGATGCGTTGGTCGCCGGGAGACCTTCATGTCCGCGGCCCGCCTCCTCCTGTTCGTGATCCTCGCGGCCGGGGCGAACCGGGCCGCGGCACAGCCCGCCGCCGCCGACTTCTCGATCCCGGTCATCGACCTCGCCGGCCAGCCGCACCGCCGGGTGGTCGTCGATCGCGAGGAGGGGGTCTACCTCGGGCATCCCACCACGCTCCTGCTCGAGGACGGCAGGACGATCCTCTGCGTCTATCCCCAGGGGCACGGGCGCGGCGCCATCCTCCTCAAACGCAGCGACGACGGGGGACGGACATGGTCCGACCGCCTCCCCACGCCGAAGAGTTGGGAAACGTCGCTCGAGACGCCGACCCTGCATCGCGTCGTCGATGCCGCCGGCAGGAAGCGGATCGTCCTCTTCAGCGGCCTCCACCCGGTGCGGATGGCCGTCAGCGAAGACGACGGAAGGACATGGTCGGAGCTGGCGGCGGTCGGCGACTGGGGGGGGATCGTGACGATGGCCTCGCTCCTTCCCGTGGCCACCGGGCCCGGCCACTTCATGGCCCTGTTCCACGATGACGGCCGCTTCATCGCCGCGGGGGGGAAGGCGACGGCCACCTCCACGCTCTACAAGACGCTGTCTCGCGACGGCGGGCTCTCCTGGAGCGCACCGGAGGCGATCTTCCGTTCCGGCGAGGTGTTCCTCTGCGAGCCGGGGGCGATCCGCTCGCCGGATGGCAGGCAGATCGCCATCCTCCTCCGCGAGAACTTCCACCGCCGCAACTCCCACGTGATGTTCTCCGACGACGAGGGACGCACCTGGACGGAGCCGCGCGAACTGTCGCCGGCGCTCAACGGCGATCGCCACGTGGCGAAGTACGGGCCGGACGGGAGGCTCTTCGTGTCGTTCCGCGACGTGCCCACGAAGGGCCGGCCGAGCCCCACTGCCGGGGACTGGGTGGGGTGGGTCGGCACCTACGACGACCTCGCGAACGCCGGCGAGGGGCAGTACCGGGTGCGCTTCGAGCGGAACCACAAGGGGGCCGACTGTGCCTATCCGGGCGTCGAGACGCTCCCCGACGGCACGTTCGTCGTCACGACCTACGGGCACTGGGAGAAGGACCGGGCGCCGTTCGTGATCAGCGTGCGGTTCACCCTCGCCGAATTGGACGCGCTGGCCCCCGGGAAGGGCGGCACGGACCCCGACGAATGAGCCCCCCGGCACCCGATTCGTCACGGAAGCGGACAGGCCACCCATGTCGTCGTCGATCCCCGCCGATCTGGCCGCCGTCTACCGCGACACGCTCCTCGACGACGTCATCCCGTTCTGGTCGCGCCACGGGGTCGACCGCCGGCACGGCGGCTTCCTCACGGCGCTCGACCGCGACGGCACGCTCCTCGACACCGACAAGTCGGTGTGGTTCCAGGGGCGGGGGGCGTGGATGTTCGCCACGCTGTTCCTCGACGTCGAGCCGCGGGCCGAGTGGCTCGAGGCGGCGGCGGGAGGGATCGGGTTCCTCCGCGACCACTGCTCGGGACCGGACGGCAAGCTCTGGTTCACCGTCACCCGCGACGGCAGGCCGCTGCGCGGGCGGCGCTACGTCTACAGCGAGGCGTTCGCCGCCATGGCCTGCGCCGCGTACGCCCGGGCGGCGGGGGACGAGGGCGCCGCGGACCGGGCCGTCCGCTCCTTCGACACCTTCCTCGATCACTCCTTCACCGAGGGACGGTCGGCGCCGAAGGTCGAGCCGGCGACGCGGCCGATGAAGGGGCTGGGGCCGCGGATGTTCTGCCTGCACACGGCGCAGGTCCTGCGCGAGCACCTCGGCGACGTCCTGGTGCGCGGGCGGTCGTGCACGCAGTGGATCGATCGGAGCATCGACGAGATCGAGCGCGACTTCCTCAAGCCGGACCACGAGGCCCTCCTCGAGGTCGTCGGTCCGGGGGGGGAGGTCATCGACCACTTCGAGGGTCGGCAACTCAATCCGGGCCACGCGATCGAATGTGCCTGGTTCGTGATGCAGGAGGGCAGGCTGCGCGGCGACGACCGGCTCGTGCGCCTCGGGGCGACGATCCTCGATTGGTCCTGGGTGCGGGGATGGGACGAGGAGCACGGCGGGATCCACTCCTTCCGCGACCTTCACGGCACGCCGGTGCAGGAGCCGTGCCACGACATGAAGTACTGGTGGCCGCACTGCGAGGCCATCATCGCCACGCTGCTGGCCTGGAGACTCACCGGCGACGCCCGCTACGCCGCCTGGCACCGGCTGGTGCACGAGTGGAGCTTCCGCCACTTTCCCGACCCGGAGCACGGGGAGTGGTACGGCTACCTCCACCGCGACGGCAGCGTCGCCCTGCGACTCAAGGGCAGCATGTGGAAGGGGCCGTTCCACCTGCCGCGGATGCTCCTGCGCTGCTGGCGAATGCTCGAGGAGCCGGCATGAGGGGCGCGGCCGCGATCCTCCTGGTTTTCGGCAGCGTCGCCCTCGGCGTCCGCTGGACCGAACTTCCCGCGCTCCCCGACGACCACGGCTTCGCCGGGGCCCATGCCGGCGTCAGCGGGGGAGCCCTCGTCGTCGCCGGCGGCGCCAATTTTCCCCTCCGCCCGCCCTGGGAAGGGGGCGACAAGGTCTGGCACGACCGGGTGTTCGTCCTGGAGCACCCCGACGCGGCCTGGGTGGAGGCGGGGAAACTGCCACGCGCCGCCGGATACGGGGTGAGCGTGACGTACCGCGACGGCGTGGTGTGCGTCGGCGGCAGTGACGCCTCCGGGCATCAGGCCGGCGCCTTCCGCCTGGAGTGGGCGGAGGGCCGGCTCCGCACGACGCCGCTCCCCGACCTGCCGCGTCCCCTGGCCAACGCCTCGGGCGCGCTCGTCGGCGACCTGCTCTACGTCGCCGGCGGAGTGGAACGCCCCGACTCCACGGAGGCGGAATCGACCGTCCACCGGATCGACCTCGCGGCGGCGCGGCCGGCGTGGGAGGAGATCGAGCCCTGTCCGGGGCGGGGGCGCGCGCTCGCCGTCGCCGCCTCCTGTGACGGGGCCTTCTGGCTCGTGGGCGGGGTGGCGCTCGCCGCCGGGGAGGGGGGCACGGTGCGGCGCGAGTACCTCGCCGACGCCTGGCGCTACGATCCCGGGGCGGGGTGGCGACGCGTCGCCGACCTTCCCGTCCCGCGTGCCGCCGCGCCGAGCCCCGCGCCGGCCGACGCGGGCGGTTTCGCCGTCCTCGGAGGGGACGACGGTTCCCAGGTGGGTGTCGCGCCGGAAGCGCACCGGGGGTTCGCCGCCGGGATCCTCCGCTACGATCTCCGCACCGCGGCGTGGATCGAGGCCGGGACGGTGCCCGATCCCCGGGTCACGGTGCCGTGCGTCTCGTGGGGCGGGGGGTGGGTGGTGCCCAGCGGCGAGGTCCGCCCCGGCGTGCGTTCGCCACGGATCTGGTCACTCGGCAAGCGAGGCATCGAATGAGCGACTCCCTCCCCGCGCGTCCCGCTTCCCGCACGAGCCCGTGGCTCGTCGTCGGTCTCCTCATGCCGGTCGCGCTGCTCAACTACCTCGACCGGCAGATGCTCGCCTCGATGCAGGGATCGGTGATGGATTCGATCCCCAGCCTCGGCCTGGCGGAGAACCGCGAGGAACTGTGGGGCTTCATGCTCGGGCAGTTCAAATGGGTGTACGCGGCGTTCAGCCTCGTGGGTGGCTATCTCGCCGACCGTTTCAGCCGACGGCTGACGATCGCCGCGAGCCTGTTCGTCTGGTCGGCGGTGACGTGGTGGACGGGACAGGTCGAGACCTACGACCAACTCCTCCGCGCCCGATCGCTGATGGGGATCAGCGAGGCCTTCTACATCCCCGCGGCGCTGGCGCTCGTCGCCGATCACCACGCCGGGTCGACCCGCTCGCGCGCCGTGGGACTCCACCAGATGGCGATCTACCTGGGCGTGATCGCCGGCGGCTTCGGCGGATACGTCGCCGCCGCCCCGGGCCTCGGCTGGCGATTCGCCTTCACGGCGTGCGGCGTCGTCGGGATGGCCTACGCCCTGCCGCTCGTCGCGCTCCTGCGCGACGCCCCGGGGAAGGGGCGGCAGGGCGGGGCGGCCGCCGTGTCGCCCCTGGCGGCGGGGCGCGAGCTTTTCTCCAACCGGTCGTTTCTCCTCCTCGTGCTCTACTTCACCCTGCCGGCGATCGCCGGCTGGGTGGTGCGCGACTGGATGCCCGCGATCCTCAAGAAGGAGTTCGGCATCGGCGAGGGGCAGGCGGGCGTCGCCGCCACCGTCTACTGGCAGCTGGCGGCCATCGTCGGGGCGGCGGCGGGCGGCTGGCTGGCCGACCGGCGGATGCGGCACGGCCCCCGCGGCCGGATCCACGTGAGCGCCATCGGGATGTGCCTGATCGTGCCCGCCACCTTCGGCGTGGGCAACGCCGGGACGCTGGGGATGGCCGTGGCGTTCCTCGTTCTCTTCGGGATCGGCTGGGGCTTCTTCGACTGCAACAACATGCCGATCCTCTCGCAGATCGTCCGCCCCGAGCTGCGGGCGACCGGCTACGGCGTCATGAACCTCGTGAGCATCGGCTGCGGCGGCCTCGCCGACTGGGGATTCGGCATCCTCCGCGACCGCGGCGTGCCCCTCAACCTCATCTTCGGCGCCTTCGCCGCGACGGCCATCCTCTCCGTCGTCATCGTGTCGCTCATCCGTCCGAATCCGACCCTCTCCGGCATCGCCGACCACCGATGAATCACCACATCGAAGGCCTCGTGGCCGCGACGCACACGCCGTTCCGGGCCGACGGCGGGTTGGAACCCGCCGCCGTGGAAGGGCAGGCCGCCCACCTCCACGCCCAGGGGATCCGCACCGTCTTCGTCGGCGGCAGCACGGGCGAATGCCATTCACTCGCCGTGGAGGAGCGGCTCCTCCTCGCGGCGCGGTGGGCGGAGGTGGTCCGGGGCACCGGGATGCGTCTGGTCGTGCACGTCGGCTCGAACTGCCTGGCCGACTCGCGCCGACTGGCGACCCAGGCCGCCGGGCTCGGGGCGGTGGCGATCTCCGCGCTCGCCCCGAGCTACTTCAAGCCCGCCACGGTGGACACGCTCGTGGCCTGCTGTGCGTCGGTGGCAGGCGCCGCCCCCGAGACCCCCTTCTACTACTACGACATCCCGGCGCTCACCGGCGTCAGCCTCCCCATGCCCCGGTTCCTCGAGCTGGCCGGCGACCGGATCCCGAGCCTCGTCGGCATCAAGTTCACGAACGTCGACTTCGCCTCCTACCAGATCTGCCGGGAGGCCGCGGGGGGGCGGTTCGACATCCTCTGGGGCGTGGACGAGATGCTGGTGGCGGCGCTCGCCACCGGCGCCGCCGGTGCGGTGGGGAGCACCTACAACTTCGCCGCGTCGATCTCCCACGCGATCATCGACGCCTTCCGTCGCGGTGACCTCGAGACCGCCAGGCGCGAGCAGCGCCGCTCCGTCGCGCTCGTCCACACGCTGGCGAAACGGGGCTACCTGGCGAGCGCCAAGGCCCTGATGGGGATGCGCGGCGTCGACGTCGGTCCCCCGCGCTTGCCGAACACCGGCCTCACGGCGGGCGAGATCGAGGCGCTGCGCGGGGAACTCGAAAGCCTCGACATCGCGGGCATCCCCGCCTGAAGCCTGCGGAGAGGCACGCCGCCCTGCGGCATCGACGCGGCGAGGGACGGATACGAGGCGAGGGGGCGGGCCACGCCGGCCCGTCCCCTCGCCGTCGCGATCGAGCGATCGACGGAGCGTCAGCCCCGCCGCATCCGCCGTCTTTCGACCAGGCCGAGGGCGGCGGTGACCAGCGCCGTCACGCTGCCGAGGCCGCTGGGGTCGATCTCCGGGACGGCCGTCAGTTCCTCCGAGACCCCGTAGAACGCGAACGAGGAATCGGACGATCCGGCACCGGTATCGATCCAGATGAAATTGGTGTAGTTGGCGAAGCCGACGGCGACGCCGAGATCGCCGAGTGGGTTGTAGGGATGCGCGAGCCCCCAACTCTTCGACCCGGTCCAGACGATGTAGTCGGACGGTGCCTCCGTGCCGTCGATGAACTCATCGGGCGCGGCGAGGAGGGAGTTGCCCGGGGAGATGCCCCACAGTCCGGCGTTGTTCGTCGTCAGGTCGTTGGCCACCCGGATTCCGCTGGGGAGATAGACCGGAACGAAGGTGCCGAACCCGCCCACGTTGTCCCTGGCGGCGACGGTGGTGGTCGAGCCGATCGCCTTCCAGGTGACGGTGGAACCACCGTACGTCGCGCCTGCGGCGCCGTTCTGGACGAAGGTGTTGTAATCGGTGATGTCGCCGGACGTCGCCGTGGTACCGCTCGACGTGACGAACATGAAGCGGAACTTGTCGCCGGGTGACAGTCCGGCTGGCGTCGGCAGGTCGATCGTGTCGGCCGCGGCCGTGCCTGCGACCGTGAGGAGTAGCGCCGCCACGACGAGGCGGGCGGTGCTTGGACGGGACGGGCATTGCATCGATGGGGATCCTTGCTCGCTGGAACGATCGTGGGACGAAAGGGGCACGACCACTCGGCCGCGCCTCGCGCGTGAAGACTAAGCACGACCTGACGCGACTGCAAGAAAACGCGTGTTATTGTCACATATCAGGAAATGTTAATATCATCGTCATGATCATGTCAGTAAGTGCATTCGTCACAATAGTAATATGTGTTCACTCCGGGAGGTCGGGCGCACCGGCATCGTCGGGTGGGAGGCGATGATCGTCGGCGTTACGCGCGGGCGACGCAGGGCTCGCCGTGTTCGCGGGCGTGACGTGACGTGGCGTACGGCCAACCGCAAGGCCTCGAACGCGGCGGCGGAACCCGGAGCCGCGGCGGAGGGGGCCCCCGGCCGGGCTTGCGCCCGGCCGGGGACGCGCCCACCGTGTCCGGTGGTGGCTGCTCCACCGGCACGAATGCGCGACGTGATGGGTGGTGGCGGAGAGGGTGGATCCGGGGCGTCGAAGCGCCTCGCCCACGATGGATGCAGCGGCGGCTGCCAAACCCCCCCCGATGCCCCGTGACTCCCCGGACGGTAGGGTGTCCGGGACGCGGCGCCAAGGGCAGTTCCGGGGAATCCGCCCGACGCTCCCCGCGGCCCGGAATGGCGCGTGATCGGCCGCGGGGTCGATCCCGCCCACCGCCGATGGCCGTGACTCCGACGCGCCACCACCCCCGCTCTGCCGCTACCCCCGCCGCGTGCCGTGGATTCTCCCCACCCCGGCCCGTACCATTCGACCGCTCTTCGACGCCGCGACCGTGAACGGGGGGAACCGATCGATGGGATGGCTCTCGTGGATCCGCATCGCCCTCCTGGCATCGGTCTGCCTCGCCGGCGCGGGTCGCGACGGCGCCGCCCAGGAAAGTGCCGCGAACGCCGATCTGGACCGCCGTCTCCGCGAGGCGACGCGCCGCATCGAGTCCGACCCGCGGAACTCGGATCTCCTCGTGGAGCGCGCCGAGTTGTTCCAGGCGGGCGGCCGTTGGGACGAGATGCGGGCGGATCTCGACCGGGCGATCGAGTTGCAGCCACGCAGCGCCATCGCGCTGGGTTTGCGCGGCCTGGCGGCGGGGGTCGCCGGCGAGCACGACAGGGCCCTCGCCGACATCGACGCCGCGCTCGGCATCGACCCCACGACTTCCTTCCTCTGGTCGCTGCGCGGATACGTCCTCCTCACCACCGCACGCTACGGCGAGGCCATCGAGGCACTCGACAGGGCCATCTCCCTGGAACCATCGGCCCGCGCCCACTTCGACCGCGCCGCCTGCCATCGCGAGCAGGGGGACCTCGAGCGCGCGATCGAGGACTACACCGCGGCCCTGCGGCACGACCCGGAACTGGTGGAGGCGGTCTCGGAGCGGGCGCACGTCTTCGAGCGGAGGGGCGAGTTCGCCAGGGCGCTCGAGGATCTGGACCGGTGTCGGGCGGCGAATCCGCGCGACCCGCAGGCCGCGCTCTCGACCGCATGGATCCTGGCCACCTGTCCCGACCGACGGATCCGCGACGGCAACAAGGCGTCGCGCATCGCCGCCGAACTGTGCGACCCGTCGTCGTGCGAGGTGACGGTGTTGCTGACGGCCCTGGCCGCGGCCAGGGCCGAGTCGGGGGACCACTCCGAGGCCGAGTCGCTCCAGCGTCGCGCCGCGACGGCGGCCCGGTTCCACCCCACGCTCCGCGAGGACGCCGAGCGCAGACTCGCCACCATCGTCGCCCGCGAACCGCTCCGTGAGGCCGCGATGCCGCTCGAACTGCCGCCGCGGGGCGAGCGTCCCGAGCCCCCTGGCGTGGTGACCCCGGAGGAGGCGGCGGCGGCATCCGACGAGGTCCTGGCCCTCGACACGTTGAACACCCGGACGTTGCTCGCCTTCTGCCCCATCGCCGAGGCCGGGGCCACCGTCCACGCCGCCATCGACGGCGAGCCGTTGGTGATCACCGCCGAGAGCGCCGGTCGCGTCGGGGATCTGCTCGCGAAGCGGGACGGAGTGATCGCGGAGGCCATCCGTCGCCGGGGATTCCCCGTGCTGGCCGCCGGGTACGTGGCGGAGACCGAGGGAGACTGCAGGGCCTGGGAACTCGAGCGCGGCGAGGTCCTCGTGGAGCAGGACGGATTCGAGGTCTTCGTCACCCAGGGGGGAACGCGTCACATGGGGATCGTCGTCGGGAAGACGATCGCCTTCCGGCACGACACGAACACGGCGATCAGGATCGGCGGGGTGGTGAAGGACGGCAGGCTGGCGTTCACCACCGCATCGCGGGGCGGGCTGGACGGCAGTGCGAGGCGCCGCTGCCTCTGGACGCTCGCTCCCGCCACGGTGGAGGGGCCGGCATGGTCCGACGCCCTCATGGGGCGCGCCAACGCCCGTCACCGCTACGGGCACTTTCGGGAGTGCCTCGCCGACCTCGATTCGGCGATGCGTCTCCGACCGCACCCCGATATCGCCGCCCTCCAGGCCTTCATTCTCGCCACCTGCGCGGACGAATCGGTGCGGGACGGGAAGCGAGCGTGCGAGAAGGCGGAGATCGCCCGTTCCCTGGCGGGCGACGCGCCCTCCTCCTTCGTCCTCATGGCACTGGCCGCGGCCCACGCCGAGGCGGGGGATTTTGCGGCGGCGGTGCGCTACCAGCGGGAGGCCCTCGAGGTCGTGCCGGAGGACGGGAAGGAGGAGCAGCGAGAGCGGCTGCGGATGTTCGAGGCCGGGAAGCCGTACCGCGCGCCGCTCGACCAATGATCGACGGGGGCGACGGCCGCCTGCCGGCACGGGGCGACGGCGTCGGGGCCGGGCAGGGGGGAGCGACGAAAAAGTCGCTCGGTTGGGGGGGCGGGTTAGGATGAGAGGTGAGCCGGACGTTCCCGTCGTCCGAAAGGCGGACGGGAGGGAGCGTGCGAAGCCTCGAGGGGATGGGTCGCGTGATGCGAACGGTTCTGGCGGTGGCAGGGGTGGTGGTCGTCGCCGCCGCCGCCGTCTTCGTCGTCCGCCATGACTGGGCGGTCGAGAACCTCATGAAGCAGATTCACGGTGGCGAGGCCTCGCCGTGGTCGATGGTACGCGCCCAGGCGGCCGCGGAATCGCCTGACTGGGAGGAAATCCGGGGGCCCGCGGAGGGCATCGTGCGGATGGCCAGGACGCTCGTCGATGCCAAGAACGCCGACATCCGTGCGGCGGCGGATGGCTACGTCGCCGCGGCGTCCGATCTGATCGACTCGGTCCACCGGGAAGATGGCGCGGGGTTCCGTGCCGCCGTGCGGGGGCTCGAACGATCCTGTGCCGACTGCCACTCCGTCGGCGGCGTGGGGGGACGGCTCGCCCCCGATTGAGCGGGTCGTTCCTGGCCCATCCGCCGCCGGATGCGGCGGTGAGGCGTCACGGGAAACCCTCGGCGTTTCCCGGGACGCCCGGAGCGGAACGGGGCCAGGATGGCCCGTTCCGCGGGAAAGCTAGTTATGCCACGGCCGCGGCGGCACATGCTTGACGCCGATCGTCCTCACGAGCGCCGCGTCGGCGGCGCGCCGCGAGACGCCCGTCCAGAGCGTCGTGTCGTCGCCGAAGACGTCGAGCGTGGTGGCCTCGACGACCCCCCAGTCTCCGCGGGCCAGTTCTCCCTCGAGTTGGCCCGGTCCCCAGCCGGAGTATCCGGCGAAGACCCGGAGCGCTTCTCCCCCCTCCGCCACCAGCGCGAGGAGGTGGTCCCTCTGCCGGGTGAAATGGAGGCCTGGGAGCACCTCCTCCTCGGAGAAACGGGGATCGCCGTGGAGCGCCACCACCGGCCCCTCCACCGGGCCGCCGAAGTAGAGCGGCAGATCGAGTCGGCAGGGTTCCTGGAGGGCCTGCTCCCAGACCGCCGGCAGGCGCTCCGGACCGGGTCGATTGAGCACCAATCCGAACGCCCCGTCCGACGCGTGATGGATCACGAGCACCACCGACCGGCCGAAGTTCGGGTCGGTGAGACGGGGGGAGGCGACGAGCAGTTTTGCCGACAACGAATCCATCTGGAGCGAGCTCACGGTCGGTGGGATCCCCACGCCACCGTCGGGATTGTATCCGTGGGGCGGGCGGATCCGTTTCCGCCGAAGGGGAGTCCCGTGTTCCCATCGCGATCGGCACGACCGGATGCACGCTCTCGGGGGCCGGCGGGGGATGCCGATGGCCGGGGTGCGGAAGGGCCTATGATGGGTCACAAGGAAAGCTCGGCGATTCCGAAAAAAGGCGACATGACCATGCAGCCGTGGCCGCGGCGGGCGACAGCCGGTGTCGTCCTTTGTTTCGCGTTCGTCGCGGGTGTCGCCGCCGCCGGCGATCCCCCCGCCTCGCCGCCATTTTCCGCCCCGCGGGGCAACTTCGGCGGGTGGACGACGTCCCGGGGGCGGTTCACCTTCACCGCCGACGGCCGCGTCGGCACGACGGTGGGGCCGTTCACCTTCTACGACGGCGGTCTCACGGCGACGCGTATCGGCGGCGTGACCGCCTGGAACGACGGCCGCTTGAGCGCCCGGTTCGGCAGGAAGGAGATCTTCTCCGACGGCGTCATCGGCGTACCGACGCGCGGCGGCACCGTCTACACGCCGGGATTCACCCAGGCGCCGCGTCGGGCCGCGTCCCACCACGCCGGTCACCCCGACGCGGGCCGCTGACGACGGGGTGAGGCCGGTCGGGGGACGGCCCCGAAGCGGTCGCGGCTAGGCACGGCGCAGGGCCCGCCGGGTGGCGAAGGCACGCCAGCCGAAGAGGAACAGCAGGTTCGGCCGGGAGAAGAGGACCCTGGTGAACAGGCCGCCGAGCCCCGGCTTGTGGGCGAACTCGACCCGGTCGTCGATGCGGGTCCGGCCGTCGGTGAGCGGGGTGAAGGTGTGCCGGTGGGCCCAGGAAGCCGCCGGTCCCGAGACCTGGACGTCGGTGAAGCCCCGATCGGACACGTCACGGTGGACCGCGGTCCAGGGGACGGGAATCGGGCCGAGCCAGAGGGTGAACCGCGACACGGAGCCCTCCGCGAGCGGTTCGATCGCGTGGAGGCGCACGAACGTCCCCGGCGGCGAGAGGACGCCGAGCGCGGAGGTGTCGCCGTGGAAGGCGCGGACGGCCCCGAGGGGGGCATCGACGACGAAGGACTGCTCGAAGACGGGCATCGGGGATCTCGCGGCGATCAGCGTCCGGCGTCCCCGCCGGCGTCGGCGGGGCCGAGGGCGTCGAGTGCCTTCGTGACATGGTCGGTGGAGGTGAGCTGGGCCGAGAAGGCGAGACGCACGATCCCCTCGCGGTCGATGACGTAGGTCACCCGGCCGGGGAGGAAGCCGAGCGTCTTCGGCACGCCGAACGCCTTCCGCAGCGCGCCGCCGGAATCGCTCGCCAGCAGGTAGGGGAGCTTGTGCCGCTCCGCGAACGAACGGTGGGTGGCGTCGGAATCGGCGCTGACGCCGATCACCTCGGCGCCGGCGTCGGTGAAGCGCGAGTAGGAGTCGCGGAAGGCGCACGCTTCCTGCGTGCAGATCGGCGTGCCGTCCTTGGGATAGAAGAAGACGACGACGGGGCGCTTGCCCCGGTAGTCGGCCAGCCGCACCGTGGCGCCGTCATGGGTGGTGAAGGTGATGTCGGGGGCACGGTCGCCGACGGCGAGGGGGGGCATGGAAGGGACTCCGGGATGACGGGGAATCGTAGCCGCGCCGCGGTCGCCGACGACCCGGATCAGCGCGGGGGTGGGTCGGCTTCGCGCACCGCCGAACCCTCTTCGGGGCTCGTGACGAGGATCGAGAACCGCCGTGCCGTGAGGGCGTCGTCGGTGGAGAGCGAGGCGTGGTCGAAGCGGCCGCGGACGTCGGTGAAGCCGTCCTTGTAGAAGGCCACGCGTCCGTCGTCCATCCGCGCGTAGACCTTCACGTACGCCTTCGGCACGGGGCTCCCGTCGGCGGCCCGCGTGACGAGCACCTGGCCGTACGACTCCATCACCCGCACCGCCAGGCCGCTCGAATAGGCCGGTCGCGATCGGGTGATCCCGCCGGCGGTGACGGTGACGAGCAGGTCGCGCGTTGCCGCTTCGGCGGGGAGGGGGACGCGCGTCGTGCCGCCGGCCTCGTCGAGCGGCACCTCGAAGGTGCGGTTGGGGCGCACCGAGCCGAACTGCCCGGCGAAGCTGCCGGCGAAGGGATTCCGGCTGAAGAGCACCTCGAGATCCATCTCGTGGAGGGCCACCGTGGCCCCGGCGAGGTTCGCATGGTCGAGGACGATCTCGCGTCCCTCGATCCGCATCTCGAGCGCGGGGGCGGCGGCGGCGAGGGTGCCCTGCTGCTGCTCCCGGTCGAGCGGGTCGAGCACCGCGGCGTCCCCCTTGCCGGCCGCCTCGTCGAGGTGCGCCAGGAGCAGCTCGAAGCGGTGGCGCCAGCGGTCGATGGGGAAGGCGGCGTGCCGCAGCGCGATGGCCCGGGCCCTGTCCACCTCGCCCGCGCGGAGCGCGAGCACCGCCGCGGTGTAGTCGTACTGCATCGGCGTCGACGTCCCCTCCGGCCGCACCTTCGCGAAGTGACGCCGGGCCTCCTCGACGCGGTCCTGGAGGAGGAGGTAGACGACCACGGCGAGCCGGTCGTCGTCGGAGAGCGTGCGGGCCCGCGCCAGCTCGCCCAGGAACCGGTGGTACTGGGCGTGGAAGCGGTCGTTGACGATCTGGCGCCGGCCACCGAGCGGGAACATGCGCGCGTTGACCAGCGGCCAGTATTCCAGGTGCTCGTAGGTGTGTCGCGACACCGGATCGATCGGGAGGAGGCCCCCTTCGAGCCGGCCGCCGAGCAGGGCGACGAAGGTGTCCTCGTGCTCGAGCCAGACGCGCATCGCGTCCGGATCACGGTGGAGGAAGGCGTAGGACCAGAGCGTGCGGCTCCACACGTGCCGCGCCGCGAGCTTCTCCGTCACGCGGCGGAACATATCCGGATCCTTCATCCGCCAGGCGATCTGACCGAGGTCGACCCCGTCGAGGACGTGGCCGTCGAGCCAGGCGAGCACCTCCTCGTCGGTCCCCTCCTGCGAAACCGCGGCCCACGAGCGCCCGTCGGGCCGCGCGGGGCGATCGACGACGGTGACCGGCGCGGGGGGGACGAAGGCGAGGAGCTCCTCCCCGTCCGAGACGTGGACGGGGTAGTGGACGAAGTCGCCGGCGGCGGGAAAGACGAACGAGTACTCGAGCGCCTGCACGGCGTAGGGCTCGAGGACGAGCGGCACGCCGCGCGTCGCCCTGCTCCCGAGCACGGGGATCGCCCCCCGCGGGATCTGGAGGAGCACCGACGCCCTGCGCCGCGACGAGCCGGTGTTCGTCACCACGACCCGCGCCGTGTAGACGACGTGGGTGAGGAACTCTCCCGTCACGAACTTGTCGCGCGGCTCGCCGTCCACGATCTCCTGCCGCTCCGACTGCCGGAGGAAGTTCTGGCCCACGAGGATGCTCGACGGCGCCGCGGGTGGCGCCGTGTCGATGGTCTCCTCGTGGAAGGCGACGAATGGCCCGGCCGGCACCAGCGTCATCCTCGCCCCCTCGAAGGTCGTCGCATGCTCCGGCGACTCGAAGGGGAGGTCGAGGAGCGAGAGCGCGAGGATCATCTCGGCGAAGCCGCGTGTCGCCTCGGCCAGATGGACCGAGCGGAAGGGGGCGGCGGGGTCGGCGTTCACGTAATCGATCCAGAACCTCCCCGGGCCGACGAGCGAGGCATCCTGCGCGGTGATGCGCAGGTGGTTGTAGTTGTTCTCCGCGTACTCCTTCGTCGGGTCGAGGAGGCGGAAGAGACGGTCGGCTTCAGCGAGCCCCTGGCCGGCGAAGAACTCCGCCGGCTTCCCGGGGAGGGCCCCCGCGAAACGGCCCGCAGCCTCCCCCTTGGCGTCGTCGAGCCGGTCGAGCGCCTCCTTCTCGGCGAGCTTGCGCTTGCCCCGATCCCGGATCGCGTTCCGCGACTCGTCGCGCCGCGCCAGGGAGCGGCCGAGCGTCGCGCGTTTGTCCGCCGCTTCCTGCCGCTCCTCCGCGACGAGCGCTTCCGGGCCCGCCGGCGCCGGGGCGGGCATCGCGCCGCGCTCCCCGCCGGCGAAGCCGCCCCCTCCCATGCCCCCCATGGCTCCCTGGGGCCCGTTCGTGGCGGCGTCGATGCCCAACTGCACCGCCCCCCCGCGGAGCAACTCGTCGGCCACCGTGACCCCGAAGCGGTCCTCGGCGTCGAGGGTGCCCGAGGCGACCGCCGCCTCGAAGAGCTGCCGCCGCCGCTCGGTGTCGGGGGGGAGGAGGGAGACGAGGTCGGAGAGGTGCCGCGCCGTCCGCGGCCGCTCGTCGGCGACGCGCCGGGCGAGGAGCGCCCGCTCGGCGACGTTGAGCCGGGAGTAGCGCCAGGGCTCGAGCCAGGGGGTGAGATCGTCGCGGAGGAGCCAGTGGTCGAGGAACGTGCGGTCCTTCTTCGTGCGCAGGGCGGGGAGGACGACCGCCTCGAAGAAGGCCGGGTCCTTGTGGAAGAGGAAGAAGCGCAGCTCGTGGCAGGCATGTTCGGAATAGAGCGCCTTCTTCTCCGCGTCGTCGAGCTTCGGCCAGCGGAGGAGGAAGGCGAACGTGGGCAGGTCCGGATGCCGGGAGACGGCGCTGAACAGCCCGTACACGCGTGCCAGGCTGTCGTAGGCCTCGAAGCGTCCGGAGGTGACGTCGTCCACGACGAACGGCCCGGCCGCCGGATCGACCATCGACACGGTCTGCCGCTGGACGAAGTGGCGGTCGGGATCGAGGCCGGCGAGGAGCCGCTGGTCGGCGATCGCAGGAGCGCGGGCCGTGAGGGCGACGCTGCGGGCGAGC
This sequence comes from uncultured Chitinophaga sp., assembly GCA_964567835.1. Classification (GTDB taxonomy): domain Bacteria; phylum Planctomycetota; class Planctomycetia; order Pirellulales; family UBA1268; genus QWOP01. The sequence continues at coordinate 13,336 of CAZMOU010000032.1, read as the reverse complement.
GTGAGCGTCGGGTCGACCACCACCACCGTCACCTCCTGGTGGCCGGCGAGGTCGGCGAGCGCCACCCGGATCGTGCCGTCGGCCTCCGGGACGAGATTGGTGACGACCGGGGGATCGGCGGCGAGAAAGTCGAGGTCGGCGAAGCTCGTCGGCATCCCCGTCGGCTCGGCGGGCGCCGGTGCGGCGGCCTTCGCCATGCTCGTCGGCGAGTCGCCGAGGGCGGCGAAATCCTCCCCCGCCCGGGCATCCTGACGGACGGTCGTCGTGTCCTCGACCGCCCACGGGTCGAGGAGGACGCTGGGCCGGTCGAGCATGGCGCCGGCGAAGGGCGCCTCCGCCCGGCGCCGCAGCACGTAGGCGATCTCGTCGCCGAGATCGCGGCCGCTGACGTAGGCGTTCGTGGAGGCCCCGCGGGAGAACGCCCAGGGTTCCGGCCCGCGGATCACCGCGAGGGAGGCGAAGGGATCGAAGTCGGGAGCCATGCGCGTGGCGAAGAGATGGACGCGCGTGAAGGGATTCGGGTTCGAGAGCCGGATGACGAGATCGTCCCCCGCCGGGGCGATCTCGCGGATCGCCGTGGGGGCGAGCCGCGGGGCCTCGAGCTGGCGGAAGGCCCCCACGAGGAAACCGTCGAGGGCCCGGCCGTCGGTGATCCGGACCTCGATCCGGGCGTTCGCCGCGGGGAGGAAGAGTTCGTAGTCGCCGGGGGGCAGATCGCGGAGCACCAGGGTCCCCTCCTCGACGGCGAGGTGCGCGAAGCGGTCGGCGGCATAGGCGCCGCCGCGCAGTTCGAAGAGCGAGACGTCGGCGGGGAGGGGAGCGCCCGCCGCCTTCCCGTTGCGGTGGATCGCCACCGGCAGGAACGGGAGGCGGACGACCTCGCCCGTGCGGCCGTGGACCGCCTGGGGCCAGGTGGCCCGGTCCGCGAGCAACGGCCAGGCGTGGGACGTGCCCTCCGGTCCCTGTGCCGTCACCCGCTCGATCCCGTCGAGCGGCCCCAGGTCGACCACCCCCGCGGCGTCGGTCTTCAGCTGGAACGTCGCGGCCGGACGGACGTCGCGATGCTCGAGCGTGACCGCGACGGGACGGGACGGACGCGGCTCGCCGTTGCGGCCCCGCACTTCGACGGTGAACCGTTCGCCGGAGCGGACGAGAAACAGGTCCTCCGTACGGTCGGTGCGGTCGATCTGGTTGACGGCGAAGGCGCGGCTCGCCGTGACGTCGGTCTTCGCGTCGCCCGCCGTGAACCGCCTCACCTTGCCGGAGAGGGTGAAGGTCACCTCGGCGAGACGCTGCGGCACGAGGAACTCGTGGACGCTGTCGCGGTCCTCGAAGAGCGGGAAGGGGGCGATCTCCTTCACCGCGGGCACGCCGTCCAGATCGACCGAGCGGATCGTGAGCCGCGCCTCCTCGATACCCGAGACGGACACCGCCCGGCCGTTGCACGAGAGCGACGGACGCACGACCACCTCGGCGGTGCGCCGCGTCCGCAGGCTCTCCCGGTCGACGTGGATGGCGGCCTGGAGGGCGATCGCCTCGCCCCGATGATCGAAGGCGTCGAGGCTCGAGATGGTGACGACGGTGCCGTCGGCGAGCGGCACCGCGCCGGTGACGACCACGGGCTTGCGGCCCGGATCGGTGCTCGGCGGAACGAGGATCGTGCCGTCCTCGCCGGCGGCGTACTCGCGTCCCTCGAGCCACAGCCGGGCACCGGAGATCTTGTTCCCGCGGTCGTCGAGGATCGTGAAGCGCTGGCCGGTGCCCGCATCGACCGCGAGGGGACGCAGACGCCCCTTGCGCACCAGGGCCCGGCTCGAGCGGCCGTTGCCGACGAAGTCGACGACCCAGATGCCGGGGCGGGAGAGCTGCGGCAGTTCGACGCGCCGCACGGAACGGCGCAGCGCGTCGTCGTCGGAGCGCAGCGTGATCTCGGCGGTGGGGGTGAGGCCGTCGAGCGGGATGTCGGTGTCGACCTCGGCCAGGGTGCCGCGGTAGTGGCCGAGCGTGTCGATCTCGAAAATCCGCACCGCGAGTTCCGGCACGTTCTTCACCGCCACGTCGAGGGCCACCGGTGCGTCGGACGCGAAGCGCGCGGGATTCGAGGGCAGGATCTCGATGTCGACCCGGTCGCGGAGCGCCCGGTAGGCGGCCGGGCCGAGGACGGCGGCGTGCCTGTCGGCGGTGCCGAGACCGGCGAGGAGCTTCGTCTCGGCGAACACCCGGTCGAGCCAACCCTTCTCGAAGAACGGCTCGAACGTCCGCGCGTCGGGGGAGTCGACGAGGAGCCGGGCGAGGATGTCGCGGACGAGCCGCTCGTCGTCCCCGACGGGGGGGAGGAGGAGCCCCTCGTGGGCCTGCCCCAGATTGCAGGGGAAACCGCGGGCCGCGTCGGTGGCGAGGAGCTTCGGGGAGACGTACCCGAGGTGCCGGGGGAGGGCGAGGTAGTCGAGGAAGGTCTTCTCGTCGATGCGCCCCTGCTTGCGGTCGAGCACGAGTCGATGGTGGAGGACGAGACCCTTGAGGCTGTTGTGGGCGGGCCCGAGGGTGCGGACGTAGGCCTCGAGCCGTTCGAGGTAGGCGCGGCGCGCGACGTCGTCGCCCTGCAGATCCTCGTCGGGGGACGGCTGCAGGCGGAGGAGCATCGCCGTCACGAACGTGCCGTTGTCGCGCAGGCCGGGCTCGAGGCCGAGCAGCTCCCCCAGCTGGGCCCGCGTCAGTGCCCGGTGGATGGGGAGCGAGCCGAAGCCCCCCGAGTCGGGCTCGCGCAGGTCGGCCGCGACGAGCACGGCCAGCCCCGCGACGTCGGGGCGCACCAGGCGCGAGAGGAGCTGACGGCGCCGGATGCGGTCGAGCGGCGCCTTCGGCTCCGCGCCGCCCGCCAGGCGAGGCAGCGCCGCGTCCTTCCAGCCCTCGAGCGTGTCGGGCGCCGCGGCGCGCGCCCGCTCCGCCCAGGCCTCCGGCGTCACCTGCTCCGGCGCGATCGCGGTGGGGAGCTGCGGCTCCGCGCCTGGGACGATCCGCTCGTGCCCGAAGGTGAGCCCGAGGTTCCGCACCAGCCAGTCGGTGGCGGCCGCGGGATCGTTGCGGAAGGTGACGAGCGCCCGGCGGGCCCGGATCTCGCGGACCCGTGTCGTCTCGCCGTGCGCCTTGACCCAGTCGGCCAGGAGCGGCTCGATCTGCTCGAACCGTTCCGTGGCGAGGAGATGGAGGGAGCGGAAATAGAAGAAGTCCTCCGTCCCCGGGACGAGCTCCTCGAGCGCCGCGGCACGGTCGTCGGCCAGGGCGAAGGTCTCGACGTAGCCGATCTCGCCGGCGCGGGGGGCGCGGAAGGGTGGGATCATGGCGAATGACACCGTGGCAGCGAGGAGGACTCCGCGGCGCACGCGGGGCGGGCGCGGGGCGGGCTTGAGGGACATGGGTGTTCCCCGGGAGAACGGAGCGGAGGGGTGGCCGGTGGAGAACGAGCATCCCGACGGGCGCGTTACGGCGCCGCGCGTCGGACTCGTCCCCGAACCATCCTAGTTCGCCCGGGACGCCCCGGGCGGCGGCGTCGCCGATCACGGCGTCAGGGTGGCCCGGGAAGGGCCCCGCCGCGGTCCCCGGAGGATGTCAGGGAGCCGGCTCCCGGACCGGCACGAAGCGGAGGTAATCGAGGCCGAACATCCAGGCTTTCGTGGCCGCCGGGTTCTCGCCGACGATCTCCACCTGGAGGGGGGACGTGCCCGGCGAGAGGGCATGGACCCCGAGAGACACCTCCGGCGTCGCGACGACGGCGTCCTTGTCGTAGAGGTCGAGGGGAGGGGTGGGCCGCGCCCCGCCCCAGGAGAGGGTGACGACGCCGTAGTCGTGCGCCTTCGTGCACACCGCCACGATCTCGTGGGGCCCCTCCACCGTCACCGGGACCTCGAGGACGAGCCTGCCGCCGGGGCGGGCGCCGGTCCACCAGATCTGCGAATCGCCGCTCCAGCGTGAGGCCTTGAAGCTCCCCATCGGCTGGGGACGCGCGTCGCCGGCCGACTTCGACGCGACCTTCATCGCCTCCCCCTCGACGGCACCGGGGATGCGTCCGTCGGCGCCGAACGGCGGCGGCCCCTCGCCCGGCAGCGGCACCTGGACGGGATGCCGCAGGTAAGCGACCAGGTCGCGGGCCTCGCGGGGCTCGAGCTGCGCGAGCTGGTTCTCCGGCATCAGCGACTGCGGCGAGAGGACGCGCGAATCGACGTCGTCGAGCGACACCGTCACCTGCTCGGTCGGCGTCTGCAGCGTGACGCTCGTCGGCGTCTCCTTGACCACGATCCCGGCGATCGATCGCCCGTCCGACGTGATCACGGTCGTCGTCTGGTAGTCGCGCCCCACGACGGCGCTCGGGTCGAGGAGGTTCGAGAGGAGGTATTCGAGATCGGCCCGGTTGGAACCGGTGATGTCGGGGCCGATCCTCCCCCCCTGGCCGTGGAGCAGGTGACAGGCGCCGCAGGTGCGGTTGTAGACGGCGCGCCCGCTCGACAGGTCGGCTTCCTTCATCGCCGCGGGCTCGAGCGCCTTGCGCCACCGGGCGAAGTCGGCCTTGCGGTCCTCCGGGGTGGAACGGATCGTCCCCCAGACGGCGTTGAGCCGCTCGAGCACCGTCGCGTCCGCCGACTGCGCGAGCCTCCCGACCGTGAAGGCCGACAGGTCGCCGCGTGGGACGCCCCCCGACTCGATCGCGTCGAGGAGGGCGAGCGTCCAGGCGGGACGCGACACGAGCGTGGCGATCGCCGCCTGACGCGCCTCGCCGGAAAGCCCTTCGTAGGCCCGGAGGAGCACTTCCGGCGTGGCGTCGTCGGGCACCGCCGCCAGGGCGACGACCGAGTCCTTCGCGAAGAGCGGGTCGTCGAGCAGGCCGTGGAGCACCGGCGGCGTGCCATCGTCGCGGGAGCTGACGAGGGCCTCGAGCGCCTCGCGACGCTCGGCGACCGCGGCGTCCCGGTTCGCCAACAGCCCCCGCAGCTGCGGCAGGACCCGCGGGTCACCGAAACGCACCGCGACGACGTCGGCGAGCCTCCGCACCTCGGCGTCCCCGTCGGGGACGAGCGCCTCGTAGCCCTTCTCCCAGGCCGCGGGCGCCTTCATCCGGCCACGGGCGGCCAGCGCCGCCACGATCTCCTCGAGCATCCACTTCCGCGTGGGGGAATCGGCCGCCGCCAGCCGCGCCACGAGGGCCTCGTAGCAGGCCTCCTCGGAGGCGGCGCGCCGGACCACGAAGCGGGACACCGTCGGGATCCTCGACGCCGCCGCCAGCGCCATGGCACGCGCGGGATCGACGGTCACCAGCGGCTCGACGGCGTACCAGTTCATGAGGGGGAGGTTGTGGTCCTCGGCGTCCTCGGCGTGGGAGACGAGCCCGGCGAGGACGTCCCATCGGGCCTCGAGCGGCATGCGTTGCAACGCCGAACAGAGGGCCAGACGGACCACCGGCGAGGGGTCGTCGGCGGCGAGTTGGCGGTACCGGCCCAAGCGCGTCTCGAGCGGGACGGCGCCGGTTTCGTTCGCCAACTGGATCGCCCAGGCCCGGACCGCCGGCTCGGGATCGTCGAGGAGCCGCTCCGAGAGGGCGGCGTCGAGGAGCCCGGTGACGTGCAGCGCCCAGATCACGCGGAGCCGCTTCGGCGCCGTGTCGGCCGCGGCGAGCTTGGCCTCGAGGCGGGCTTTCGTGTCGGGGGCGAGCTTCCCGGCCGCGGCACGCTCGTGGAGCAGGCGCCGCGCGTGGCGGACGAACCAGTCGTTGGTGTCGAAGAGGTGGTCGACGAGCTCCGCGTCGGTCTTCGCCCCCATGTCGACCTTCACCGCCGCCGGGGCGCCGCCGCGATCGTAGCTGACCTTGAAGATCCGGCCGTTGCCCCGGTCGTGGGCCTCGTTCTCGTGGTGATGGCACTGGTTGCGGTCGTACCAGTCGATCAGCACCATCTGCCCGTCGGGACCGGTCTGGAGGGAGATGAACTGCGACCAGGTGTCGTTGGCGAAGAGGAAGTCGGGCTCGCCGTCCCCCACGTAGCCGCTGCCCGAGGGGGTGAGACGGTCCTCGTTGAGCCGCGCCCCGTGGATGTTGTTCATGAACAGCTTGTCGCGGTAGCGGTCGGGCCAGGCCCCGCCGAGGTAGACAAGCGCCCCGCAGTGGGCGTGCCCGCCGCCGATGGCGTCCGACTTCTCCCGGTCGGCGTTGTTCCACTGCCCGCCGGTCCAGTGGCGGTGGCGCGCGATCGTCTTGATGTCGTCGAACGTCCAGGGATTGAAGTGCTGACCCGCCTGCCGCTGATACCGGGCCCCCTGGATGACGTGGTAGAGGTGGGGGATGACGCAGGCCGTCTGGAAGGCTGCCCCGAGATCGTTGAAGTCGACCCCCCAGGGGTTGCTCGTCCCCTCGGAGAAGACCTCGAACTCGTGCCGCACCGGGTGGTAGCGCCAGATGCCGGCGTTGATCCTCTTCCGCTCGTCGTCGGGCGCACCGGGCTTGCCGACGTTGGAATGGGTGAAGACCCCGTGGCAGCCGTAGAGCCAGCCGTCGGGCCCCCAGATGAAGGCGTTGAGCGTCTCGTGGGTGTCCTGCCAGCCCCAGCCGTCGAGGAGCACCCGCGGCTCGCCGTCGGGGACGTCGTCGCCGTCGGCGTCGGGGATGAAGAGCAGTTCCGGGGCCGCCCCCACCCACACCCCGCCGAAACCCACCGCCAGCCCGCTGACGAGGTTGAGCTTCTCCCGGAAGACCTTGCGGGAATCGAGGACATGGTCGCCGTCGGTGTCCTCGAAGACGAGGATCCGGTCGCTCGCCTCCTCCGGCGCCACGCGCCGCGGGTAGGCGTAGGCCTCGGCCACCCACAGCCGGCCCCGGTCGTCGAAGCACATGGCGATCGGCTGGCGCACGTCGGGCTCGGCGGCGAGGAGCTTGACCGAGAATCCCGGCGGCACGCTCATCGCCCGGGCCGCCTCCTCGGGCTCGAGTCCGTCGGCCGGCGCGCGGCGCTTGCGGGGCTGTGCGTCGGCGTGGACCTCCGGCGTCACCAGCGCCCGCGACTGCACGTGGACGAAGATCCCCTGCTTGTTGCCGACGATGACGTCGGGAAGGCCGTCGCCGGTGGCGTCGGCGGCGGTGACCTGGACCCCCACGCCCGAGTCGTCGTCGATCAACTGGGGGACGAACTCCGCCTCGCCGGCCGCCGGCCGCGTCCCGCGGAACCAGTAGAGCACCGCCGGGGCCGAGGGCTCGGGGTCGCCGTCGGGGCCGTGGGCCCAGAAACGCTTGCCGGTGACGATGTCGTCGATGCCGTCGCCGTCCACGTCGGCGACGTCGATGGCGTGGATCTGCGAGAAGACGGTGCGGTAGGGGCTGTCGGAGGGCTTGTCGCCGGTGATGGGGCGGTACTCGAACGCCCTCGCGCCGTCGGCGCCCCGCACCTGCTTCCACCAGCCGAGGCCGTAGCCGTGGGCGGCGAGGCTCGTGATCACGTCGCCGAGGCCGTCCCCGTCGACGTCGCGAACGTGCATCTGCGCGCCGCCGGGGCCGGCGAACGGGACCGGATGGAACTTCCAGAGCGGATCGCCGGCCAGCGATTCCGGTTGCTGCCACCAGCCGTTCTTCTCGAGGATGTCGGGCCGGCCGTCCCCGTCGACGTCACCCACCCCCATGCCGTGGGTGAATCGGCCGCCGGCGACCTCGCGGGAGATGCGGTGGAAGACCCAGGGCTTCGTCGGATCCTTGCGCCCCACCGGTGCGTAGCCGAAGAAGCCCCCCACGGAACAGACGATCTCGGGCGTCCCGTCGCCGTCGATGTCGGCCCAGGTCGGCGACTCGTTGTCGACGCTCGCCAGGACCTTGTGCCGCGTCCACTGCCCGCCCGAGTCGCGCGGGTTCTCGAACCACGAGGCGTCCTGTCCGGGGAAGCCGTAGACGAGGATGTCGTCCCATCCGTCGCCGCTCAGATCGTGGCCCCAGCAGAAGAAGTTGTCGGAGTACCCGCGCGGGTCGAAGGGCTTGGGGGGGTAGATCTCGTGCCGCTCCTCGAAGGACGGTCCGGCGAACCAGAAGGGGCCGGCGGCGACGTCGGGCGTGCCGTCGTGGTTGAAATCGCCCACCCCGGCCCCTTCGGTGAAGAACCGGGCGTCGAGCTTCTTCCGGGTGAAGGTGGCCAGCGGCAGCGCGGGCACCTCCGCGGCGGCCGCCGCGCGGGGACGGAGGAGGCCGTCGTGCGTGCCCGACCGGCAGGAGAGGATCGCGAGGAGCAGGAGCGCGGGAACGGCACGGCGCATGGCGGCGGGAACTCCCCCGGGACGGACAGGGACCGGTGGCCGCGGGCCGGCCGCGGCGGCAAGCGGCCAGCGTAGCCCGCGGGTCCGGGGGCGGCAACGGAGGGAGCGAGGCCGCCCCCACCACGGATGTCCGCCGGGGGAAGTCGCGGCAAAACCGGTCCCGCTCACTTGTTTTTGACTTTCCGCGAACGATTCTCGAACGATCTACGTAGATCATCGCGAGACGCCGGAGGCGGCGGCCAGACATGGACACGACCGGGAGTCACCAGGGCCGGAATCCCGGCCCGAACGATCGGGAGGAAGCGATGGATCGCGATACGCTCGAGACCCTCTGCCAGTCGTTCGCCGCGCGGCAGGCGAGCGGTGCCGGGGATGCCGACCCGGTGCCGGAGATCGTGCGCAGCTTCCGTCTCGCCGAGATCTCCGCGGCGGAGTTGCAGTCGCTCCTGGGGCTCGTCGCCGACGACGAGGACCCCGCCGACCTCGACGCCCTCCACGAATGCGACGTCGATCTCGACCCGCCGCCGGCGATCGTCGATGATTTCCCCGATTTCGACGACGTCGTCGCCGCCGGATTGGCCGAGGGCGACGACGACGGGTCGCCGGTCACCGGCGGCGACGAGGGCACCGTCACGGTGCGCATCGCCCCGACGACGAGCGGCGCGAGGGTCGGAGGGCTCGGGCCGCCGACGCGCTGAACCGGCGCGGGGTGAGGCGGCGCGGCTGGGAGGCGGCGTGATCGAGGACGAGACCCCGACGATCCTCTTCGAACGGTCGGGGGTGACGGCGCTGGCCAAGCCGGCCGGCCTGCCCACGCAGGCGCCGGCGGGGATCCCCTCGGCGGAATCGTGGGTGCGCGGACGCCTCGCGGCCGGTGCCTACGTCGGCATCCCCCACCGCCTCGACCGTGCCGTGTCGGGCGTGCTGCTCGTGGCCACCACGCCCCGGGCCGCCCGGCAACTCTCCCGGCAGTTCGAGCGCCGGGTGGTGACGAAGGGCTACGTGGCGATCGTGGCGCCGGACCCCGGCAGCGCCGCCGCGCTGCCGCCGACCGGCGCGGAAGGGCTGTGGGCCGACACGCTGGCGAAGGTGCCGGGCGAGGCCCGCGGACGGGTGGTGTCGCCGACCGAGGCCGGGGCGCGCGAGGCGCTCACCCTCGTGCGCCCGATCGGCACGCTGCCGGCGGGCCCGCCGGGGCGGGGGGAGCGGGTGATCCTCGCGCTCGAACCGCGGACGGGGCGCATGCACCAGCTGCGCGTCCAGGCCGCCGCGCGCGGGTTGCCGATCGTGGGCGACACGCTCTACGGCGGGCCGGCCTTCGTCGCCGGCGCGTCGCCCGACGATCCGCGGTCGCTGCCGATCGCGCTGCACGCCCGCTGGATCCGCTTCCTCGACCCCGATCTCGGGGAGGGGGTGGATGTGGTGGCGCCGTTGCCGCGGGGCTGGCCCGACGACGTGCGTGGCCATGTCGAGCGATGCGAGGGGCGTCCGGGCGATGACGCGGCCCCCCGCTAGCCGGCTGTGGATAAAGTGCTCCGCCGCTGGATACGGCGGCCGACACCCACGAAAAACCTTGGCTTTTTCGGGGGTGTCTCGAGTGGAAAAAGGTCACGGATGACTTTTTCCACGGACAGCTAGGCCGGCCAGAGGTGGCGGAGCCACTGCTCGATCCAGGGGGGCGACCAGGGGTTCCAGGTGGGGTAGGCCGCCGACACGAGCGAGGCCCCGAGCAGCACGAGCCCCACGAGCCTGCCGCGCCGCGACCGTGCCAGGGCGTCGGCCGCCGGCACCACCGCCGCGATCCAGAGCGGGGTGAGCCACAGGACCCAGCGGAAGCCGCTCGACACGCCGCCGTAGTTGCGGTCGATCTGCGGGCGCGAAAGGTAGAAGCAGACGACGACGAGGGTCACCGTCCCGATCGCCAGCGCGAGGGCGCCGTGCCCGGGCCGCGGGTGACGGCGCCGCGGGTTCGCCAGGCGCGCGAGCCCCCAGGGAAGGAGGAGCCACGCCGGAGTGAGCGAGAAGATCCCGTGGTGGCCCACGAGGGCATGGAACGCGTAGCGCGGCGCCGAAGGCTCGCCCCGATCGACTCCCTTGGGATCGCGCCAGTAGCTCGTGAGCCGTTTGCCCCCGGGGAGTTCGATCGAGTAGTCGTACCAGTTCTCCGGATCGGCCGAGGAACCCTCGTCGCGGGCCGCCGTCGCCGCGGCGCCGGGGGTGGTGCCGCGGTGGGCGTAGGGGGGGAGGAACGACCCGTGGGCCACGCGGTTAACGCCCAGCGCGACCGCGGCGACGACGAGTGCCCCGGCACACGCCCCCCGGGCCTGCCGCGGCTCGAGAAGGAGGAGCAGACCGAGCACGCACGCCGTCCAGGCGAGTGCCGGAAGTTCGAACGCCGCCGCGAGCCCGGCGAGGGCGCCTGTCGCCGCGGCGAGCGCGCCGCCTCCCTCGCCGGCGAGGATGCGGAGCAGGAACCAGGCGCTCCATGCCGTGCAGGCCGCCGCGGGGAGATGGTTCGTGAGCGAGACGGCGAACGGGGAGAGGAGGGTGCCGAAACAGGCCAGTGCCGCGCCCCACAGCCGTCCCCAGTCGCTCGTCCCGGTGGAGTCGACGAGCCGGAAGGTCGCCGCGAGGAGGAGGGCGAAGGGGACGAGGCTCGACACCACCAGGAGTACCCGCCCGACCTCGAAGGGATGGTCGCCGAGGGTGTGGCCGGTGATCCGGTGGAGGATCCAGTACGGGCCGGCGAGGAGCAGCGAGAGGAGGGGGGGCTTGCTCGAGTAGAGACGGATCCGGCCGGTGCCGTCGTCGTGCGCCACCGCGTCGATCGTGTCCCAGCCAGGTTCCGCGACGATGTCGTCGATGGCGAACGTCCCCTTCTCCACCAGCGCCCGCACGGCGGCCCATCGGCTCCGGTCGTTGGCGGAGAGGAAGGGGCGCTCGAGGCGCTTCTCCCGCTCGATCCGCTCCGCGATCGCCTTCGCGTCGACCGCCGGTCCCCCGGCCGCCTCCGCCTCGCGCGCCTTGGCCACGGCGTCGGCCACCAGGCGCTTCTCGAGCGCCACGCGGTCCACGCTGTTGACCGCGCCGATCCTCCCCAGCAGCCCGCCCAGCGCCACCGCACCCATGATCCACGCGACCTGGCGCCGCAGGCGGGACCGCGGCGAGGGGCCGACGGCGGGCCCGGCGGCACGGACGCCGCGGCGGATCCGTCCGGAGATCCGCGCCAGATCCAAAAGCCCGGTCGCGAAGCGCGTGAATCCGTACTTCGAGCGGCCGAGCTTCCGCGGACGGTGCCGCACCGCCTTCTCCACCACCACCCGCCCGTCGGCCGCGGCGAGCACCGTGATGAACCGGTGCATGTCTCCCGAGAGGCGCAAGCCCTTCGCCACCTCGGCACGGAAGGCCTTCAGACCGCAGTTGTGGTCGTGGAGGGGGAGCCCGCTCACCGCGCCCAGGAGCAGGTTGAAGACGCGCGAGGGGAGGGTCTTGTGCCAGGGATCGAGGCGGGGGGTCTTCCAGCCGTTGACGATGTCGGCCCCCCTGCGTCCGCGCGTGGGGTCGGCCAGGAGGGCGAGCATGCCGGGGATCTCGGCCGGGTCGTCCTGGCCGTCGCCGTCGAGCATGACGATGCTCGCGCCGCGGCAGCGGGAGAAACCGTCCATGAGCGCGGCCGACTTCCCCCCTCCCTGCGGGCGGCGGATGCCGGCGACCCGGGCGTCGGCCGCGGCGGCGGCGGCGATCTCCTCCCACGAGCCGTCGGTCGATCCGTCGTCGACGACGATCGTCTCCCAGCCGATGCCGGCACCGTCGAGGACGGCGCGGATCTCCGCGACGAGCGGGGCGATGTTCCCCGCCTCGTTCCGCACCGGGACGACGAGCGACACGTCCGGCGGGGGGGTGGAGGCGGGGGGCATGCCGGCGGCCTGACGGGGCGGAACGCCGCACGGGACCGCGGCGGGGTCAGGATACCCGTCGTCACCGGAGGCTGCCATGGCAGGTGCCGCGGTCACCGGGCGGTGCGCTCTCCCCGGAATCGGGCCAGAGGAGCGTAGAATCCTCCGATCCCCGGACCAGGACCGCGGCACCCGCCGCCCTTCGGCATGCACACCCTTCCATCCAACGGCGGCGACGTTCCCCCGAAGCGTGCCACACGCATCGTCTCCTTCGGCGTCCTTCTCGCGCTGGTGGCGGTGTTCGGCCTCCTCTCGCTGCGGGTGATGTCGAGCTTCCTGCTGCCGTTGCTCCTGGCGGCGATGCTCGTCGTGATCTTCGGACCCCTCCACCGGCGGCTGCGGGACCGGCTCTCCGCCCCGGAGTGGGTGGCGGCGGCGCTGACGACGCTCTTCGTCCTCGTCATCGTGCTCGTGCCGCTGGTGCTCCTCGTCGCCCGCGCCGGCGGCGACGCGGTGACGATGATCCGCAGCCCGGGGGGGCTGAAGCTCGACCCTGCCGTCCTCGCCGGGCTCGTGGAGCGGGTCAACGACGCCACCGGGTTGCACCTCACCGCAGACTCGGTCAACGGCGAGCTGAAGCGGATCGCCGAGGACTGGATCGGGCCGATCGCCGCGCGGACGCCGGTGGTGATCGCCAAGGGGCTCATCGGCCTGGTGGTCATGACCGTGGCCCTCTTCTACTTCCTGGCCGACGGCCGGCGGATGCTCGCCGCGGTGATGCGGCTCATCCCGCTCGACGGCCGCTATCAGTGGCAGTTGCTCCAGGAGTTCGAGGAGGTGAGCCGGGCGGTGGTCAGTTCCACCCTCCTGGCGGCGATCGTCCAGGCGGGGCTCGCCGGACTCGGCTTCTGGGTGGCGGGGCTGGGCAACGTGTTCCTCCTCACCCTGCTCACCTTCTTCGGGGCCCTCGTGCCCTTCGTGGGGGCGGCGGCGGTGTGGGGGACGGCGAGCCTGTACCTGCTGTTCTTCGTGAAGAACACCTGGGCCGCGGCGGGCCTTGCGGCCTGGGGGCTGTGCGTCGTCTCGACGGTGGACAACATCATCAAGCCGATCGTGCTGCATGGGCAGTCGAAACATCACCCGTTGCTGGCGCTGTTGAGCGT
>CAZMOU010000031.1:10850-31046 GCA_964567835.1 uncultured Chitinophaga sp. | reverse complement strand
CTCCGAGTCGAGGCGCACCGCGGCCCTCTCGACCTCATCGAGGCGCCGCTCCGCGAGCCGGCGGCGGCGCTCCTCCGCACGCCAGGCGGAGTCGGCGGCGACGAGGGCCCGCAGGCCGGCGTCGAGGAGCCGGTCGGCCTCGTCGACCGGCGCCGCCGGCGCGCGCCGGCAGGGGGAGCCGGCGTGCACCTCCGGATCGGCGGACCACCACCGGGCGTCGGCGACGATCCGCGAGCGGACGTCGTCGTCGCAGAGGTCGAGCAGCGCCGCCGACGAGGCGCTGGTGCCGTCGATCACGGCGCGGAGGTCGTCGGCGTCGAACGGATCGGGGGGGGGATCGAACCCGCCGGCGGCACCGGCCGCCTCCGTCCACCGCTGCCAGGCGAACTTCGCCTCGGAGACGCTGAGCTCGGGCGTGACCAGGTGGCGCTCGAGATAGCGGGCGAACTCGCCGGGCACGGTCGCGTTGTGCCGGACGACCGTCGGGGGCGGATCGATGCCGAGGAGGGTGGCGAAATCGTGCGGCACGGAGCGGTCGGCGAGGCGGACGTCGAGCCGGACGACACCGGGCAGTCCGCGCCAGCGCGTCAGATGGCCGTCCCAGCGGCACTCCGGCAGGTGCTCCTCCATCCACTCCGCCCGGGACTTCGCCTCCCGGCCGCGCCGTTGCCAGGAGAGGGAGCGGAGCCAGGAGACGGGGTCGCGCACGTAGGCGACCACGTGCAGCGGGGCGTCGAGCGCCGCGGCGAAGCGTGCCGCGCTCGCCGCGTCGGCGTGGAGCCAGAGCTCGTAGCTCATCACCGGGATCGTGCCGGCCTCCCGCAGCGCCGACAGCGCCCCGGCCAGCGCCCGCAGGCGCTCGTCCCCCAGGGCCGAGAGGCTCGCCGCATCCGCGCTCATGCAGTACCGCGACGCGAACAGCGTCGCGAAGCCGTCGAGGGCGTCGCCGCGCAGGAGATTCCCGGCGGCGTCGATCGCCACGTACTCGCAGGCGACGCCGGGCCGGTCGCGCACCGGACGGAGCGGGTTCCAGGTGAGGTCGTACTGCAGCGCCGACGAGCCGGCCTTCGGCGCGCCGACGTGGAGCACGATCGGGAGTTCGGACATCGCACGCCCCGGGAGACGTCGCCGTCAGGAGACCTTCTCGAGGAACGCCAGGAACTCCGCCTCGGTGGCGCCGGGGAACCCGGTGAACGGGCCGATGACCTTGCACGACAGCAGCCCGACCTCGCGCAGCCTGCCGAAGACCTCCGTGAACGACTCCGGGGTCCAGGTACTGCAGTGGACGTCGAGATAGTGCTTCTCGTTCCAGACGAAGTGCGCGTAGCGGACCGCGTCGGCGTCGGAGTAGTGGCGCGTGGCCTCGGTGAAGGGCGGCATCTGCCCCTCGACGAGCCTCTCCCCGCGGTGGAAGAACGACTGCGAGAGGAAGTCCATCACCTGCGTCGGCGTCGGCCGCGCCGGCTTCTCGATCGACCAGCCGACGATCTGCCCGAAGGTCGTGGTCTGGCGGTAGTAATCCATCGACTGGGTGCGGGTGGGGAGCATGATCGCCACGCGTCCCCCCACCTCGACGCACTCGAGGATCTCCTCGAGCCAGCCGAGCGGGTTGGGGACGTGCTCCAGGACGTGCGAGGCGACGGCGTAGGAGAACGTCCTCCCCCCCACGCACTCCGCCAGGCGCTTGCCGGGCACCCAGACCGCGTCGATGCGGGGGACGTACCGCCCCTTGGCGCCGGGGTTGGCGTCGGCCTTGCGGCGGATCTCGTCGTTGTCGATGCAGTCGACGTAGAAGACCTCGTGCTTCGCCCGGTCGATGAGCGGGTTGAAGTAGGGGGCGATCTCCAGCCCGCACCCCGCCACCGGCAGATGGCTGGTGACGAACGCCTTCCGCGCCTCCGAACCGGTGAGCGGCACGGCCACGGCCTCGGGCGCGGAGGCCGCGGTGGCGACTGCGGACGACATGGGAAGGCTCCTCTGGGGTCGGGTCGGGGATCGTCGGGGAAGGCGCGGTGTCGGATCAGGCGGCCTGGGAGCCGGCCCGCTGGTCGGCGGCGGGGAGGGGGATCGCCGGAACGTGGTCGGTCTCCGCGATCCAGCGGGAGACCTGACCGGTGGAACGCAGCCAGGCGACGGTGCGGGCCAGCCCCTCGGCGAGCGACGTCGCCGCCCGGTAGCCGACGGCGTCCGCGGCCCGGTCGACCGACATCACGCGGCGCTGGTACCCGACCGGCTTGTCGGCGAGGAAGCGCGGCCGGACGCCCGGGCCGCACGCGGCGGCCACCGCCTCGGCGATCTCGCGGATGCTCGTCTCGCGCCCCGACCCGAGGTTGTAGGCGGCGCCGCCGAAGGGGCGCGGGTCGAGCGTGATCGTGGCGATCCCCTCGGCCACGTCGCCGACGTAGACGAAGTCGCGCGTCGCGGAACCGTCCCCCCAGACGTCGAACGTCGGCTCGCCCGTCTCCGCCGCCACCAGCGCCTTCCGCAGCAGCGCCGCCACGACGTGCCCCCGATCGGTGTCGAAGGCGTCCCCGGGGCCGTAGAGATTGGAGGGGATCACGGTGACGGTGTCGCGTCCGGCGGCGCCGCAGATGGCGTCGGCGGCGAGCGAGGAGGCGAGCTTCGCGTACCCGTAGCTGCCGGTGTCGCCGGAGGGCACCCCCTCGAGGAGCGCCTGCTCGGCGAGCGGCAGGGGCGCCGCGCCGGCGTAGGCACAGGGCGTACCCGCGAGGACGACGCGACGCGCCCGCCCACGGCAGGCGGCGCGGATGACGTTGAGCCCGAGGCGGAAGTTGTCGTGGAAGGCCCGGCCCGCACAGCTCCGCAGGTAGCCCACGCCCCCGACGTCGGCCGCGAGATGGACGATCGTGTCGGCGTCGGAGAGGAGGCGCTCCGCCACGGCGGCGTCGCGGAGATCGCCATCGGCCCTCCCCAGGGGACGGACGACGGCGCCGCGCCGCTCGAGCGCCGCGACGACGTGCCGGCCGAGGAACCCCCTGGCGCCCGTGACGTGGATCGACATGCCATCACCCTCCCTGGGATTCGTCCTCACGCCGCACGGGCGGCACCCGAGAGCGCCCCGCGGTAGACGCGTTCGTACGCCGCCTGCGTCCGGTCGAGCGAATAGCGCTCCCGGGCCGCGGCCCTGTGCTCGCGAGTCTCGGGATGGTGGAGACGCTCGTCACGGGCACACTGCTTGATCGTGGCGGCGAACGACTCGGCGTCGCCCACGTCGACCGCGATGCTCGAGAAGGCGGTGTCCTTCTCCATCCGGTAGACGAACATCGACCGGGCGCGCGACGTGAGCACCGGCCGGTCGTAGGAAAGCGCGTCGGCGAGCACGGCCGACCCCGACTGCCCCACCTCGTCGTAGGGGAGGACGAAGACGTCGGCCTGGGCGAGCACCGCGCCCTGCGCGGCGGGTTCGCCGAGGAAGCCGGTGAACACCACGCGCGACTGCAGCCCCCAGGCGTCGGCCTGCTGGATGATGTCCATCCAGTAGTCGCTGCCGGTCTTGTCCTTGGGATGGACGCCGCCGGCGATCACCATCTTGAACGACTCGGGCAGGTGCTTGAGCGCCGCGAGGAGGTGGCCGTGGCCCTTGTAGCGGCTCACGAACCCCGGCACCATCACCCAGGTGTCGCGCGGGTGCTTGACGAAGGCCGGGGTGACGTGGTCGCTCGGCACGCGCTCGATGGGGATGGGGATGACGTGCACCCGTTTCTTCAGCTTCGGGAAGGTCTCCACGAAGTACTTCCAGGTGTCCTTGCTGTGGAGCACGATCGCGTCGGCGCGGTGGAGCGCCGAGGCGATGTGACGGTTGCGGAGGCGGTGGAAGATCCCCTCGAAGAACTGGGACGCCGGCCGGTTGCGCTGGTTGCGCGTCATGCTCTTGAGCCAGGTGTGGAGACTGATCACGACCGGCTTGTCGAGGCGCCGCATGACGTCGGCGAAGCGCGCGTTGGAGGGGCCGATGCGGCGCGCGAAGAAGCAGAACTCGTGCTGCAGGTGGACGAGGTCGGCCGGGGAGCCGTTCACGCGGCGGATCAGGTCGGAGAAGTAGCGGTTCATCTCCCCGGCCGTCGTCCGGCGCTCGGCGTCGATGAAATTGCGCATGTCGAAGGGGATGACGTCGGCGAAACGCTCGAGGCCGACCGCCAGGCGCTTGGCGTACTCGGCGTTGCCGCACTGCTGGTCCCACGGCGTGAGGATGGCCACCGTCAGACGGTCCACCGGACCGGACGCGGGGATCCGCGGCCGCGTCGCCGTGCCGGCGGCGTGCCGGACGCCGGTCGCGGCATCCGATCCTGTCGTGTCACACCCCATGGGATTCCCTCGTGGATCGCCCTGGCCGCCACCCGGGCAGGTGACGGTGGCAGGTCGGAGGGGGACGGTAGCAGGGGCGACGATCGACCCAAAGGGCAGTTTCGGCACCCTGCGACGGAGAGTCAGCCGGGGAAGCCCCGGACGGCGTCGATGCGGCGGGAGAGGGGCCCTGGGCAGGCTCGGACCCGTGGTGAGGCGCCCGGACAAAGTCAGGAGGGGGGGCGCTGCCGGTCGCCGCGGGGAGGGGGAGCGAGGGCGTCGATCGACACGAAGCCGTCCCCCTCGCCGGTGGGATCGGCGCCCCGGCCACAGGCCGGCGCGAGGGCACTGCGCCACCATCGCCGCACGAGCCAGACGCCCGCCGCGATGGCCAGCGTGATCGCGGCGACGTCCTCGAGCGCCGTGGCGACGATGGTCCGGAGCGTCATGGCAGCGTGCCCCCGGGGCCGCCCGGCCGTCAGCCGAGCCAGCGCGAGCCGATCTGGTAGGTGGCCATGGCGGCGAGCCAGGCCAGGGCGGTCATCGACACGAACGACACCACCGGCCACACCCGGCTCCCGGTCTCCCTTCCGATCACCACGAGCGTGCTCGCGCACTGGGCGCAGAGGGCGAAGAAGACCATCACCGACAGCGCGACCGGGAGCGTGAACACCCTTCGTCCGGTGCCGTCCCAGGTCGCGGCGCGGAGCCGGCGCACCAGCGACGTGGCCCCCTCCTCCTCGCCGGGATCGACGTCGCCGAGATCGTAGATCACCCCCAGCGTCCCCAGCACCACCTCCCGCGCGGGGAAGCTCGCGATGGCCGCACATCCCAGGCGCCAATCCCACCCCAGCGGACGCACGAGCGGCTCGACGAGACGCCCCGCCATCCCCAGGAAGCTCAGGCGCTGGGCGGCACCCCGACGTGCCGCCTCGAGACCGTCGGGGGTGTCGAGGAGGGCGAGCGCCCGTCGCCCCTCCTCCACGGCGACGGCATCCCCCCCCGGCGCCCCGCCGGACGCCACGCGTTCCGCGAGCAGGGTCCGCTGCCGGGCCACCTCCGCGTCGATCCCCGCCTCGTCGCGCGGGTAGTGGGAGAGCGCCCACAGCACGACGCTCATGGCGAGGATCGTGGTGCCGGCCCCGGAGAGGAACGACCATGTCGCCTCGCGCACGCGCTCGAGGACGATGCCGGGCCGCGGCCAGCGCCAACCGGGCAGTTCCATCACGAACGGCTGCGGGGGACCGCGGAACAGGGTGCGCGTGAGGAGCAGCGCCACGAGCGCCGCGACGACCACGCCGAGGGCGTAGAGCGCCACGAGCACGAGCGCCTGGAGACGCAGCCAGGGGATGCCGGCCACCGGCCTGTCGGGGACGAACGACCCGGTGAGGAGCACGTACACCGGCAACCGGGCGGAGCAGCTCATCAGCGGCGCGAGGAGGATCGTGAGGAGGCGATCGCGCGGGTTCTCGATCGTCCGCGCCGCCATGATCCCGGGGATGGCGCAGGCGAAGCTCGAGAGGAGCGGGATGAACGACTTCCCCGAGAGTCCGAATCCGACGAGGAGACGGTCCATGAGGAACGCCGCCCGCGACAGGTACCCGCAGCCCTCGAGGAGGGCGATCCAGAGGAACAACAGCGCGATCTGCGGCACGAAGACCACCACGCTCCCCGCGCCGGCGATCACGCCGTCGACCACGAGCGAGCGGATCGCCCCCTCCGGGAGCAGGCTCCGCGCCGCGTCGGCGACCACGTCGACGGCCGCCGAGATCCCGTCCATGAGCGGCGCCGCCAGGGTGAAGATCGACGAGAAGACCGCGAACATCGTCAGCCCGAAGAGCAGGGTCCCCCAGAGGCGGTGCGTGACCAGGGCGTCGATGCGGTCGTCGAGGCTGCGGCCGACGGGGCGCCGGCGCACCACCCCCTCGCAGGTCCGCTCGATCCAGGCGTAGCGACCGATCGCCTCCCGCGCCGCCGGCGGCTGGCCCGGATCGACGGCGGCCAGCGCCGCGGCGAGCCCCTCCGGCTCGCGCGGGGGGACGGCGTCGAGGATGGCGTCGGCGAGACGGTCGAGCCCCTGGCGGCGGGGGGCGACGACCGGCACCACCGGGCAGCCGAGCCGCCGGGAGAGGAGGTCGGCATCGACGTCGATGCCACGTTCCGCCGCGACGTCGCCGAGCGTGAGTGCGACGACGGCGGGGAGCCCGAGGCCGAGCGCCTGGCTGGCGAGGTAGAGGTTGCGCTCGAGGTTCGTGGCGTCGGCGATCACCACCACCCGGTCGGGCGCGGGCACGCCGGCGAGCCGCCCGTGCAGGACGTCGACCGCCACCTCCTCGTCGGGGCTCTTGGGGGAGAGGCTGTAGGTGCCCGGCAGATCGACCAGATCGATCTCCCGGCCGCGGTGGACGAAGCGTCCGACCTTCTCCTCCACCGTCACGCCGGGGTAGTTGCCGATCCGTGTCGGCACGCCGGCGAGCGCCGAGAAGAGCGAACTCTTGCCGGTGTTCGGATTCCCGAGCAGGGCCACCGTCAGCGGCGTCCGGGCGCCGTCACTCCCGGCGGTGGCGTTCATGGCCGGGCGCTTCCTCGGGTCTCAACGAGGCGCGGGACGGCGACCGGCGGCGCGGGACGCGGCCTCCGGTGTCGGGCTGACGGCGATCCGGGCGGCGTCGCTCTTGCGGATCGAGAGGCGGTAGCCGCGGACCTCGAGTTCCACCGGGCACCCCAGCGGGGCCGCACCCACCACCCGCACCCGGACGCCGGGGGTGATCCCCATCTCCAGGAGACGCTCGGCGGTCGGATCCCCCCCGGCGACGAGCGCCACTTCGGCGGACGATCCGATGGCAATGTCGCGCAGGCTCGCCATGACCACCTCCCGACCCCGGGGCCCTCCCGATCCCAGGCGATCGGGCCGGAGGCCGATCGGTGGGGGATGGGGGATGACCCAGGGCTATTGAGATTCATTCTCAAAAACCATTCATAGTGTAGAACCATCGGCGTTCCGAGGCAAACGAACCCAGGGAAATGACGGTCTTCCCCCCAGGCAGCCATGGATGTCCCTCCCGCTCCGGGCCTGTTCGTGGCCGGCACCGACACCGATGCCGGAAAGACGGTGGTGGCCGCCACGATCGTCGGCCGGCTCGCCGGTGAGGGGCTCCGTCCCGGCGTGTACAAGCCCGCGGCAAGCGGCGGCGACGGGGACGCGCGCACCCTGTGGGAGGCGGCCGGCAGGCCGCTCGATCTGGCCAGCGTCTGCCCGCAGTCGTTCCGCACTCCGATCGCCCCCCACCATGCCGCCCGCGAAGAGGGGCGCAGGCTCGACGAGGCGCTCCTCGTCGCCGGCCTCGATCCCTGGCGCGCCACGAGCGACGTGATCGTCGTCGAGGGGGCGGGGGGCCTGTTCTCCCCCCTCTCGGAACGCCTCCTCAACGTCGATCTCGCCCTGCGCTTCGGCTTTCCCGTCGTGATCGTCGACGGCGGCAGACTCGGCTGCGTGGGGCGCGTGCTGGCCACCGTCACCGCGGCCCGGGCCCGCGGGCTCGTGACGGCCGCGGTGGTGATCTCGCAGGTGACGGCCGACGACGCCCGGACGGCCGACGATCCCACGGCGCCGCGGAGGATCGCCGCCGACGGCGTCGATGAACTGCGTCGCCGGCTCGCCGACCTGCCGGTCGCCCTTCTCCCCCATCGGGGCGCGGCGACCCTCCCGGCGCTCGACTGGATGGCGCTCGCTAGCCGGCGCCCGAGCCCCCGACCGTGACGGACAGACGCGTCCACCACTCGCCGGCCGCGTCCGGCTCGACGAGCCAGTGGGGCATCACCACCACCGACTGGTGCACCCCCTCGAAGCCCCCCTCCGACTGGCTCACGGTGCGGATCGGGAAGGCCCAGATCCCGAGCCGCTCCCCCTGCACCTCGACCCGGGCCTCGATCCCGAGCCAGTCGTCGACGAGCCGCAGCCCGCCCGCGCCGGGGAGGTCGAGTCGCAGGCCCAGGTCGCCGAGATCGGCCCCCCGCGGATCGAGGAAGCGGCGGCCCGGGGCGGCGGCGGGCATCCCGGCGAAGTTCAGCTCCACCGCCAGATGCTGGCGGAATCCGGGGGGCAGCCCCTCGAGACGGTACTCCACGTCGATCGTGCCGCCCGCCGCGCGGAGGGTGGCCACCTTGCGGAGCGTGAACGGGATCCCCCAGGCGTTGCCCCGGCGGGTCAGTTCGACCTCGACACGGTCGTCCACGCGGCGCACGGAGTGGTCGTAGACGCCGGTGGCGAAGTCGCCCCGTTCCATCGCCGTGGCGTCGGCGACGGCCGCCGGATCGACGTCGACGTCCCAGAAGTGGTCGACGAACATCTTCCGGCGGGACGGATCCTCGCGCACCAGGCGCTCGAGGCCGGTCTCCTTGAAGAGCGCCGGACGAGCCGCGTCGACGACGCTCCTCGCCACCCCCGGCCCGGCGAGGACCTCGGCGTGGTAGGCCTCCGCCCGGCGATCGAGCGTGGCGAGCAGGTTGTGGCGCCGGTCGCGCAGGTCGAGCTCGTAGAGGATCCCGCCGCGGGCGGGGGCGAACCAGGCGTCGAGCGCCGCGGTGGTGACGCGCACCTCCGGGCGGCCGTCGAAGTCGAGATCGCCCTCGGTGACCCGGATCCCCGCCGGCGGCGGGTCGAGCGCGTCGAGGAGGACGTCGGCGTCGATGAGCTCGCGGTAGACGGCGTTGCGGAGGTGGGGCAGGTAGATGCCGCCGAAGGCGCCGTGCCAGTGGGCGCAGTTGCACTGCCCGCGGTAGAGCGCGACGGTGGCCCGGTCGAGCGTGGGGTCGTCGTCCGGCACCCGGTCGCGCAGCTCCCCGAGGCGGGCGCTCACGGCCATCGCCCGGGCGTACATCTCGTTCGCCTCGGGGTAGCGGTGGCGGAAGTTGCGCCACGTGCCACCGCGGAGGAAGGGGGCCGCCGCGGCCAGCCGCGGGTCGCCGGCGGCGTTGAGGCGGGCCTCCACGCAGGCGCGCTGCGCCGCCGGGGGCAGCACCCACTCCGTCATCTCCCGGTAGCTGCACTCGGGGAGCCAGACCGGCCCCGCCGGGGGCAGCTCGCGGACCACCTCCGAGGGGAGGCTCATCCGCACCCAGGAGGCGTTCTCCTCGAGGAGCGTGAAGAAGCGTTCCAGCCACCCCTCCCCGAAGCAGGTGCGGTGGGTGTCGGGCCAGACGCCGAACTTCTCCCCGTCGTCGCCGAAGACCGCGAGCGCCCCGGTCCGGCGCCGGGCCAGGAATCGGAGATGGTCGATCGCCTCCTCCGGGGCGCCGAAGGGGATCACGTACCGGAGCCGCTCGCTCACCGGGAAGACCGCGAGCGTCGCCCCGTCCCCCTCGGTGAGCCAGTGCCGGTCGAGCCGGTCCTCGGGGAGACCCGCCGCCTTGAAGTGCGTGTCGTCGAGGATCGTCCATTCCACCCCCGCGGCGGCCAGGTCGGCCACCATGCCGGGATCCCAGACGCGCTCCGCGAGCCACATGCCCGGGACGGGGACGGAGAGACGACGTTCGAGCCATTGCCGGTACCGGACGATCTGTCCGATGCGGTCGCGCCGCGGGAGCATGGCGAGCACCGGCTCGTAGAACGCTCCGCCGACGATCTCCACCTGCCCGCGGTGGGCGAGGGCCGCCAGCCGGTCGAGGTACTCCGGATGGTGCCCGTCGAGCCACTCCGCCAGGGGACCGCTCGTGTGGATCGCGACGCGGATCCCGGGGTGCGCGTCGAGGAGGTCGAGCATGGGCCCGTAGGCGTCGACGAAGGCCTGCTCGAAGACGCCGTCGAAGTTCCCCACCGGCTGGTGGTCGTGGATCACGAAGACGAAGCGCACGGAGTCGGTCATCGGGGCCTCGGGCGGGGAGGATCGGCGGGGCGGGGTGGCGGTGCGGCGCCGGTCAACGGCCGCGGCGCAGCAGCCGCGCCGAGATCTCCGGGGTCTCGACGCAGACGTGGCAGCCGGTGCCGAGCTCGAATCCGGCCAGGGGATTGATCCGGGGGAGGATCTCGAGGCGCCAGCGCCCGTGACCGTGCCCGGTGGAGGGGGGGGCGAACGGGGCCTGCAGGAGCCACCAGTTGTAATCGGCGCCGGGGGCGGCCAGCGCCAGGCGCGCGACGACGTCGCGCGACATCCCGGCGAGGGCCGCGGCACCGTCGTCGGCGGCGGCGTGGAACCAGGGGGCCGGCTCCCGGGGCACGATCCAGGTCTCGAAGGGCTGCCGCGGGGCGCGCGGTACGAAGGCCACCAGTCCGTCCCGCTCGACGACGACGCGATCCGCGTGCCGGGCCTCCTCCAGTGCGGCGGCGACGCCGTCGCGGCCCGCGGCGTCCGGCGGCGCGGCGGCGACCGCGGGAGGGACGAAGTCGATCGCCACGAGTTGGCTGTGGACATGGTCGATCGAGGCACCGGCGGCGGGCCCCGAGTTCTTGAAGACCATCCCCCAGGCCAGATCGCCGCGCCGGGAGAGCATCGCCAGCCGGTCGCGCACCAGGCACCACGAGGCGACCCACGAGGCCGGGTCGACGTCGAGCACCGAGAGGACGTGGCGGGGGGACTCGATCACCACGTCGTGGACTCCCCGGGCGGCGCGCCGACCGGCCGCCTCCGGCGGGTCGCTCGACGGCCGGTCGACGACCACCGGATACCGGTTGGGGATGATCCGCGCGAGCCAGCCCCGCACGGGATCGGCCGGGAAGCGGAGCGATTCGTGCGGCGCGAGGTGCTCGTGCCCGGCACAGAACGGGCAGGCGTCGAGTTCCGCGGCGTGCGGCCGGGTCGCCCGTCCCGGCGCGACGAACACGGTGCGCCTCGTCGCGGGGTCGTCGATGATCCGGCAGGGCGGCGGTGTTGGCGTCCGGGGCATGCGCGGGGCGACGGAGACGGCTGCGGCGGACCGGCGGAGGGAGCGGCGACGACACTGCAGTATGGCATGGCCCGGGGCGGCCACGTTGAACGGGCCGGAGGGCCGCCGTACACTCCGGTTCCCGTCCGCCGGGCGGTCGCGGCCCGCTTCCGCCGGACGCGTACGGCCACTCCGAGGAGTCCTGCACCATGCTGACCGTTGGCGACCATTTTCCGCAGTTCTCCGCCCAGGCCTGCGTCGGCACCGGCAAGGACGACCTGAAGGTGGTGAAGAACGCCGACTACGCCGGCAAGTGGGTCGTCTACTTCTTCTATCCCAAGGACTTCACCTTCGTCTGCCCGACCGAACTGGCGGAGTTCAACAAGCAGCTGAAGGCCTTCGCCGACCGCGACTGTGCCGTCGTCGGTGGCAGCACCGACAACGAGTGGTCGCACCTCGCCTGGCGCCGCAACCACCCCGACCTCACGAACCTCGGCTACCCGCTGATCGCCGCCCAGAAGCTCGCCCCCGAACTGGGGATCCTGGAGAAGACCGAGGGCTACTGCCTCCGCGCGACCTTCATCGTCGATCCCCAGGGGGTGATCCAGTGGGTCGACGTCAACCAGGGCCGCGTCGGGCGCAACGTCGCCGAGGTGATCCGCGTCCTCGACGCCCTGCAGAGCGACGAGCTCTGCCCCTGCAACTGGAAGAAGGGCGACCCGTACGTGAAGGTGGGCTGACTTGGCCGCCGAACGGACCTGGCTGGCCAAGTTCGGCGACGCCTTCCGCGGCATCGCGCGGGCGGTCACGAGCCAATCGAGCTTCGCCGTCCACTTCCCGGTGGCCCTCCTCACGCTCGCCGTGGCGGCCGCGCTCGGCCTGTCGCTCGTGGAATGGTGCGTGCTCGTCGGGGCGATCGGGCTGGTGATCGCCGCCGAGGTGATCAACACGGCGATCGAGTTCCTCGCCAAGGCGGTGACGCGCGACTTCGACCCCGACGTCCGGGACGCGCTCGACGTCGCCAGTGCCGGCGTGTTCGTGACGGTCATCACGGCGGTCATCATCGGCTCCCTGCTCCTGGGGAACAGGGCCGGCACCCTCCTCGGATGGTGGTGAGGCGCCCGCCGCGGGTCGATTGACCCCGCCGCGGGCGCGACGCTAACGTGTCGGCGCCTGGGTCCTCGCGCCCCCCGTCCATCCCCGTTTCCGGAGTCCGCCATGCGCAAACTGCTCGCCGAAGCGATCGGCACCTTCTGGCTCGTCCTCGGCGGCTGCGGCGCCGCCCTCGTCGCCGCCGGCGTCCCCGACGTGGGCATCGGCTACGCCGGCGTGTCGCTGGCCTTCGGCCTCACGGTGCTCACCATGGCCGTCGCCATCGGGCACATCTCCGGCTGCCACTTGAATCCGGCGGTCACCGCGGGCCTCGCCGCCAGCGGCCGCTTCCCCACCAAGGACGTCCTCGGCTACGTCGTCGCGCAGTGCCTCGGGGCACTGGCCGGTGCCGGCGTGCTCTACATGATCGTCCGCGGCAGCCCGAGCTTCACCATCATCGACGGCTTCGCCTCCAACGGCTACGGGGAGCACTCCCCGGGCCAGTACTCGCTCGTCGCCTGTTTCATCGCCGAGTTCGTGCTCACGGCGTTCTTCCTGTTCGTGATCCACGGCGCCACCGACAAGCAGTCGGGCACGGTGATCGGCCCGATCGCCATCGGCCTCTGCCTGACGCTCATCCACCTGGTGAGCATCCCGGTGACGAACACCTCCGTGAACCCGGCCCGCAGCCTGGCCACCGCCTTCTTCGCCGGCGGCCCGGCGGTGCGGCAGCTGTGGCTCTTCTGGGTGGCGCCGATCCTCGGCGGCATCTTCGGCGGCCTCCTCTACAAGTGCGTCGACGACGCCGAGGACTGAGCCGCCGCGACGGCCCCTTCCATCGGGCACCCACGAACCGGTCGGGCACGCCGCTGCCCGGCCGGTTTTTTTGTTGCAGGCATGAAAAAACCCCCCGGGGCTTCACCGCCCCGGGGGGTCTTCGTGGGGTGGCCGTTCGGGCGCCAGGTCAGCCCGCCTTGATGTCGTAGCAGAGGATGGCGTCCTGCTCGCGGAGGTAGAGCTTGCCGTCGAGGATCACCGGGTGGGCCCAGCTCGGGCGGGCGTCGCTGTCGGGGATCTTGAAGGTGCTCACTTCCTGGAAGCCCTTCGGATCGGCCTTCACGAGCGCGAGCGTGCCGTCCTGGAAGCGGAAGTAGACGTGGCCGTCGGCGGCCACGACCGCCGCCGAGCCCTTGCCGCTCCCCCGGCTCTTCCAGGCCTGCTTGCCGGTGGCGAGCTCCGCACAGAAGGGGATCCCCTGGTCGTCGGAATCGCCGTAGAGGTGGTCGCCGACGAGGACGATGCCACCGTGCTTGTTGGCCAGCTCCTGGTTGAGGCCGTAGACCTCCTCCATCTTCACGCCGTCGCCGGTGGCCACCTGCTTGAGCAGCGCCCCGCCGCGCCGGTAGCCGGCGGAGAAGAAGACCAGATCGCCGCGGACGATCGGGGTGGGGATCACGGCGGTCGTCTGGTCGATCGGGTAGCTCCAGAGGAGCTTGCCGGTGGCGGCGTCGACGCCCACGGCGCCGCTGGCGGTGGTCTGCACGTAGACCTTCCGGTCGCCCACCTTCGAGATCACGATCGAGGAGTGGCCGGCGCCGCGGCAGCCCTCCATGGGGCACTTCCACTTTTCCCTGCCGGTCTTCTTGTCGAGCCCGACCATCATCGCCGCGTCGCCGCCGGGGGTGCAGACGAGCGTGTCGCCGTCGACCAGGGGCGACTCGCTGTAGCCCCAGCCGTCCCCCTTCTTGCCGCCGAAGGCCCCCTTCAAGTCGATGCGGAAGACTTCCTTGCCGTCGGCGACGGCGCAGGCCACGAGCGCGCCGTGGGGGGTGATCACGTAGACCAGTTCGCCGTCGACGGTGGGCGTGCTCCGCGAGCTCTGCCACGACTCCGGCCCCTCGTTCCAGGGCTGGCCGGTCTTCGTCTTCCAGAGCTGCTTGCCGGTCTCGCGGTCGTAGCAGGTGAGGTATTCGTCCTTGTCGTCGCCGGCGGTCGACAGGCCGTCGCCGAGGGTGAAGATCCGCTTCCCGGCGATCGCCGGGGTGGCGTAGCCGCGGCCGGCACCGACCGCCTTCCAGAGGAGCTTCGGCCCCCCCTCCGGCCACTTCTCCAGCAGGTTCGTGTCGGGGGCGACGCCGGTGCGGCCGGCACCGCGGAAGGTGGGCCAGTCGTCCCCCCGCACCGCCGCGCCGACGACGGCGAGGGCCAGCAGGGAAGCGACGGGGACGCGCAGCGAACGGGGGGACATGGTCGGGCTCCGGCGGGGACGGCGGGACGACTCCCGCCGGGCGGAAAAAGGCCTCTCGTGGCCGCGTCGAAGGTACGGCCTCGGCGCGGGACCGGTCAAGGACTCGACGACCGGCGCGCCGGGCGCCGACCGCGTGGAATGCCGTCTTGTTCGGCCCGGTCGGGGCTGGGAAAGTAACGCGTCCCGAATGGCGGTCGCGTTCCTCCACCCGAAGTCGCCGAGGATCCTCCGATGCCCCCCCGCTCCCTGCTCGTTCGCGCGGCGATCGTGCTCCTCTTCGCCGCGGCCCCGTCCGCGGTCCGGGCGGACGAGAAGCCGCCGGTGATCGATCCGTCACGGAACCCGGCCGGCGCGCTCGCCGCCGACCTCCAACCGTTGTGGGACTGCCTCACCGGATCGAGGGAGGCGTTCTCGGTGGCGGGGACGGTGACGATGGGGAGGGAGGGACGACGGGTCGAGGTGCGCGTCCGGCTCGACCGGTTCGACGCCGATTCCTACGACCTCGCGCTCGAGCATCCCGAGTACGCCGTCGTCCTCCGCCGCCGGGCCGACGCCACGGCGCTGGCCCTGCCGCGTCACCGCATCGTCCACCTCGGCCGCGGCGCCACCGACGCGGCCGACCACCTCGCCCCCGCGGGGATCGGCGCCCGGCTCGTGTCGGGGGCGTCGCAGGCGGCGTTCGCCGTGCCGCTCCTCGCCCAGCCCACCCCGACCGCCCTCACCGGGCTGCTCGTCGGGCTCCTCGGCGTGAAGCACGACCCGGTCGACGGACGCTTCGAGCGCGGCGACGGCTGGCTCGACATCGACGACGCCGGTCGCACGATCCGGGCCGACGCCGAGAACGTCGTCGTCGATCTCGTCGTCGGCGACGCGGGGGAACGCCGCCCGGTCGACGACTTCCCCGGCTACGAGACGAGCGCCGTGCCGCGCGACGAGATCGAGCGCACGCTCTGCCGCGGCGTCCGCCGGGCGCTCGAGATCGCGCTGCCGGGCCCGGATCTCGTCTCGCCCCGTCGGGAGATCAAGGCGGTGCCGCACGGCAAGCTCGAGTGGGCCGAGGGCCTGCGCGTCGTCACCCTCCACGGGTCGCCGGAGGAGATCGGACGGGCGCACGCCGACCTGCTCACGGCCGAGGCCCACCGCTGCGTCGACTCGGTGCTCCATGTCGTGGGCACGGCGGAGACGATCCGCGGCGGGACGTGGTTCCGCAGGAAGCTCGACGACGCCGCGGCCCGGCTCGCGCCGCACATCCCCGAGCACCACAAGCGCGAGACCCTCGCCATGGGGGCGGCGCTCGGCCTCGATCCCGGCCTGGTCGCGGCCGTCAACATCTTCCCCGAGCTCTTCCACTGCTCCGGATTCGCCGTGTCGGGCAAGGCCACCACCGACGGCACGCTCTACCACGGCCGCGTGCTCGACTACATGACCGAGATCGGCCTCCAGGACGCGGCCGCCGCCTTCGTCATCGCGCCGGCGGGGAGGATCCCCTTCGTCACGATCGGCTACGCCGGCTTCACCGGCAGCGTCAGCGGCATGAACGCCCAGGGCATCTCCCTCGGCGAGATGGGGGGCCGTGGCGAGGGCCGGTGGGACGGCGTGCCGATGGCCACGCTCATGCGCCGCGCCATGGAGGAGTGCACGACGCTCGACGAGGTGACCGACCTGTGGACGCGGAGCCCTCGCACCTGCGAGTACTACTACGTCTTCGCCGACGGCAAGACGCGGAGGAGCGTGGGGGTCGCGGCGACGCCCGAGCGCATCGAGCTGGTGTGGCCCGGGGAGGGGCACGAGCTCCTCGGGGCGGGGATCCCCGACGCGGTCGTGCTCTCCGCCGGCGACCGGCTCCTCTGCCTCCGCGAGCGCGTCAAGGAGCGGTACGGGAAGATCGACGAGGAGGGGGCGCTGCGCCTCATGGACCGGCCGGTGGCCATGACGTCGAATCTCCACAACGTCCTCTTCGTGCCGGAGAAGCTCCACCTCCACGTGGCCCACGCCTCGCACACCAAGCCCGCCGCGGAGTGCCCGAGCGTGCGGCTCGACCTGGCGAAGATCCTCGAGGGCGTCCCGGGCGCCGCGGCGGCGGCCGGCACGGAGGCCGCGGCGGTGCCGGGCGCCGTCTTCCACGCCTCCGACTCGCTCGCCGCCGTCGACGAGGAGCGCGACGACGCCCGCGCCTGTCTCGCCGGCCTCTGCTGGGAGGCCGCCCCGTTCGACGTCACCGTCGCGGAGGCGCGAGCGAACGAGGGGGATCTCCGCGTCCGTTTCCCCTCTCCCTTCACCGACGGCCCCGACTGCAACGACACGGTGTGGATGGAGTGGTACCAGGCCCGCGACGCGAACGGCGACGTCGTCCGCGGGCCGGCCTGCGTCGTCGTCCACGAGTCGGGGAGCGGGATGACGGTGGGGCGGATCGTGGCCCGGGGCCTCGCCGCCCACGGCGTCCACGCCTTCATGGTCCAGATGCCGTTCTACGGCGCGCGCCGCCCCAAGGAGGGCCGTGCCGGCGCCGAGATGCTCGTGCCGGCGGTGCGCCAGGCGGTGGCCGACGTGCGGCGCGCGCGCGACGCCGTGGCGAGCCTGCCGCTGGTGGACGCGTCGCGGATCTCGGTGCAGGGGACGAGCCTCGGCGGCTTCGTCACCGCCACCGTCGCCGGCCTCGACGGGGGCTACGACAAGGTCTTCATCCTCCTGGCCGGCGGGGATCTCGTCGGCGTCCTCGAGAAGGGGAAGAAGGACGCCGAGAAGGTGCGCGAGAAGCTCGCCGAGTCGGGGATGACCGAGGCCCAGATCAAGGAGACGCTCCACGCCATCGAGCCGACGCGCCTCGCCCACCGGTACCGCCCCGACCGGACCTGGATCTTCTCCGGGAAGTACGACGACGTGGTCCCCCTCGCGAACTGCCAGTTGCTGGCCGACGCCGCCGGACTGGCCTCCGACCACCATGTCGTCATGGAGGCGAACCACTACTCCGGGATCGTCTACCTCCCCATGGTGATGGCCCGGATCGCCGGCGAGATCCACGGACAGGCCGGCGCCGCGGCGGGCGGCACCACCCCCCCCGCCGCCCGCTGACCGCCGGCGCGTTGACTCCCGGACGGGGCGGGGGTAGTGAGAAGGTTCCGCGCCGTCGATCCCCACCCCGATCCGGAAGCCCGCCGTGACCGCCACCCCCGACGATTCCCCCGCCGACCTCTTCGGCCAGCGCTGCTCCGTCGAGCAGGTCGAGGAGGGGGACGAACTGGCCCCGAAGTTCGACGCCGACGGCCTCATTCCCTGCGTGACCACCGACCACGCCTCGGGCGAACTGCTCATGGTGGGGATGATGAACCGCGAGGCCTTCGCGCGGACGATCGAGACCGGCGAGGCCCACTACTGGAGCCGCAGCCGCAGGCAGCTCTGGCACAAGGGGGCCACGAGCGGCCTGGTGCAGACGGTCGTCGAGATGCGCATCGACGACGACCAGGACTGCGTGTGGCTCCGCGTCTCGATCCCGGGCGGGGCCAGCTGCCACGTCGGCTACCGCTCCTGCTTCTACCGGCGCGTGCCGGTGGGGAAGGAGCGCGCCGCCGGGACGAGGCTCGAGTTCATGGAACACGAGAAGGCCTTCGACCCCAAGGCCGTCTACGGCGACGCCCCGAACCCGACGCAGCTGTAGGCGCGGGCCGCGCCGCGATTCGCGTCCCGGCCGGCTGGCAGGCTGTGGATAAAGTGCTCCGCCGCTGGATGCAGCGGCCGACACCCACGAAAAACCTTGGCTTTTTCGGGGGTGTCTCGAGTGGAAAAAGGTCACGGATGACTTGTTCCACGGACAGCTAGCGCCCGAAGTAGCTCCAGGCGTAGCCCAGCGACGTCTCCGCGCCCGGCTCGAGCGTCACGCGCCAGCGGATCCTCCCGGCACCGTTGAACTGCCGCCACCAGGGGGGCCAGTTGAACCAGCCGATCCAGCTCGAACCGATCGGGGCCGGGCCTCCGGGGCCCGACGCCTGGCCGAGGAGGGCCAAGTCCTCGAGGACGTTGACCCGCTCCACCCTCCCCTCGCCGTCGGCACGCTCGACGTTCCCCAGGACGTGCCGCACCACCTCGATCTCCACCGGGGTCGCGCGCCGGTTCACGAGCGTGAGCGTGCCGGCGAGGTCGATGCGGGCGATCTGATCGCCGTTCCAGTTGGCCGCGTTGGGGACACGGCGCGTCTCGCGTTCCTCCTTGGCGACGCGGATGTCGACCGCGGTGGTGACCGCCAGGTCGGCGTCGGCGCCGGGGGAGGTGTAGGCGAGCATGCCCTGGGCGAGGACGCGGCCGTCGCGCATCACGAGCGCCGGCGCCGTCGTCAGCGGGGCCCGCGCGGTGTTCGAGAGGCGGATCGTGTGGATCGCCTTCGGCTCGGCGGCGAGGCGGGCCAGTTCCGCCCCCTGGCGGGGGTCGACGCGTTGGACGAGATCGGCCGGCGGGACGAAGGGGACGTCGAGCTTGAAGAAGTCGCGGTAGGGGAGCGTCGTCACGCTCACCGGCACCACCATCCGCTCCCCACGCTTGAGCGTCACCCCCTCGAGGCGGAAGACCCACAGATCCTCGGTCTTGTCGCCGGGGGCCGCCTCGGGCGCGTCGGGGGCCGGGGCCGCGGCGCCGCCGAGCCCCCCCGCCACCTGCGACATCATGGAGTTGGAGAGGAAGTTGCCGTAGCGGTTGCCGTTGTCGAGGTCGACCGCCCTGGCGAGTCGGGCCGCCGTCTGCTCGAGCCCGATCGGATCGACGGAACCGGCCAGCGCGAAGGTGGGGACGCCGACGACCAGATTGCACGCGACCCCCTCGAGGTCGACGAGGTCGTTGACGAGGGTGGCCTGGAGATGGACGCGGGCCTTCCCCTCCCCGTCGAGCTCGACGCGGTAGGAGGGAATCCAGCGCAGGCCGCGCTGGACGTACATCAAGCCGACGTCCGCCTCGCCGGCGCCGACCGGCTCGGCGGCCCCGCCGGCGCCGCGCCGCCCGAGGCGGAGCGTGAGGGAGGAGCGCAGTTCCTCGCGGCCGAGCCTCGTGGCGGGAGGTGACGTCCTGGATCCGCCCGAGCGGGACGACGCGCGTGCCGGAGTCGGTGGCGAGGAAGACGAGTTCGGAGGGAACGGGGAGCTTCGGCCCCTCGCCGGGGGCGAGCGCCTCGAGTTCCTCGGCCGATTGCACCGGCGCCTCGAGCAGCGTCGCCTCGTACGGTGCCGGGTCGCGGTCGGCCGGAGGGATCTCGGTGACGAGCACCCGGGCACCGGCGTTGGCGCGCACCAGTTCGGCGAGGGCCAACGCCGGCCGCTCCACCCGGACGCGCGTCTGCGCCGCCGTCACCGCCGCGACGCCCGTCCCCTGCCCTTCCCGCTCCTCGTCGAGCGTCCCCGTCCAGAAGGTGCCGAGCACCGGCATCGGAAGGCGGTCGAGCCGGACCTCGCCCGAGGCGTCGACCGCGACCTTCCCCCGGTGGACGACGAAGGCGTGGCCGTCCTTGAAGACGCTCACCTCCCGGACCGGGAGGGGGGAGGGGACGGGCTCGGCGGCGCCCGCGGCGACCGCCCCGAGGAGGGCCAGAAGCGCCGCGGCGCGGCAGGGTGAAGAAGCGGGCATCGACGGGCTCCGGACGGGGGGAGGATGGGCGGAGCGACCCTTCCGATCATGCCACCGTGGCGGCCGGGATGACAAACCGGCCCGCT
>CAZMOU010000031.1:0-10840 GCA_964567835.1 uncultured Chitinophaga sp. | reverse complement strand
TTCCATCCCCTTCTGGCTGCGGGCTCAAGCAGACCTGCCCGGCGCGCCACGCGGGGGTATGATTTCTCGTTCGGTCCGTCCCGGAAGGAGCCCACCCATGCTCACCCCCCCCCAGGTCCTCGAGCAGGACTTCCTCGTTTCCCGCCACCAGATCCTCGAGATCGCCGCGATGATGGACCGCTACGACGCGGCGGTGGACCGGTCGGGCGCCGGGGGGGCGGCCGAGGCGAGGAAGCTCGCCGTCCTGCGCGAGGCGCTGGCGATCGCGGCCGATCCGAAGCCCGCCAAGGACCGCACCGTCGCCCTCCTCGAACTGTTCGCCACGGTCTGACCGCCGCGGCCGCCCGCCCGCACGGCTCGCATCCCACGAGGCCCCGCCCATGCAGATCATCCAGCCGCACTACCACGCCATCGCCCGCACCGCGCAGGATTACGAACGCATGGCGATGAGCGGCGTCGTCGCCGTCGCCGAGCCGGCCTTCTGGGCCGGCTTCGACCGTCTCTATCCCGAGACCTTCATCGACTACTTCCGGCAGATCAGCGAGTTCGAGCCGACGCGGGCGGCGCAGTACGGCATCCGTCACTTCTGCTGGGTGGCGGTGAACCCGAAGGAGGCGGAGAATCCGGGGCTGACGCGCGAGGTGCTCAAGCACTTCCCCGAGTTCTTCGCCAAGCCCACGGTCCTGGGAGTCGGCGAGACGGGGCTCCACAAGTCGACCCGGAACGAGATCGAGTCGCTCGAGGCCCACGTCGACCTGGCGATGAAGCACGGCCAGCTGGTCCTCATCCACACGCCGCACCTGGCCGACAAGGCCCACGGGACGATGAAGGTCCTCGAGGTGCTCGCGGGAATGAACGTCGATCCGGAGCGGATCTGGATCGACCACGTCGAGGAGCAGACGATTCGTCCCGTGCTCGACGCCGGCTACTGGGCGGGATTCACCCTCTATCCGATCACGAAGTGCTCGCCGAAGCGGGCCGTCGACATGCTGGAGAAGTACGGCTCGGAGCGGATTCTCGTGAACTCCTCCGCCGACTGGGGGCCGAGCGATCCCTTCCTCCTCCAGGAGTGCGTGATCGAGTTCCGGCGCCGGGGCCACCCGCTGCAGGCGGCGCTCGAGGTGTTCCACAACAACCCCTGCCGTTTCCTCGGGCAGAACCCCAAGTTCGACATCAAGCCGATCCGCATCGAATCGGCCGAGGTCACCCACGCCTGACGCCCACCCCCCGCGCGCCGCCCAGGGGCCCCATGCCATCCCGACAGGCCTCGACCACGAGCCTCGCGCTCGTCCGGCAACTGCGCTTCTGTGCCGGCCACCGCCTTTACCGTCACGAGAGCAAGTGTGCCTATCTCCACGGCCACAACTACCGCGTCGACGTCGAGGTGGTGGCGGCGGGCGGGGCGACCGCGGTGGACGACGTCGGGCGGATCGTCGACTTCTCGCTGATCAAGCGGCGGCTCCTCGGCTGGCTCGACACCCACTGGGACCACGCCTTCATCCTCTTCGAGGAGGATTCGGGCGCCATCGCCGCGGTGCGGCAGTCGAAGCCGTCGAAGCTCTTCCTCCTTCCCTGGAATCCGACCGCCGAGAACATGGCCCGCTACCTCCTCGAGGTCGTCTGCCCCGGCGTCCTCTCCGATCTGGGCGTGGTCGCCAGACGCGTGGCGGTGTGGGAGACGGAGGAGGCGTGCGCCGTCGCCACCCTCGACGGCCCGCCGGGACCGCCCCCGGCGCCGCTCGGCGCCGTGGTCGTCGACGACCCCCGCTGACCGCCCGATCCCCGCCGGAGGCGCCCGCGTGTCCGAACCGATGATCCCCGCCGGCACCGCCTATCCGGCTTTCCGACCGCGCCGTGTGCGCCAGCATGCCTGGCTGCGGAGCCTCGCCGCCGAGACGGTGCTCACGCCGTCGGACCTCGTGTGGCCGCTGTTCGTCCACGATCTCCCGGGGGCCACGCCGGTGGCGGCGATGCCCGGCGTGGAGCGGCTGTCGATCGACGGCCTCGCCCGCGCGGCGGCCGAGGCGGCGGAACTCGGGATCCCGGCGCTGGCGCTGTTCCCGGTGGTCGATCCGGGGCACAAGAGCGACGACGCGGCCCACGCCTGGGATCCGGAAAACCTCCCCTGCCGGGCGGTGCGCGCGGTGAAGCGCGAGACCGGCGACGCCGTGGGGATCGTCTGCGACGTGGCGCTCGATCCCTACACGAGCCACGGCCACGACGGGCTCATGATCGACGGACGCATCGCCAACGACGAGACGGTGGAGGCGCTGTGCCGGCAGAGCCTGTCGCTGGCGGAGGCCGGCTGCCACGTCGTCGCCCCCTCCGACATGATGGACGGCCGCGTGGGGGCGATCCGCACGGCGCTCGATCGCGTGGGGCGGCAGGACGTCTGCATCCTCTCCTACGCCGCCAAGTACGCCTCGGCGTTCTACGGCCCCTTCCGCGACGCGCTCGGGAGCGCCTCGGCCCTCGGCAGCGGCGCGAAGCGCGGCGTCACCGACAAGAAGACCTACCAGATGGACGTCGCCAACGGCGACGAGGCGCTCCGCGAGGTGGCCCTCGACATCGCCGAGGGGGCCGACATGGTGATGGTGAAGCCGGCCGGGACGGCGCTCGACGTCGTCTTCCGGGTGAAGCGGGCCTTCGGCCTCCCCACGCTCGCCTACCAGGTGAGCGGCGAATACTCGATGATCCGCGCCGCGGCGGCCCACGGCTGGATCGACGGCGCGAAGGCCGCCGCGGAGAGCGTGCTCGTCATCAAGCGTGCCGGCGCCGACGGCATCCTCACCTACTTCGCCCCGGAACTGGCCCGCGCGATGCGCTGACGGTCCGGGCCCCGCCTCACCCCTTCGGGCGGAAGGCGACCATTCGCTCGGCCCTGGTCTCCAGGCGCGGGGGATGCGCGACGCCGGTGTGGACGAGATCGACGCAGTAGGGGATCGCCGGGAACACGGCGTCGAGACACTGGCGGATGCTCCGCGGCCGCCCGGGCAGATTCACGACGAGCGTGCGGTCGCGGACGCCGGCGGTCTGCCGGGAGAGGATCGCGGTCGGCACGTGCTCGAGCGACGTGCTCCGCATCAGCTCTCCGAACCCGGGCAGCATCCGCGAGCAGACGCGTTCGGTGGCTTCCGGCGTGACGTCGCGCGGGGCGGGGCCCGTGCCGCCGGTGGTGACCACCAGGCAACAGCCCGCGGCGGCGAAGTCGACGAGCGCGGCGGCGATCGTCCCGACGTCGTCGGGAACGATCCGCTCGAGCGCTTCCCAGGGGGATGCGAGCACCTCGGCGAGGTATTCGCGGATCGCCGGGCCCCCTTCGTCGGCGTACTCGCCGCGGCTGGCCCTGTCGGAGACGGTGAGGATGCCGATGCGGGCGGTGGGGGTGTCCATGGCGGGAGGATAACCGGGGCAGGCTGCGTCGGCCACGCGACCGCCCGTACGCCATCCCGCCCCGGTACGGGGCTCCGCGTCGCCGGCGAAGGGGAGGACGACCTTGCGGGCGATTCCGACTGCGGGGGTCGGGCGGGGCGTGCCGATGAAACGGGACGTGCGGGCGCCCCCGGCCATCCCCCGCCTCCACCCTGCGCATGCCACACCGTTCCCCCCTCGACACCCCGACGCCCGCCGGGCGCGCGGCGGCTCCACGCCGCCGTGCCGCGCCGCCGGTCGGGCTGGCGAGTCTCCTCGTCGTCGCGACCCTGGCGCTGGGCCAGGCGTCGGGGGCGCGGGCCGACGAGGCCGCGGCGGTCGATGGCCCGCCCACGGCGCGGCAGTCCGGGACGGACGATCCCGCGGTCGCCCCCCCGCTCCCCGCCCCACCCCCCGTCGATCCGTTCTCGGGGGAGGCGGCGGGAACCGTGGTGCCGCTCGTCGATCGCCCGGGGAGCCCATGGGCGAGTTTCGCGCAGAATCCCTCGATCAATCCGCTCCGGCCGCCGGTGCTCGATCCCGGACAGGCGGGCAACATCGACCGCGACATCCGCAGCCGTCTCGGCGGTCTCGACGACGCCTCCCCCGACCCGGTCCTCGACCCGGGACAGATCGGCAACCTCGACATCCGCCTCGAGGAGGCACGGCAGCGACTCGAGAAGCTCGAGGGGAAGTCGGAACAGCTGCCGCTCATCCGCCTGAGCGGATTCTTCCAGGTCGACAGCGGCCTCTTCTCGGAGCCCGCGGAGACGCGTGCCTACTACGGCGACATCCAGGACGGCGTCGGCTTCCGCCGGGCGCGACTCTCGGCGGTCGGCAAGCTCACCGAGTTCACGAATTACTCGATCGAGTTCGACTTCGCCCAGATCGGCAGGCCGAGCTTCTTCGACGTCTGGGGGGAGCAGGAACAGATCCCGATCCTCGGCACGGTGCGCATCGGGCAGTTCCGCCAGCCGGGGACGATGGACGCGTGGACGAGCGTGCGGCACCTCGAGTTCCTCGAGCGCTCCGCCGCCTTCCAGGCCACCGATCCCTTCCGCCGCGTCGGCATCATGGCCTACGCGATGAGCGAGGACGAACGGACGAGCTGGGCCTACAGCGTCTACGCCACCGGGCTCACCTTCTGGGACGGCACGCAGAACGTCTACCAGACCTTCGGTGACAACCGGGCCGGCACGGAGATCGGCGACGACGGCGGCGTCGGCTTCGCCTCGCGCGTCACGCACCTCCTCGACTACGACGACCTCGCCGACGGCCGCTACCTCACGCACGTCGGCACCGGCTTCATCTACGGCCAGACCGGCGGCTCGGGCTCCACCGGCCAGGGAGCCAAGACCTACCGCTCGTTCATCTTCCCGGAGTTCTTCGTCGGCGACCCCGCCGGCCTCGGGCTCACCGCCGCCGGCACGCCGCGCGTCGTCGATTCAGGCCGCGTCCTCACCGACAATTTCTGGATGACCCACCTGGAGCTCGCGCGCAACGCCGGGCCGGCCCACTTCCAGACGGAGGTCATGCTCGAGGCGTTCAACCAGTTCGGTGGCCCGCCCACGTTCGTGCCGGCGGCCTACTTCCAGTGCGGCTACTTCCTCACCGGCGAGAGCTGCCTCTATCTCAAGCAGGCCGGCGTCCTCGACTACAACGTCGTCCCCCACACGACCTTCTTCGGCACCGGTCGCCGCGGGCGCGTGGCCGGCTGGGGCGCCTGGGAGGTGGCCTTCCGCTGGACGTACGTCGATCTCTCCTGCGTGAACATCGCTCCGGCCAACCAGCTCTCGAACTCCGACGGCCCTCCGCCGGCGCCGGGCTACGGCACCTACAACGCCCCGACCGTCGCGCTCAACTGGTGGTGGAACCGCTTCACGCGCGTCCAGCTCAATTGGATCCACGCCATGCCCGACGTCCGCGGGCACGGCCCCCTCCCCTTCGACATCTATGGCACGAGGTTCCAGATCGAGTTCTAGTTTCACGCGGAAAAAGCCCTCCGTGGCCTTTTTCCGCTGGGCCGACCCGGGGAACGCCGAGGGTTCCCCGATGTCGGCGGCGCATCGCATCCAGCGATGCGTGACTCCGTCGTTCACGCGGAAAAAGCCCTCCGTGGCCAGGCACAGGGACCGACTCATGCTCCGATCCACGATCCGTCCGGTGGCCGTCGCCCTCTGCGCCGCAGCCATGCTGTCGGCGGCGCCACTCCGCGCCGACGAACCCGATGCGCTGCCGCTGCCGCGGGCCAAGCCGCCACGTGTGCCGAAGGTGCCCGCGGAGGCTGGCGAACCGGGCACACCGGCGGGAAACACGAATCCGCCCGCCATGACGAATCCGCTCCGCAGGGTCGATCCCGCCGAAGCGAAGCCGGCCGACGCCGAGCTGCCGCGTCCCGCCGGCAAGCCGGGGCGCGCCCCCGACCCCGCCGGGGCGAAGGCCGACGCTGCGACGAA
This sequence comes from uncultured Chitinophaga sp., assembly GCA_964567835.1. GTDB lineage: Bacteria > Planctomycetota > Planctomycetia > Pirellulales > UBA1268 > QWOP01. The sequence continues at coordinate 4,973 of CAZMOU010000031.1, read as the reverse complement.
GGACGCGACGAAGGACGACGCCAGGAAGGATGCCCGACCCGACGGCTGCTGCGACGAGTGCGGGGGTCGCGTCTGCGTGACCAAGGTGTGCGTGCCGAAGCTCGGGAAGAAGGAGATCACGAAGGTCTGCTGGGACGCCACGTGCGAGGACTTCTGCGTGCCGGGCCCGAGCGTCTGGTGCGGCACGACGTGCGGCAAGGACGACTGCGGCTGCTGGTCGCACGAGGTGTGGAAGCCGACCTGCGCGGAGGTGCGGACGCGCGTCGTCCCGGTGCGGAAGACGACCAAGCGCACGGTACCGAGCGTGGAGTGGAAGGTGGTGGAACGCTGCGCCTGCTGCCGGGCGAAGGGGGGATGCAGCGGGATCCCGAAGGGGGACGACGACACCCCGTCGCCCCGGGCCGAGGGGCCGGCGGACGGATCCCCGAAGAAGACCGCCGCGCTCCCCGTCGCGAAACCCGGCTTCACCTGGCCGTGGGGGAACTGGCTGCGGTAGCCGCCGAGCGACGGCGCGTTTCGCCGCCGCGATCGGGATGCCGCGGCGGAGCCCCCGGCGGCCCGCCGCCTGTCCGACACCGTCGCGACTCCGCTCGTTCCGCCGGCGGCGTGGCGGACGGCAGGCATGGGTGACCCTCTCCGCGGACGACGCAATCACCGGAAGGAAGGCACGGCCGACCACCCCGGGCCGACCGCCCGGTCGATCCTTCGACCGGGACGGTCCGGCTCCGCTCGGTGGCCCCCCACCGCCATCCTTCCGCCTTCGCTCATGCGCAGCGACGCACCCGCCGCTCGGCGATCGCCAGTGCCCCCGCCACGACCGACAGCACGCCCGACACCCCGCTCGGATCGATCTCCGGCACGGGCGTCGCGTCGGCGAACACGGCCAGATGCTGCACGTCCAACGTGTTTGCGGACCAGCTCGCTCCCTGATTCTGGCTGTACCAGGTGGCCAGGACGAACCCGTCCCCCACGTGCGCCTGCCCGGCACGATCGGACGACGAGGCCCAGCTGACGGAGCCCGGATAGTTGAAGAAGAAGTGGCCGAGATCCCGATCCTCCAGATTGATCCCACCGACGACGACCGAGTACTCGGTGTCGGGCTGCAGATCGACCGAGAGCCCGGTGAACACGTTCGACCAGCCGGCCATGCCCCCCTGATAGAGCGTCTGTACGGGCGACCCGGGGCCCGCATTGCCCGGCTGCATGCTCCAGATCGCGGCGAATATATCGCCGCCGTTGTAATTGCCGTTGTCGTACACGTCGAGCGTCACGCCGGTGATTCGGGTGAGGCTCGACGTCGTGCGAAACGGCGCCGCCACCCATTGGTCGTTCAACACGCCGGCATACCAACCATTGGACGGTGTCGCCAGGTTCGACGTCAGCACCGTGTCAGCCCGCGTCGGCATCGGGGCCACGCCGCACGCACAGGCCACCCCCAACAGGATCAGCGTGGTCTTGATGTTATTGATGATCTTCATGGACATTTCCCCCGAGACGGATGACTCGCGACCGCCCGCCCCGTCTTCGGGAGGGGCGTCTTGTCAGTGGGCACACCCCCTGTGGGTGGGCCTTCTCGAAGGGAGACTAATTCGCTGTTTCATGATCTCAACATTGAGACATCACACGATATGTGTTTTCCTGTGCCGCTCCTCACAGGACTTATATCCCTCTCCGTCACTACCATTGTCACACGTGTTACACACGACACGTCCGGCCCTCGATTCACCCGGACATGACGCGTGCCATGGCCGACTGACACACATCGTGTCGATCGTATCGGGCGGGCTCCCCGGCACGGCCTCCTCACCGCACGCATCCGCACCCTCCGGCACGCTCGGGTGCCGCCGACCGGACGAGGCCGGGAGTCATGTTCCCTCCGCGTCGCGGCCCGCACCGGTGGAAGACGGGTGCGCCCGGGCGTCGCGGACCGGCTACCATTCCCCGACAAGGAGCTGCACCATGGAATCCCGGTCGACCCACGCGCGGAAGGAATACGAACAGGGGGCCCTCGACGAGGCGACCGCCGACGAGAGCCCCATCGGGCAGTTCGCCGTCTGGTACGACGCCGCGGTCGCCGCCGGCGTGCCGGAGCCGGAGGCGATGACGCTCTCCACCGCCACCCCCGACGGCCGTCCCTCGGCGCGGATCGTGCTCCTCCGCGGCTTCGACGCCCGCGGTTTTTGTTTCTTCACCAACTACGAGAGCCACAAGGGGCGCGAACTCGCCGCCAATCCCTTCGCCGCCCTCACTTTCCACTGGGCGATCCTCGAGCGGCAGGTACGGATCGAGGGACGCGTCGAACGGACGAGCGCCGAGGAGAGCGACGCCTACTTCGCCAGCCGTCCGAGCACGTCGCGGATCGGCGCCTGGAGCTCGCCGCAGAGCGAGGTGATCGCCGACCGGGCGGCGCTCGAGGAACTCTTCGCGCGGTACCGCGCCGAGCATCCCGACGACGCCGCGATCCCCAGGCCCGCGCACTGGGGGGGCTTCCGGCTCGCCCCCGAGCGGATCGAGTTCTGGCAGGGCCGCCCCAGCCGGCTCCACGACCGCCTCCGCTACCGGCGCGATGGCGGACGCTGGCTCCTCGAGCGCCTCGCCCCCTGATCGCGCGCGGTCAGATCGCGCCGCGGTCCTCGAGGAGCTTGACGATCGCGTCGACGCACTTCCCCACCGGCCACTCGTGCGTGGGAAGGACGAGGTCGGGGCTCACGGGTGCTTCCCACGGCGCGGAGACGCCGGGGAAGCCGGGGAGTTCACCCGACTCGGCCCGCGCATAGAGGCCGTCGGTGTCGCGCTGCCGGCAGACCTCGATCGGGCAGGCGAGGTGCACGAGGATCACGCGTTCGGCGCCCATGCGCTCGACCGCCTTCTGCCGCACCGCCTCCTCCGGCGCCACGAAGCCGGCCACGCAGACCAGCCCGGCGTCGTTGAAGAGGCGGGCGATCTCGGCGCCGCGGCGGAGATTCTCGCTGCGGTCGGCGGCGCTGAAGCCGAGGTCGCGGCTGATGCCGGCCCGGAGCGACTGCCCGTCGAGGACGGCGACCGCCCGGCCAGCCTCGAAGAGACGGCGTTCGAGGGCCGACAGCAGCGTCGACTTCCCCGCACCGGTCGGACCGACGAGCAGCACCGTGACGGGCTTCTGTCCGTAGCGAGCCTGCCGCTCGGCGGCCGTCACGGCGCTTTCGGCCTCGTGAACACCCTCCGGCACCGCGTCGTCCCAGTGGGCCCCCGACCGCCCCTCCTCCGGCTCCCGGTCGAGGATCATCCCGGCGCCGACGGTGGCGTTCGTGAGCCTGTCGATGACGATGAAGCCTCCGGTCGCCCGGTTGCGGCGGTAGGCGTCGTGCATGATCGGCTCGGTGAGCGTGATCGCGCAGCGTCCGATCTCGTTGAGCCCCAGGCTCGGAGCGTCCTGACGGTGGAGGGTGTTGACGTCGATCCGATAGCGGAGCGTGCTCACCGCGCCGGTGGTGACCTTCGTCGTCTGCTTGAAGAGGTACTGCTTCCCCGGCAGGAGCGGCTGCTCGCTCATCCACACGATCGTGGCGTCGAAGCGGTTGTCGACCTTGGGCTGGTTGCCGGGGCGGACGAGCATGTCGCCGCGGCTGGAGTCGATCTCGTCCTCGAGCGTGAGCGTGACGCTCTGCGGCGCGAAGGCTTCCTCGAGGTCGCCGTCGAAGGCGACGATCGATTTCACGCGGCTCTTCTTCCGCGACGGCAGGCTCATCACCTCGTCCCCCCGGCGCACGATCCCGGAGGCGATCGTGCCGGCGAAGCCGCGGAAGTCGAGGTTCGGCCGGACCACGAGCTGCACCGGGAAGCGGAAGTCCTCGAGGTTCCTGTCGGAGCCGATGTACACCGTCTCCAGCAGCGTCATCAGCGGGGAGCCCGAGTACCAGGGCATGTTCGGGCTGTTGGTGACGACGTTGTCCCCCTCGAGCGCGGAGATCGGCATGAAGTGGACGTCGGGCATCTCCAGGCGCGAGGCGAAGGCCTGGTAGTCGGCGCGGATCCGCTCGAAGACCGCCTCGTCCCAGCCGACGAGATCCATCTTGTTGACGGCGACGACGACGTGGCGGATGCCGAGGAGCGAGACGATGAAGCTGTGGCGGCGCGTCTGCGTCATCACGCCGTGGCGGGCGTCGACGAGGATGATGGCCAGGTCGGCCGTGGAGGCCCCGGTGGCCATGTTCCGCGTGTACTGCTCGTGGCCCGGGGTGTCGGCGATGATGAACTTGCGCCGGTCGGTGGAGAAGTAGCGGTAGGCGACGTCGATCGTGATCCCCTGCTGCCGCTCGTCCTCGAGGCCGTCGGTGAACAGGGCCAGGTCGACCTTGCCGCCGGTGGTGCCGTAGCGCGTGGAATCTTTGGCGATCGCCGCCAATTGGTCCTCGTAGATCATCTTCGACTCGTAGAAGAGCCGGCCGATGAGCGTGCTCTTGCCGTCGTCGACGCTCCCGCACGTGATGAAGCGGAGGAGCTCCTTGCGCTCGTGCTGCGCGAGGTACTCGTCGATGTCCTGGGCGATGAGGGAGGATTGATGGGACATGTCGGATGTCGGTTTGGGGTTGCCACACGGCGATCCGTGGAGACGGGGCACTCGCCGGCGTCGAGGGGCCTTCAGCGGCCGGCGGCTCCGGCCGCGGTCCGCTGCAGGGCCCGGCGGGACAACTAGAAGTAGCCTTCCTTCTTTTTCTTCTCCATGGAACCCGCCTCGTCGGAATCGATGAGCCGGCCCTGGCGTTCGGAGAAGGTCGTCAGCAGCATCTCCTGGATGATCTCCGGGAGCGTGGTGGCGCTCGAATCGACGGCGCCGGAGAGGGGGTAGCAGCCGAGCGTGCGGAAACGCACGCGGCGCATCTGGGGCTTCTCGCCGGGCCCGAGGGGGAGCCGGTCGTCGTCCACCATGATCATCACCCCGTCGCGCCACACGATCGGCCGCTCGGCGGCGAAGTACAGCGGCACGATCGGGA
>CAZMOU010000030.1:0-31081 GCA_964567835.1 uncultured Chitinophaga sp. | reverse complement strand
CACATCGTACGCACCTGCGGCTGCTTCGGCATCCGCCGGGTGATCGCCTGCGGCGCCGCCCGTCTCGACGACCGCATCGCCCGCGACGGCGCCGAGTCGGTGGAGCTCGAGGTCCACCGCAGCCTCGGGCCGGTCCTCGACCGCCTCCGGGCGGAGGGCTGGCGTTTGGTGGGGCTCGAACAGACGACCTCGTCGGAGAGCCTGTTCGGCTTCCGGTTTCCCTCCCGGACCGTGCTCGTGATCGGCAACGAGCGGCTGGGGCTCGAGCAGGAGATCCTCGACCGGCTCGACCACGTCGCCGAGATCCCCATGGCGGGGCTGCCCCACAGTCTCAACGCCGCCACGAGCGCCGCCATCGCCGTCTACGAGTACTGCCGGCAGTTCCCCGGCGGCGGCACGGGGGACGCATGACGCTCGTCATCGGCATCGACGAGGCGGGCTACGGGCCGAACCTCGGACCGCTCGTCGTCGCCGCGAGCGTGTGGCGACTGGAGGACGACGGGGACGCCCCCGACCCGGAGGAGGCCGGGGCCCGGCTGGCCCGCGCGGCCGCGGCGGTCGCCACGGCGGCCGGCCTCGCCAGGATCCCCTGGGCCGATTCGAAGAAGCTCCACACACCGGGGGCCGGTCTGGCCCCGCTCGAGCGCGGAGTCCTCGCGGCCGTGGGAACCGTCGGCGGGGGGCGGGCGGTCCCCGTCGACGGCGCCGGGCTGGCCGAGCGCCTGGACATCGGCGCGGACGGCGCCCCGGCGGAATGGTCGCGCTTCCTCGGCACGCGCCTTCCGGCGGACGCCGATCCAGGGGACGTGGAGCGCCTCCGCGCGGCGATCGGCTCCGAACCGCCGCGGCAGGGCGTGGCGCTCGCGGCACTGGCCGCCCGCGTCGTCCATCCCCTCGGGTTCAACCGGCTGCTCGACGACGGGCTCAACAAGTCCGACATCCTCTCCCGTCTGTCGCTCGAACTCGCCGCCGGTCTCCGCGCCGCACGATCCGCCGAGCCGGCGCTCGTGTGGTGCGACCGGCACGGCGGCCGCAAGGCCTACGCGCCGCTGGTCGGCCGCCACTTCGACACGCCGCTGGTGCGCACGCTCGGGGAGTCGCCGGAGAAGAGCCGCTATCAGGTCGGCGGCCCGGGCGCCGCCGGCACGTGGATCGATTTCACGGTGGGGGGGGAGGAGCGCGTGCCGGTGGCGCTCGCGAGCATGACGGCCAAGTACGTCCGCGAACTGGCCATGCGCGCCTTCAACGACCACTGGGGCGCGCTCCTCCCCGGCCTCGTACCCACCGCCGGGTACCCGGTCGATGCCCGCCGCTGGCTCGACGCCGCCCGCGACACGGTGGAGGCGGCAGGCCTCCCCGTCGGGGCCCTGTGGCGCCGGGCATGAGCTTGCCCGGTGCCGCGGGCGAGGGGACAATCCACCAACCCCCGGACACCCTCCCATGGCGACGCTCACCACGCACCTCACCATCGTCCGCCACGCGTGGGCCGAGGATCCGGGCCCGGGCGTCGACGACTACCACCGCCGGCTGACGAAGCCCGGTCGGAAGCGCTTCGCGCGATTCGTGCGCCGGCTGCAGGATGCGGGGCTGGGCTTCGATCTCGTGGCCACCAGTCCGCTCGTGCGCTGCCGCGAGACGGCGGCGCTGCTCGTCGAGGAACTGGGGATCACCCGCGAGATCGCCGTCGTCGACGCCCTCGCCCCCGGTTCCGACTGGCAGGCGCTCGTGGAGTGGACGATCCAGCAGGACGCGGCGCGCGTCGCCTGGGTGGGACACGCCCCCTGCGTGGGCAGGCTCGCGGCGCTGACCATCGGCGACGGCACGGCGGCGATCCGCATGGCCAAGGGGGCGGTGGCGTCGATCCGTCGCGACGACGGGATCGGCCAGCCGGGGGAACTCGAATGGCTGGCGACGGCGGCGCTGCTCGGCTGCTGAAAAAGGCTTCCCGGTGACTCAGGCCCGGCTCGGCGCGTCGGGGCGGAGGGCGTTTCCCCCGGAAAACCGCTACGGAGGCGCGGCCCTCCGGGTGGTAGACTGTCCTTCCCGCGGCGGCGGCACGGACGGCGTCGCCCCCGTCCGCCCCCCCGACCACGCCCCATGCGCTCCCACCGCCTCCCCGTCGTCGGCAGCCTCGCGTGCGTTCTGCTCTCCGCCGGCGCCTGCTCCTCGCCGAGCCGTGCGCCCGAAGGGGACGTCGTCGAGGTGGAACGCATCGACCTCACCCCCCCCGCGCCGCCGGCTCCCACGACGGAGGAACTGGTGCTCCCCGGGGCCCCGCCCCAGCCCGATCCCGCACCCCGACGGCCCGCGGCCGAGTGAGTCCGTTTCGCACCCCCGCGCGACCCGCCCCACGGCCCCACCATGCAAGACCGCTCCCGCTGGCTGCCGCTCTCCCGGGCCCGCGGCCCGTTCTGGGCCGGGGTCGATCTCGGCGGCACGAACATCAAGATCGGCCTCGTCGATGACGACGGCGCCACGCTCGCCTTCCACACCGAGGAGACCGACGTCGACAAGGGTCCGGAGGACGTCTGCCGGCGCATGGGGAACGGCGTGCACGAGGTCCTGCGCCTCGCCGGCGTCGACCGGGCAAACGTGCCCCGGGTCGGGCTGGGGACACCCGGGCCGCAGGACCTGAAGAAGGGTTTCATCATCCAGGCGGGCAACTTCCCCGGCTTCGACGGCTTCAACGTGCGCGACCGTGTGTCCCACCACGCGAAGTTGCCGGTGACCTTCGCCAACGACGCCACCGCCGCGGGATTCGGCGAACACTGGATCGGCGCCGGCAAGGGGCTGCGGAGCCTCCTCCTCCTCACGCTCGGCACCGGCATCGGCGGTTCGATCGTCCTCGGCGAGGAAACGCTCGACGGGGAGCACAGCCACGCCTCCGAGTGCGGCCACATCATCGTCGATCCGTCGCCCGGGGCACGCGTCTGTCCCTGCAAGAAACCGGGCCACCTCGAGGCCTACGCGAGCGCCAAGTCGATCGTGGCGATGGCCGAGGAGGCGATCGCCACCGGCGCGGCGCCGGGGCTGGCCGCCGCGCGGGCCGCGGCGCTGGCGGCGGGGGAGGAGTTCGACACGCGTGTCATCGGCCGGCTGGCCCGGGAGGGGGACGGCCCCGCCGGGGCGCTCCTCGACGAGGCGGCCCGCTGGCTCGGCATCGGCATCACCACCCTCCTCCACACCCTCGACCCGGCCATCGTGCTCCTCGGCGGGGCGATGACCTTCGGCGGCGAGACGGATCCGGTCGGCGCCGCCTTCCTCGAACGCGTCCGCGCGGAGGTGCGCTCGCGCGCCTTCGCGCTCCTCGCCGAGCGGACCCCCATCCGCTACGCGACCCTCGGCGGAGACGCCGGCTACGTCGGTGCCGCCGGCCTGGCCCGGGCCGAGCACCGCCGCCCCCGTCCGCACACCACCTGACCGGAATCCCTCATGCCCATCGACTGCAAGCACATCCGCAACTTCTCCATCATCGCGCACATCGACCACGGCAAGAGCACGCTCGCCGACCGGTTGCTCGAGTTCACCGGCACGGTGGAGAAGCGCCAGCTCAAGGAGCAGATGCTCGACGACATGGAGCTCGAGCGGCAGCGCGGGATCACGATCAAGGCCCGGGCCGTGCGGATGGAATACCGCTACAAGGGCGAGATCTACGAGCTGAACCTCATCGACACGCCCGGCCACGTCGACTTCCACTACGAGGTGTCGCGGAGCCTGGCCTGCTGCGAGGGGGCGGTGCTGCTGGTCGACGCCTTCCAGGGCGTCGAGGCGCAGACCGTGGCCAACGCCTACGCCGCCATCGGCCAGAACCTGGCGATCGTGCCGGTGATCAACAAGGTCGATCTCGTCCACGCCCGCGTCGACGAGGTCCTCGCCGAGATGGAGCAGAGCCTCGCGATCGATCCGACCGAGGTCATCAAGGCCAGCGCCAAGGCGGGCATCGGCATCGAGGATCTCCTCGCCGCGATCGTGGAGCGGATCCCGCCGCCGCAGGGGGATCCCGACGCCACCCTGCGGGCGATGATCTTCGACAGCCACTACGACAGCTACCGCGGCGCCATCTGCTACGTGCGGATCGTCGACGGCACGATCCGGAAGGGGCAGAAGATCCGTTTCCTGGAGACCTCCAGCACGCACGAGGTGCTCGAACTCGGGCAGTTCGTCCCCCAGCGGCGCGCCTGCGAGGCGCTCGGCCCCGGCGAGGTGGGCTACCTCGTCTGCAACATCAAGGACGTGAAGCAGGTCCACATCGGCGACACGGTGACGATCCCCGGCGACGACGGCGCCGCCCCCCTCCCCGGGTACAAGGCCCCGCAGCGCATGGTCTACTGCGGCCTCTATCCGTCGGAGGGGGAGAACTTCGAGGAGCTGCGCGACTCGCTCGAGAAGCTCGCCATCAACGACCCCTCCTTCGAGTTCGCGCCGGAGTCGAGCGAGGCGCTCGGCTTCGGCTTCCGCTGCGGCTTCCTCGGCCTCCTCCACATGGAGATCATCCAGCAGCGGCTGGAGAAGGAGGCCGACCTCGACCTCGTCCAGACGGCACCGAACGTCACCTACCAGATCCTGAAGTCCGACGGCGAGACGATCGAGATCACCAATCCGCAGGACGTCCCCGAGACCGGACAGATCGAGGAGTTCCGCCAGCCGATCGTGCGCACCAACTTCCTCACGCCGGTCGAGCACATCGGGCCGATCATGCAGCTGTGCACCGACCGGCGCGGGACCTACCTCAAGACCGAGTACCTGTCGCCGACGCGGGCCATGCTCACCTTCGACCTGCCGCTGGCCGAGGTGATCTACGACCTCCACGACAAGCTCAAGAGCGTCACGCGCGGCTACGGCACGATGGACTACGAGCTCGTCGGCTACTTCCCCGCCGACCTCGTCCGCCTCGACATCCTCGTCGGCGGCAAGAAGGTCGACGCGCTGTCGATCATCTGCGACCGGCGCGACGCCGACCGGCGCGGCCGGGCGATCGTGAAGAAGCTCCGCGGCGAGATCGACCGCCACATGTTCGAGATCGCCCTCCAGGCGGCGATCGGCACGAAGGTCATCGCCCGGGAGACGATCTCGGCGATGCGGAAGAACGTCACCGCCAAGTGCTACGGCGGCGACATCTCCCGCAAGAAGAAGCTGTGGGCCAAGCAGAAGGAGGGCAAGAAGCGGATGAAGAGCGTCGGCTCGGTCGACATCCCGCAAAAGGCCTTCATGGCCGTGCTCGACACCGGCGCCGACCGGCAGTAGCCAGCGGCGCGTCCCCCGTCCGTCCCCCCGTCCCGGAGATTCCCGTGCGCGTCCCGCTCCCGCTCCGTATCCTCCTCGCCCTCGTGGCGATCGTCGTCGCCGCGCCGGCCCGTGCCCAGGACGTCGACCACGACAAGGATTACGTCCTCTCCGCCACGAGCACCGCGCGCGCCGACGGCGTGCCGGCAGGCTCGACGCGGATGGTCGTCCACTCGAGCCAGGGGGTCTTCCCCGGCACCATGCGTCGGGTGTGGATCCATCTGCCGGCCGAGTCGATCCTGAAAAAAGTCGGCGACGAGGGGCTCGCGGTGATGGTCTTCCAGGACGGCCATGCCTACGTCGACGAGCAGGGGCAGTTCCGCGTGCCGATCGTCCTCGACAACCTCGTCCACGCCGGGAAGATCCCGGCGCTCGCGGCGATCTTCGTCGATCCGGGCCACTCGGGCGCGCTGCCCGGGGAGAAGCCGGGCTGGCAGCCGGGGGCGAACAACCGCAGCCTCGAGTACGACACGCTGTCGCCGACATACGCGGAGTTTCTCGAGGAGTCGATCCTCCCGCTGGCCGCCTCCGACGAGCGGCTGAAAGCCGCCGGCGTGCGTCTCACGGCCGACCCCGACAAGCGCGCCATCTGCGGCATCTCGTCGGGGGGCATCTGCGCCTTCACCGTCGCCTTCGAACGGCCGGATCTCTTCCGCAAGGTGCTCTCCCACGTCGGCAGCTTCACCGACATCCGCGGCGGCGACCACTATCCGTCGCTCGTGCGCCAGACCAAGGAGCATCCCAAGCCGATCCGCGTCTTCCTCCAGGCGGGCGAGCACGACCTCGACAACCGCCATGGCCACTGGTGGCTCTCGAACCTGGCCATGGAGAAGGCCCTCGCCTTCTCGGGCTACGACCACAAGCTCGTCGGCGGCGTCGGCGGCCACAACGGCAAGCACGGCGGCGCGATCCTGCCGGAGAGCCTGGAGTGGCTGTGGCGCGGCACGAACGTGGCGAAGTGACGGCCGCGATCGGCACGACCCGGCCGACCCTCGACAGGCGGCTTCCGGGGCCGGACATTGGAGACTCACCCGAGTCGTTCCCGCCGCGACGCGCGGCGGGGGACGGACCGACCGGCCACCCCACGGGAGATGCGGAGGCACCCCTTCGCGACCGAGCCATGCGCCATGCCCCCCGCCTCGACCGCCGTCGTCTCCTCGCGGGCCTCGCGCTCGCCTCCGCGGCACCCTTCGCCGGCGCCCAGCCGCCCGCCCAGCCGCCCGCCCAGCCGCCCGCCCAGGATGCCCGGAAGCTCTTCGAGGACGGCGTGACGCTCCTCTTCGCCGGGAAGCCGAAGGAATCGGCCGAGGCCTTCGATGCGCTCGTCAAGCTCCGGCCGGAGATCGAACCCGAGCTGTGGCAGCGGGGACTCGCCCTCTACTACGCCGACCGGTTCGCCGATGGCGTCGCCCAGTTCGAACGCCACAAGGAGGTGAATCCGGCCGACGTCGAGAACGTCACCTGGCACTTCGCGTGTCTGGCGCGGGACAAGGACGTCGACACGGCACGGAAACAACTCCTCCCGGTGGGCAACGACGCCCGCGTGCCGATGAAGGAGGTGCTCGACCTCTACCGGGGCGCCGGAACCGCCGAGGCGGTGCTCGCCGCCGCCGACTCCGGGCCCCCGTCCGCCCGGCGCAACCAGCGCTGCTACGCGCACCTCTACCTGGGGCTGCTCGCGGAGGCGGAGGGGAACGCGGCCGACGCCGAGAGGCACATGGCCCTCGCCGCGGGGACCTACCGGATGGATCACTTCATGGGGAAGATCGCCCGGCTCCACTGCGAGCTGCGCGGATGGAAGATCCCTGAATGACGCCGGGTCACTCCCCGGGTTCGGCCGGCCCACGGCGCGCGTGCCATTCGAGCAACCCCGCCTGGAGGACGCCGGCGAGCACCGACGCCACCGCCACGCCGACGAGCACGCCCCACACGCCGTGGCCCCTCCCGGGCCCCGATCCCAGCGCCAGCCACCAGCAGAGCGGGACCATCAGGAGCGCGTAGGAGCCGACGTGGATCGCCGTCGGCGGCCAGACCACCTCGCGCGCCCGCAGCGCCATCGACGCCACACCCTGCAGCCCGTCGAAGAGCGTCACCGCGGCAGCCGCGGCCAGGAGGCGCGCGAGGAGCGGCGCGAGGCGGGCGCCGGCGCCATCCCCCTCGGCGGCGAGCCCCACCGCCGCGAGCTGGCCGCTCGCCCCCCACACCGCCAAACCCAGGGCCGTGCCCACGACGAGCGCCGCCACGATCCCCAGCCGGGAGGCGTCGGCCACCCCTTCCCGGTCGCCGCGGCCGAAGCGCTCCGCCACGCGCACGCTCGTGGCGCTCCCCAGCCCGACGTAGATCATGAACACCGAGCCCATCATCTGCACCGTCAAACCCCACAGCGCTCCCGCGTCGATGCTCGACAGCGTGGCGATGACGTGCGTGAGGTTGAAGCTCCCCCACTCGGCGACGTTGGCCAGGCCCGCTCCCAGACCGACCCCGTTCTGCCTTCCGAACTCGCCGGGGCCGGGATTCCCCCCCCACACGAGCGCCGGCGTGCTCCGGGCCACGACGACCAGGGCGGCCAGCGCCATGCCGCAGCGCGACAGCGTCGTGGCCCACGCCACGCCCGCGGCCCCGTGCGCCGGCACCAGGGCGACGTCGAGGACCAGATTCGCGGCCACCGCCACGATGCCGATCGCCGTCACCACCATCGGCCGGCGCATCGCCTCCAGATAGCTGGCGGCGGCGTTGAAGAGCATGTGGGCGGGGAGGCCGTAGGCGAGGATCCGCGTGCAGCGGGCCGTGGCGGCGGTGAACGACGCGTCGAAGCCGAGCCAACGCAGGAGCGGGACGGCGACGAGGATGCAGACGGCCGCCGACACGAGGCCGTAGGCGAGCGCCACCGCCACGCCGCGGCGGGCGATCCGCCCGGTCTCGAGTTCGCGGCCGGCGCCGCAGAGCTCGGCGGTGAGCACCTGCACTCCGGTCATCAGTCCGAGCCCGAATCCCATCGCCACCCCGACCGGCAGGAAGGCGTTGAGGACGTGGGGGAGTTCCGCGGGCGCGTGCCTGGCGAGGACGACCGCGTCGGTCAGCCCCATGAGCATGAAGCTCGTGCGCGAAAGGGCCACGGGGGCCGCCAGGCGCGCCAGATCCCCGACGTCGCGGCGGTTCAGGTAGCGCGGGAGCTGCATGGCGGTCCGTGCCGGCGGCTCCGCGCGACCACGGCCCGCGCCGCGGCGGGCGTCACTTGCCGATCTTGACGAGCTTGGTGTTGCTGCGGACGAACAGGGCGCCGGAGGCGACGGCGGGGCTGCAGAGGATCTCGTCCCCGAGATCGAGGGTGGCGACCTCCTTCCCCTCCTTCTCGCCCAGTTCCACCACCTGCACGAGCCCCGCCTCGTTCACCGCCCACAGGTGCCGGCCGTCGGTCACGGGGGTGCCGCTGAAGGGACCCTTGAGACGGAGCTGCCAGCGGCGCTTGCCGGTGGCCCGGTCGCCGGCGGTGAGCACCCCGGCGCCGTTGATGCAGTAGACGGCGTCGGCGCCCACCACGCAGCTGGCGGTCGAGGGGGCGAGGGTGTTCTCGCGCCACGCCTGCTTCGGCGGCTTCGCCGGATCGGCGGGATCGAGCTCGAGCGCCGTGACGCCGTTGCTCGGGACGTAGAGCACGCCGTCGGCCAGCGCGCTCGACGAGACGGTGTCGGCCCCCTCGGCGTAGCTCCAGGCCGTGGCCCCGTCGGCCGCGCGGATCGCCTCGACGCCGAGCTTCGACTGCAGGGCCACGAGCCCCGGGGCGAGGATCACCGGCGAGGTCCAATTGGCCGCCTTGGGGCGGTCGAGCTTCCAGCGGGTCGCGCCGGTGGCGGCGTCGAGGCCGAGGGAGTACGACTCGCTGTCGTTCTCCACCGGGACGATGACCGTGCCGCCGGTGACCAACAGCGAGCTCGACATCCCCAGGCTGTTGCTGACGTTGGGATAGTCCCAGCCGATGCCGCGGAGCCACTGGAGGTTGCCGTCGAGGTCGTAGCAGACGACGTCGCTCGAGGAGAAGATGGCGTACACCCGCTCACCGTCGCTGCAGGGGGTGGGGGCCGCGACGCTCGTCTTGGGATGGCACATCGTCCGCCCGGTCGCCCACACCTGCCGGTCCCAGAGGATCTTTCCGGTCTCGGCCGAGAGGCAGACGAGGTGGAGCCGGTCCTGCGTGGGGCCGTCGCTGGTGGTCACGAACGCCCGTTCGCCGACGACCAGCACGCCGGAGAGGCCGCGGCCCGGCAGGTCGGTCGACCAGCGGACGTCCGCGGCCGAGAGTTCGACCGGAAGCGAACCCTCCTGCACCCGGCTCGCCCCCCCCGGCCCGCGGAAGGCGAGCCAGTCGTCGGCCGTGAGCGGCGACGCGGCGAAGAGCAACGCGGCGGCGAGGAGCGGGATCGCGGGGAGACGGGACATGGGGATTCTCCGGGCTTCGATGCGGAGGGCCTGCGGTCGGTCGGAATCGCGGAGGGGCAGAACGGGGGCGGATCAGCGTGACGCGGCAGGTGCGCCCGCGGGATGGATCGCCGTCCCCACCTCGTCGCAGACGCGCAGTTGGAACTCCCATTCGGTCGTCCAGGGGCGCCGCTGCTCGTCCTGGCAGATCTTGACGAGGATCGTGTTCGGTCCCTTCCGGAGCCTGATCGGCATCCGGTACTGGTCGATCTCCATGCCACGGTGATACTCCTCGCGCTCGAAGACCGGCGCGCCGTTGAGCCAGATCTTCCAGGCGTTCTTGCACCCCAGCCGCAGCTCGGCGGGGCGGGCCTCGGCGGCGTCGAACTCGGTGACGGCGTAGGCCACGACCCCCTTGAGGCCCTCCTTGGTCTCCCCCTCGGGCGCCTTGGCGTCGGCCGGGGGGGCGGGGGGCGGATAGACGAGATTGACGTTCACGATCCCGTACTCGTCGCCGCTCTCCACCGGCTGCCAGGCGACCTTCCCCTCCTTGCCGTCGAGTTCCGCCGCCGGGTCGATCGCCGTCTCGGGGGGATAGACCGCGGCGAAACCCTTGCCGCCGGTGTTGTCGAAGGGGCCGATGATCCGCCAGGAGCGGAGGAAACCGAAGTGACGCGTCAGATCGACCTCGCCGCCGAGGTCGCGGATCGACGTCGCGAGCGCCTGGATCTGCTCGACGTTCCGCGCGGCGCCGAAGGCCCGTCGGTAGGCGGCCAGCGCCTCCTCCTTCGAGCCCGCGGCCTCGAGGGCCTTGGCCGCGGCGACGAGCTTCGCCACGGCGTCGCGCCGCAACTCGACGCTCGGGTCCTCGGCCATCCCGTCGAGGAGCTTCTCGGCGCGGGAGGGGTCGGCCTCCTTCACCAGATCGAAGGCCAGACGCCGCGCCCGCGGGTCGTGCTTCACGTCGGCGAGGAACCGCTCGAGCGCGTCGAGCGGCACCTTCCCGGCGCCGCCGGCACGGGCGACGATCGAGTCGACCGCGGCCCGGAGCCAGTTGGCCGCGAGCGGATTGGCGCCGTCCATCGCCGCCAGCACGTCGGGGAGGCTCGACGGCGGGGCCGCGGCGAGCACCTTCCAGGCCGCCGCCGCCGCCACGTTCCCCTTCCCCTCGTGGTCGACCGCCCGGATCGCGGCGACGCTCTCCCCCACCGTGGCGGCGGGGGAGGGGGCACCTGCCAGCGCCGAGGCCAGCCCGACGACGACCAGGGACGACGGACAGCGCCAGCCGCGCGGCGGACGAATCGAGAAGCGCATCGAAGCGACTCCGGGGAGACCACTGACTCTCGCGGGAACCCGGGCGGGGCACGACGCCCGCCGGCACGACTGCGACCGCCGCCGGCTCAGGTCTTCGCCAGGGCGTCCTTCGCCACGGCGTAGCACTGCCGGATGTCGTCGAGCGGGTTCTGCGGGTTCTCCTCGTACTCCAGCGACAGCGCGCCGTTCTTCGGGAACCCGGTCTGCACCAGCGCCGCGATCACGGCCGGAACGTCGAGGTGCCCCTTGCCGAGGATCACCCCCTTGGTGACGTCCTGCATGTCCTGGAAGTCCTTGAGGTGGATCCCGTAGAGCCTGCCCTTGAGGAGCCGGATCACCTCGACCGGCTTCTCGCCGGAGCGGATGTAGTGGCCGAGATCGGCGCAGGCGCCGATGCGCTCGTCGTGCCCCTCGATCGCCTTGAGGACGTCGACGACCTTGTTGTAGCGGTGCTTCGGGCCGTGGTTGTGGATCGCGATCCTGACGTCGAACTCCTTGACGAGTTCGTCGAGGCTCTTGAAGGCTTCCGGCGAGGGATCGGCGGAGATCGTGGGGATGCCCGCCGCCTTGGCGAACTCGAAGATCTTCCGGTTGGCGGCCGCGTCCCCGCCGAAGCCGTTGACGCCGTGGGCGCTGATGGTGAGGCCCAGGTCGGCGACCTTCTTCTTCATCGCCGCGATCGCCGCGGCGTCGGAGTTGACCGGGAACATGTCCCCGTAGAACTCGACGAAGCGGAAGCCGATGTCGCGGGCGTGCTTGAGGGCCTCGTCGGCCTTGTAGCCGCGGAGCGAATAGAGCTGGATGCCGAGGTTCAAGTCGGCGGCGGCCGCCTCGCGGGCGAACGTCGCGAGGGGGGAGGCGGCGGAGAGGGTGGCGGCGGCGGCGAGGAAGCCGCGGCGCGGGAGCACGGAGGAAGCCATGCGCGATCCTTTCTGCGGGAAGCCTGTGTCCGGGTGCGGGGGGCCACGCCCCCGAGGCGCCGAATCATAGCAGCCCGTCGCCCGGGTTTCCCCGGCCCCCTCACTTCGCCGGGGCGAAGCGGGGGACGAGACCCAGGTCGAGCCCGAACACCCAGAGCATGAGCGTGAGGATGAGCGCGAGCCCCAGGTAGGAGAGCCCGATCACCACGCGCTCGCTCGGCGGCTTGCCGGTGAGCAGTTCCCACGTCAGGAACACCATGTGCCCGCCGTCGAGCACCGGAATGGGGAGGAAGTTCACCACCGCGAGGTTCGCGCTGAGCATCGTCAGGAAGAGGAGCAGCGCGCTGGGGCCCTCCTCGGCGGAACGTCCCGCCTGTTCCGCGATCGACAGCGGTCCGCCGAGGAGCCGGGCGCTGATCTGCCGGCTCCACAGCTTCTCGAGGAAGCGGTAGACCATCGAGAGGTCCTCGAGGGCGGTGGCGAATCCGCGCGAGAGGGCGCCGCCGATCGAGGCCGCCTTCTCCTGGCGCGTCTCCTGCTCGAACGCCAGGCCGCGGAGGGGGAGCCAGGCGTCGGACACCGGCTCCGGTTCGAGTTCCACGTCGCGTCCCGGCCCGTCCCCCTCGACCCGCAGCACGACCTTCGTCCCGCGCGGCATTCGCTCGAGCACGGTCATCGCCACCGGCCAGTTCGGCTCGGCGTCGGAGAGCGCGACGCCGTCGTCCCCGTCGTCCGACCCGGGCTCGACGAAGCGGCAGCGGACCACGCGTTCCCCCGGCGCCAGACCGGCCCGGGCCGCGGGCCCGTCGGGGCGCAGCGCCGCGACGGTCGCCTCGACGGGCAGCGCGATGCCGAGGGAGGAGACCGCCAGCGGGGTGGCGAACATCGTCGATTCGTCGATCCATGTCACGGCACGCGGCACCACGGAGAGCGTCTCCTCGACCCCCGCCCTTTCGACGACGACGCTCACCGGCGTCCCCGCGCGGCCGCGGAGCCGGTCGTCGAGCGAGAAGGGGTCGCCGGGGGGAAGGCCGTCGATCGACACGATCCGGTCCCCGGCACGGATCCCGGCCGCCGCGGCGGGGGAGCCGTCCTGCACCGCCTTGACGCCGCCCGGCACCATCGTGACCCCGAGGTCGGCGCGTGGCTGGGGATCGAGCGTCACCTCGATCCGCTCCGTGCCCCCCCCGGCGCCGCGGCGTTCCACCGTCAGCGTCACGGGGCGGTCGGCGGCGGCGGCGAGCCGCGTGAGGAGCCAGGCATGGGTCGTCACCGCCTCGCCGTCGATCGCCGTGACCCGGTCGCCCGACGCGAGCGCCGGGCGGGCCGCGGCGGCGGCGCCGGTGAGCAGCTTGTCGGCCTGCGGCGCGATCGTGAGCGACATCGGCCCGGAGATCCCGATGCTCGGCACGCCGATGTCGGTGTCGGGCTGGAGCGTGACGGTGCGTTCGGCGCCGTCGGCGTCGCGCCGCACGGTCACCTCCACGCCGCGCGACAGGTCGCCGAGCGTGATCCGCTTGCGGATCTCGTCGAACGCGGTGACCGGCTTCCCGCCGATGGCCACGATGGCGTCTCCGGTCTGCAGGCCGGCGCGCCACGCCGCGCCGCCCGGGCGGACGGCGGAGGTCGCCGCCGGCACCACCTTGACCCCGAGGCGCCAGGCGAGCGCGGCGAGCAGGACGGCGAAGATCACGTTCATGATCACCCCGGCGGAGATGATCGCCATCCGCTCCGGCACCGACTGCGCCTGGTAGCTGCGCGGATCCCAGGGGGCGTGCGGGTCGGAGGTGGGCTCGGAGGGGAGGTCGCCGTGGGCCCGGGCACGCTCGTGCTCCGCCGCCGCGGCGCCGGGGTTGTCGTCCTGGCCGAGCATCTTCACGTAGCCCCCCAGCGGCAGGGCGCCGATGCCGTACTCCGTCTCCCCCCACTTGAAGCTGGCGAGCTTCATCCCCGCCACGTCGAAGCCCAGGTAGAACTTCTCGCACTTCACCCCGCAGGCCTTGGCCACGAGGAAGTGGCCGAGCTCGTGGACGAAGATCACGAAGCCGAGGCCGAACACCACCTCGACGAATTGCAGCGGGTGGCCGGCGATCCACTTGAGGAGCGCCACGCCGGGGAAGGCCCCGAGGAGCGCCCCGACGTGAGCCAGCAGTCCGATCACGATCTCGCCCACTGCACGACCTCCTGTCTGGCCCAGGCGTCGAGTCGACGGACGTCGTCGAGCGACGGATCGGACCGGTACTCGTGCCCGTCGAGGACCCGGGCACACACTTCGGCGATGTCGGTGAACCGCAGACCGCCGGCGAGGAACGCCCCCACCGCGGCCTCGTTGGCGGCGTTCAGCACCGCCCCCGCCGTGCCGCCGCGCGCCGCCGCCTCGTGCCCCAGACGCACCGCCGGGAAGCGGCGCGGATCGGGGGGTTCGAAGTCGAGACGCAATCCGGCGGTGAAGTCGAGGCGGCGGGCCGGCCCGTCGTGGCGCCGCGGGTGCGACAGCGCGTACTGGATCGGCAGCTTCATGTCGGGGGGGCTGAGCTGCGCGAGCACCGATCCGTCGACGAACTCCACCATCGAATGCACCACCGACTGCGGGTGGACGACGACGGCGAGCTGACCGGCGTCCAGGTCGAAGAGCCAGCGGGCCTCGATCAGCTCGAGCGCCTTGTTCATCATCGTCGCCGAATCGACGGTGATCTTCGGCCCCATCGACCAGGTGGGGTGGCGGAGCGCCTCGTCCGGCGTCACCGCGGCGAGGGTCTCCGCGGGACGGGTGCGGAAGGGCCCTCCGCTGGCGGTGAGGATCACGCGCACCACCTCGTCGGCCCCTCCCGACCGCAGCGCCTGGTGGATCGCCGAATGCTCGCTGTCGACGGGCAGGAGCGTGGCACCACGCTCGGCCGCCAGCCGCGTCACCAGCGGCCCGGCCATGACCAGCGTCTCCTTGTTGGCCAGCGCCACCGTCTTCCCGGCGTCGAGCGCCGCCCAGGTGCTGCTCAGGCCGGCGGCACCCACGATCGCGGAGACGACGCGGTCGACCCCGGAGGCGCGGACGAGGTCGTCGAGCGCGGCGGCACCCACCGCCAGGCGCGTGCCGGCCGGCAGCGCGTCGGCCCCGATGGCGGCGGCGGCGGCCGGGTCGGTCACCACCACCCACTCCGGTCGGTGGGCCCGGGCCTGCTCGAGGAGCGGCCCGACGCTCGTGCAGGCGGCGAGGAGGCAGGCCCGGTAGCGCCCCCCCGACGCCGCGATGACCTCGAGGGTGTTCCTCCCGATGCTCCCGGTCGAGCCCAGCACGGCCACGCCGAGCGTCCCGTCGCCACGGCCGTCCGGCGGCACCCCGACGGGGTCCGGGACGGGCGACGGCGAGGGGGGGGTGGCGGCCATGCAGCGGACGGGCACGCGGTGGACCGGGCGGGGGTGGGGGAATCACCGGGGAACACCCGGCGGACCGCGGGCTCGGGAAATCGTACGGATTCGCCGGCACGACTTCCATGCCGGGGACCGCAAGGAACGGTTCGTTGTCTCTCCCCGCACCCGGGTTTAGGATGGGCTGTTTCGGTTTCGTGCGAGCCAACGAACCCCCCGAGCCATGCCCAAAAAGCACGAACTGCCCAAGCGCCAGTCCGACCGCAAGTCACCCTTCGGGGGTACGAACCTCGCGCTGTCGCTCCTGGCGCTGGCCGTCGCCGGCCTGTTCGCCATGAGCCTGCTGGCGACGCAGCCCGAGCTGGTCCTTTCCTACAGCGACCTCGAGAAACTGATCCGCGCCTCCGGGGGCCCCGGACGCCCCGCCCCGCGATCGATCGAGAACGCGGAGGGACAGGCCGACGCTGCCCCCCCGGCGCCGTCGGGCCCCCCGCCGGGCTCCGTGGAGATCGTGGAGACCGACCCCTACGACGTCGATCCGCGCGGCGGCCGGCAGGCGTGGTACGGCGACCTCGACGACGTCGTCATCGGCGCCTACGCCGTGACCGGGTCGGTGCGTCGGCTCGGCTCGGCCGACACGACCCCCGCCCCGCGCCAGGACGCCTCCGGGAAACGCCGCTTCCGGGTCGCGAAGCTCCCCAGCGAGAACGCCGAGGGCAGGCTGTCGCGGCTCCTCGACGAGAACGCCGTCCCCTACCGCTACGAGGAGGCGCCGGGGCCGTGGAAGAACTGGCTCCCCATGCTCCTCCTCACCGGCCTCTTCGCGCTGCTGTTCTTCACGATGATCAAGAGGCTCGGCGGCGCCGGCAGCCCCATGGCCTTCGGGCGCAGCCGCGGCAAGCAGTACGCCCAGGAGGACCTGGGGATCACCTTCGACGACGTCGCCGGGATCGACGAGGCGGTGGAGGAACTGCGCGAGGTGGTGGAGTTCCTCCGCAACCCGGAGAAGTACCAGGTCCTCGGCGGCCACATCCCCAAGGGGGTGCTCCTCGTCGGCCCTCCCGGCACCGGGAAGACGCTCCTCGCGAAGGCGATCGCGGGGGAGGCGGGGGTGCCCTTCTTCGGGCTCTCGGGCAGCGACTTCGTGGAGATGTTCGTCGGCGTGGGTGCCGCGCGGGTGCGCGACATGTTCCAACAGGCCGAGGCCAAGGCCCCCTGCATCATCTTCATCGACGAACTCGACGCCCTGGGCAAGACACGTGGCACGAGCGTGGTCGGGGGGCATGACGAGCGCGAGCAGACGCTCAACGCGCTCCTGGTGGAGATGGACGGCTTCGGGAGCAACTCGGGCGTGATCGTGATGGCGGCCACCAACCGCCCCGAGACGCTCGATCCGGCGCTCCTCCGTCCGGGTCGCTTCGACCGCCACGTCCTCGTCGACCGACCCGACGTCCGCGGCCGCGAGGCGATCCTCCGCGTCCACGTCGCCGACGTGAAGATCAACCCGTCGGTGAACCTCGAGCAGGTCGCCCGGATCACGTCGGGGTTCTGCGGCGCGGATCTCGCGAACCTCGTCAACGAGGCGGCGCTCCTCGCGGCCCGCAACAACAAGACCTCGGTCGGGATGGAGGAGTTCAACGAGGGCGTGGAACGGGTCACGGCGGGGCTCGAGAAGAAGAAGCGGGTCCTCCACGAGGACGAGAAGAAGCGCGTGGCCTACCACGAGGCTGCCCACGCCCTCGTCGCCTACTCGCTCCCCAACACCGATCCGGTCCACAAGGTGTCGATCATCCCGCGCGGCCTGGCGGCGCTCGGATACACGATGCAGCGCCCGGAGGACGACCGCTACCTGCTCACGCAGAGCGAACTCGAGAGCCGCATCCAGGTGCTCCTCGGCGGCACCATCGCCGAGGAGATGGTCTACGCCGACGTCTCCACCGGGGCCCAGAACGACCTCGAACGGGCCAGCGAGATCGCCCGGGCGATGGTCATGGAGTACGGCATGAGCCGGTTGGGGAGGGTCAACTTCCGCGAGAGCAACCGTTCACCCTTCCTCGCCGGTGGCGGTGCCGACCTCCCCGCCGCCCGGTCCCACAGCGAGGAGACGGCCCGCGAGATCGATCAGGAAGTGAAGCGCATCATCGACCAGTCGATCGAGAAGGTGCGGCGGATCCTCGAGTCGCGCCGTGGTGCCCTCGAGGCGATCACCCGCCGCCTCATCGAGACGGAGGTGATCGACGGGTCGGAATTGAGCGATCTGGTGGAGGCGTCCGTCGACGCCCCGCAACTCGCTCCCGGCACCGTGGCCGAGCCGCGCCCCCCGCGCCACGAGCCGTCGCGCGAGACCCATCGGCCGGAGGGGGACGGACTGCACCCCCCCGCCGACGCCGCCTCCAACGTCTGACAGGGCGTCGTCGCCGCCACGACCCGCATCCCCGGCAGCCGCGTCCCCCCGCTCCAGCCGTCGCCGCGGCCGGCCGATGGAGGAAGGGGAGTCGCGACGGCCTGCCCCACGCGTGGTGCGGAGGCCCGCCGCGGCCGAAGGGCGCCCGGAACCGCCGCCATGTGGAAGAGTGTTTTTCTCGCCGTCGGTGTGTTCGCCTGCATCATGGGGGCGGAATTGCTCCTCATCGACTCCGCCATGGTGAAACCGGTCGACGGATCGGGGCCGGCGCGGGCGATCACGGCCCCCGACTGGGCGCCATGGGTGCTGATCTCCGCCGGCGCGGTGACGATCCTCCACATGGCCACCGGCGGGGGCGGATCGGCCGCCCATGCCGCCCCCAAGCTTCCCCCGGGGCGATTCGGGCAGATCTAGTCTTCCGTGGAAAAAGTCATCCTTGACCTTTTTCCACGTGAGACACCCCCGAAAAAGCCGAGGTTTTTCGGGGTGTCAGCCGCCGCATCCAGCGGCGGGCACTTGATCCACGGTCTGCTGGCGGTCCTTGGAAAAAGTCATCCTTGACCTTTTTCCACGTGAGACACCCCCGAAAAAGCCGAGGTTTTTCGGGGTGTCAGCCGCCGCATCCAGCGGCGGAGCGACCGGCTCCGGCTTCAGTTGTCGGCGACCGTGCCCTCGGCCCTGTCCTCCGCCTCCACCTCGCGGATCAGCCGCGAGATGGTGTTGGCGTGGACCCCGAGGAGCTTCGCGGCACGGGCCTTGTGGCCGCGGGTCATCTCCAGCGCCTGCCGCACGGCGCACTTCCGCAGGAGGTTCAGATCGACGAACGGCAGCTTGCCGTCGATCGAGGTCTGGTCCTGCTCCGGTTCCTGCGGCGCCGACTGCGGCGCGGGGACGGAGAGGGGCGTCGGCCGGGCACGAACCGGGAGTTGCGGCTCGACCTGGAGGACGTACGCCTGCTCGATCACGTGCGACAACTGGCGGATGTTGCCCGGCCAGTCGAAGGCCTGGAACTGGGTCAGCGTGTCGGCGGAGGGACGCCACTCGGCCATCCGGTAGCTGCGGGCGAAGGCGCGCGAGAAGTATTCGACGAACTCGGGAATGTCCTCCGGCCGCTCGCGCAGCGGGGGGATCCGCAGCTCGATCATGTTGAGCCGGAAGTAGAGATCCTCCCGGAAGTTCCCCTTGGCCACTTCCGCCTGCAGATCCCGGTTCGTGGCCGCCACCACCTGCACGTCGATCGGCACCGGATGTGCCGAACCGACCGGGTGGACCTCCCGCTGCTGGAGGACGCGGAGGAGTTTCGTCTGCAACTCCGCCGGCATCTCGCCGATCTCGTCGAGGAAGACGACGCCCCCCTCCGCCGCGCGGAAGATGCCGAGAGCCTTCCCCTCGGCGCCGGTGAACGCCCCCTTCTCATGCCCGAACAGCTGGCTCTCCGCCAGTTGGCTCGACAGCGCCCCGCAGTTCACCGGGACGAAGGGCTTGCCTGCGCGCGGGCCGCTCTCGTGCAGATGGCGGGCGAGAATCTCCTTCCCGCAGCCGGTCTCGCCGATCACGAGCACCGTGCAACCGACCTCGGCGGCGCGCTCGATCGATCGTGCCGCACGCCGCATCGCGGCGTTCCTGCCGAGCACACCCTTGAACTCGGCCGCGGAGGGATCACGGTCGCCGGGAGCGAGCGTCCCGGTGGCGGCGGGCATTCCGGACGTGGAAGTCCGGGGCGGCGATGGCGGCTCGTGATCCATGCTGATTTCCTGCCGTCGACGGCGTCCCAGACGGCCACGTCCCACCGCCCCCGGGAGCCTTGCCTCACCCCGAAGAGGTAATCCTTATTGGACCGGGTTGGCAGACCGCCTGCAAGCCACCATCCAGACCATACACCGCGGCCGCCGGGACGGCCGCGAAGGGCCCCGACTTTGGCATGGATCACGGTTCCCGCCGGTCGATCCCGCCGCCAAAACCCTCCCGATCCCCCCGGGCCGACCCCGGTCTGCCGCAGCCTTCCCAAAGTGACGGGAGCCGCGGCCGGCGTACCGCCGGAGCGGCCAGCCTCACGGGGCGGCGGAGAAGAACATCAGATGCTGCCAGGGAAGCCGGTCGAACTCACCGGCCGACCGGAAACCGGCCGGCTCGAGCTCGGCCCGCACCTGGGCCTTGGTCATCTTGTGGAGCGGCTTGATGGGGACGGCGGGATCCTCGCCGCGGAACTCGACGAGCGCCACCCGGCCCTCGGCCGAGAGGCTCTCACGGATCCGGGCGAGCATCGGCTCGGGATGGGAGAACTCGTGGTAGACGTCCACGCAGAGGACCAGATCGATGGCACCGGCGGGGAGCCGGGGATCGATGGGCGAACCGAGGACGAGGCGGATGTTGGAGAGGCCCTCCTGGGCGGCGCGGCGCGAGAGCATCCGCAGCATCTGCGGCTGGATGTCGACGGCGTAGACGAGGCCCTCGGGTCCCACCATCCGCGCCAGCTCGAGGGTGTAGAAGCCGTTGCCGGCCCCCAGGTCGCACACCGTCTGACCCGCCTCGACGCCGAGCGCCTCGAGCAGCATCCGGCAATCCTCCTCGCGCTGACGGCTCTCGCGCACGAGCCAGGGCGCGCCGGAATAGTGCATCGTCTGGGCGATCTCACGCCCCATGTGGAAGGGCAACGCCGGCGGGATCGGCACCCGCCGATCGACCTTCATGTCGATCGGGAGGAGACGCGTGCGGGCCGCAGGCGGCTTGACGCGCGTCGCGGTGCCCCCCGCCGCGCCGTCGTCGGCGTCGTCCCCCTCGCCGGCGTCGATCTCGCCGAAGGGATCCTCCTCCATCAGTTCCTCGATCGGCGCGGGCTCGTCGCGCTCGGCGACGGCCGGTGCCTGGGCGCGGGCCGCGGCGGTGGGGAACCAGCGCGGCAGGAGCACGACGAGCACGAGCCCCGCCCACGCCCGCCACGGGGACTTCGGGGGAGCACGGCGGGGGGATCTGGCGATCATGCGGCCAGTATAGCCGCCCGCGCCCGGGTTCAGGCGGCGTGACGCCATTCCCGGCCGGCGGAGAGCAGCCCCTCCCCGGCGACGAGGCTCGTGATGGTGAGGCCGTGGGCGTCGGCGAAGCGGCCGAGCGCCTCGCCGTCGACCAGGATCGTCCTGCCGGCCTCGATGGCGAGCACGCCCGCCCCCGCGGCCACGAGGCTCTCGAGGGTGCCGATCCCCACCGTCGGCATGTCGAAGCGTTCGTCCTGCTGGGGCTTGGCCACCTTCACGACGACGAGTCCGCCGGTCGGGCACAGGGCGCCGGCGCGGCGGATGCAGGCGTCGGTCCCCTCGATCGCCTCGAGCGCCACCGGCGCCCGGTTCCGCACCACCACCGTCTGGCCGATGTCGTGGCGTCCGAGTTCCTTGGCCAGCACCCACCCGAAGGCGACGTCGGCCTCCTGCGCCGCGGTGAGCCGGGGACCGGCGAGCAGCCCGGGCGCGGCGAGCAGTTCGGGGGCGAAGTCGGTGGCCGGACAGATGCGGACGCCGCGGGCGTCGAAGGCCGCGGCGATCGCCCCCAGGAGCGAGTCGTCGCGGTTGTCGCGCTTCCCGCTCACGAAGTGGGGCCAGAAGGTCTTGAGCCCGGTCCAGTCGGGGAGATGGTGGCGCCACGCACCGCGGGCGAAGAGCCGCGTCTTGTGGATCTTCCCCGCCATCGTCGCCCGGGTCGCGCCGGCGCGGCGGAAGAAGGCCACCGCGCCGCCGATCTCCGCCACCCCGACGGTGCCGTACACGTCGGCGAGCGGCTCGAGATCGGCGTCGGCATGGCCGCGGATGGCGAGCACCGCCGTCCGCCCCCCGTGGCGGCGCACCGCCTCGGCGATCATCACCGGGTAGCGTCCCCAGCCGGCGAGGATGCCGATCGTCTCGCCGGCGAGGGACAACGGCGCGGGGTTCGGGGCGTGCGTCATGGCGGGAGGCGGGGGAAGACGGGGAGGGAGCACGAGCGTCAGGCGGCCCGCGATTCGCCCGCCGCGTCGGCCTCGAGGGTGGCGACGCGCGTGGCGAGGTCCTTGAGGGTCTTCCGCATCTCGGGGAGCTTCGACATCGTCGCCAGCTGCAGCTTGCGGTCGCGGAGTTCGATCGCCGGCTCGCCGAGGACGGTGACCCCCGGGGGGATGTCGTTCGACACGCCCGACCGCGCCCCGAGGATCGCCCGGTCGCCGATGTGGACATGGTCGCGGACGCCGACCTGCCCCGCCATGACGACGAAGTCGCCGGTGCTGGTGCTCCCCGCCACCCCGACCTGCGAGCAGATCATGCAGTGGCGGCCGATGCGGCAGTTGTGGGCGATCATCACGAGGTTGTCGACCTTCGTACCGGAGCCGATCACCGTCGGGCCGTAGGTGCCGCGGTCGATCGTGGCGTTGGCGCCGATCTCGACGTCGTCGCCGAGTTCCACCCAGCCGAGCTGCGCCGAGAGGACGTGCCCCTGCGGGCCGGACTTGTAGCCGAAGCCGTGGGCGCCGAGGACGGCGCCGGCATGGACGATGCAGCGCGCGCCGACGCGCGTGTCGTCGTAGAGCGTCGCGTTGGGGAAGACGACCGTGCCGGGGCCGATCCGGCAGCCGGCGCCGACGCGCGCGCCCGCATGGATCGTGCAGCCGTCACCGATCTCGGCGTCGGGGCCGACGCTCGCGAAGGGGTGGATCTCGACGTCGGCGCCGATCCTGGCCGAAGGATCGACCGCCGCCTGCGGGCTGACGCCGCCGCGGGCGCGGACGCGCGGCGGGCGGAAGCGTTCGATCGTCGTGGCGAACGCGGCATGGACATCCGCCGCCTCGATCGTGGGGCGGTCGAAGGGACCGGTGCCGAGGGGCACGATCGCGGCCCCCGCGCGGCTCTTGGCCAGCAGGTGGAGCTTGTCGGGCGAGTCGACGAGCGTGACGTCGCCGGGGGTGGCGCTCTCGAGCGTGCAGGCGCCGGTGAGGGGGAGCGACCCGTCGGCCCCTCCCGTGCCGTGATGAACCGCCGCGCCCAGCGCGTGGGCGAGATCGTCGAGCGTGATCGGCATGGCGTGCCCTCCGAGCCCCGCCGCGAGGCTCGGGTACCGAGCCGTCCGCGCGGAGGGGGCGGGAAGATAGGCACTCCAGGCCCCCTGCCGCAAGGCGGATTCGGGCCGGGATGAGCGACGTTCCGCAGCCGTCAGGTGATGTTCGGCGACTCGGTGGAGAGGTCGTCCTTGGCGATGTCGGCGTCGTCGAGACGGCGCGGGGGCCAGAAGGCCAGGAGCAGCAGCACCGCGGCCACCAGCGACATCACCACCGGCACCATGAAGAGCTTCTTGTAGTCGATGCCGGCATCGGTGGTGAGTTGCTGCTGGAGCGGGATGAAGAGCCACTTCGCCGCCAGATCCCCGAGGCCGAGGACGAGCAGATTGAAGAGGCTCTGGGCGCTCGAGCGGACGTCCTTGGGGAAGGCCGCGTCGATGAAGATGTAGAGCGTGGCGAAGAAGAAGGCGTAGCAGACGCCGTGGAGCACCTGCACGGCGATGATCACCGCCTGGTTCTGCGGCAGCAGCGCGAAGACGGCGAAGCGGGCCGCGTGGCCGAGGATCCCGAGGATCATCGTCGTCTTCCAGCCGAGCTTGGCGAGCACGCCGCCGAGGATCGCCATGGTGACGATCTCCGCCACCTGGCCGATGCTCATCACCGGCATGATCCACTTCGCCGGCAGGCCGACGGTCTTGCTCCCGAGGAACTCGCCGGCCATCACGAAGTAGCCGTTGTGGATCACGGCGTCGATGAAGGTGACGACGAAGAGCACGAGCAGGTAGGGGCGGGCCAGGTACTTCGCCGCCTTGAGCCAGGCGAATCCCCCCTCCCCCGGCGCCGCCGGCTTCGGCGGCGTGTGCGGCAGGAAGAGCGAGTAGGCGGCCAGGGCGAGCGAGATCACGCCCGAGATCAAGAAGATGTTGCGGCTGGCGGCGACGGCCTCGGCACCGCTCTTCCCCTCGAGGATGAAGTACAGCGGCCAGGCGACGAGGATCCAGCCGATCGTGCCTCCCATACGCACGATGCCGAACTCCTTCTGCGCGTCCTTCATGTGGGAGAAGGCGAGGGAGTTGGTCACCGAGATCGTCGGCACGTAGAAGAGCGAGTGGACGAGCATGAGGGCGAAGAAGGTGGTGAAGTCCTTCGCCCAGTACATCCCGAGGATCGCCAAACCACCGACCAGATGGGAGAAGGCGAGGAACTTCTCCGCCGCGAACGTGCGGTCGGCGAACTGGCTCGAGAAGAAGATGCCGACGATCGAGGCGATCGCGAAGGCGCTGCCGACCCACGCCTGCTGGGAGGCGGAGAAGTCGAGGCCGTCCTTCCCCATGTAGCCCCAGATGAGCGGCAGCCACGCCCCCCAGATGGCGAACTCGAGCACCATCATCAGCCAGAGGCGGAACGTCGGGGCTTGGGAAGAACCGACGCCGTCCCCACCGGCGTGGCCATTGGTGCTTGTGTGCATGGCCGGAAGGATACCCTCCCGGGCCGTGTCACGCAGCGAGAGAAAGGGCACGACGGTCGGGGGAGCGGGTCCCCCGGGGGCGTGCCCGGCGGAAAACCGCTACGACCGGCAGGGGCGGAGCCTTCCGGCCGACACGGCGGGGCCGGGTCAGAGCCAGTTGCCCACCGTCTGCTCGAGCCTCGCGTCGGCCGCCATGCCGCGGAGCTTCTCCATGGCACGGGTCTGGATCTGGCGGATCCGTTCCTTGCACACGCCCAGTTCGGCACCCAGTTCGCGGAACGTCCGGGGGGGCCGGCCGTCGAAGCCGAAGCGGG
Source organism: uncultured Chitinophaga sp. (assembly GCA_964567835.1). Lineage (GTDB taxonomy): Bacteria > Planctomycetota > Planctomycetia > Pirellulales > UBA1268 > QWOP01. The sequence continues at coordinate 6,582 of CAZMOU010000030.1, read as the reverse complement.
CCACCACGATGTCCCGCTCACGCGGCTCGAGGGCGTCGAGGAAGCGTGCGAAGAGACCGGTCAGATGGGCGACCTGGGCCTGGCTGCACCCCTCCACCGGATCGGCCGCCGGCACCGCCCGCAGCGACTCGTCCGCCGGGGCGAAGCGCTTCCGCTGTTGCCGCGAGCGGTGGGAGATGCGGAAGAAATGCCGCTGGATGGCGTAGGTGGCGTAGGTGCTGAACCGGTTGCCGAGGGCGAAGTCGAACTTGTCGACCGACCGCATCAGGGCCACGTTCCCCTCGGCGACGAGTTCGTCGAAGGAGTCGTCGGCGTTGACGAACTTCTTGGCGATCGAGACGACCAGACGGAGGTTGGCCGTCACGAGGATCTCCCGCGACCGTTCCGCGTCGCGGAGCAATCCCTCGACATGGTCCATCTGCCGCGCCGTGGCCCGGCGTTCGTCGAGGCGGCCGCGCTCGGTCGCCGCCCGGAACTTGAGCCAGTTCAACCGCCGGAAGTGGTACTGCTCCTCCTCCTTGGAGAGGAGACGGGTGCGGTAGAGACCGGCGAGGTACGACGAGAGCCTGCCGGCGTCCTCGGGAACCCTGCCCGACGTGGTCGCCGGGGGAGCAGGAGGGACGGCCACCGCCTTCTCGGCACCGGGGAGGAGGAACTGGCGGCAGGGAACGTAGTCGATGCGGGTGGCGAAGAACGCCCGGCGCCGCTCGCGGAGACGGTCGAGCCGCTCACGTCGCTCGGGATCGGCCTGCCGCCGGGCCGCGCGTCCCGCGGACTTGGCCCCGGAGCGACCACCCGAGCGGGGACGGGTTTCGAGCAGTGCGATCATCGCGGCGACTCCTCCGGGACTGGTTCGGCCCTCGGGGAGACGAACCGCAGCCGCGGAGGACTTCTAACAGCGCCGCATGAGAAAAAACGCCGGGAGCCCTTTTTCCCGCAGGGCGGACCGGGGGACGCTTTCCGCCGCCGGGCGGTGCGGACCACCCGGACCGGGGCGGGAGGGGGGTCAGTCGGGAACCGCGGTCGGCTCGCCGCCGGCCCGGGTGCAGAGGGCCCGGTAGACCTCGATGTCGATCGAGTCGTCGAAGCGGCGCACCGAGGCGTCGCCGAGGAGGAAGTGGACGCCGGTGGGGTGACGGCTCGTGAAGTCGTCGAAGTGGTGGTGGGGATCGTTCGGGGTGTGGTCGGCCACCCCCACGACGCGGGGTCGCGCCGCCTTCGCGCCGGCGACGACGCCGGTCCAGGTGCTCGACCCGAGCCGCGAGTGCCGCTCGCCGACGAGGAACGTCTTGCTGCTGCCGTCGAGCATGTCGCGCATCCCCAGGCGGCTGTTGCGGAAGAACATCCCGTCGCCGGCGGCGGGACCGTCATCCACCTCGAACGTGCCGAAGACGCCGACGTAATTCGACTTGCCGAGTTCGCACAGCGCGGGCCGCGCGCCGCCGTCGACCGGCTCGCCGAAGTGGTGCTCCTCCTCCTCTTCCTCGCCGTCGTCGGCGGCCACGAGGAAGGACCCGTCCCCCCCGGTCGGCCCGCGCGGGTCGGAGGCGCAGGTGAATGTCGGCACCGCCGCGCGGCGCACCTCCGCATGGAGCGCGGTGGCGGACGGATCGAAGATCGGCTTGCGGCGGTCGATGCGGTCGAAGAGGGCGGCCTGCTCGAGCTGCGGGAGGAGTTCGCTGCCCCACGCCCACCCGGGGTGGTCGTCCGCGGCGGTCCCGTCGGGACGATCGGACCCGGCCCAACCGGCGGGGAAGCGGCGCGCATGATCGTGGAAGTGGTGGAGCGCCAGCCCGAGTTGCTTGAGGTTGTTGCGGCAGGCGGTGGCCCTCGCCGCCTCGCGTGCCGACTGGACCGCCGGAAGGAGGAGGCCGACGAGGGTGCCGATGATGGCGATCACCACCAGCAGTTCGACGAGCGTGAAGCCCGTCCTCCGATCCGAAGCAGGGCGGCTCATGATCGGCGTCCTCGGCGGGGTGACAGGGGGGGCATCCGGACGGAGGCCGGAAAGGGGGGATTTCCCCTCGATTCCCCCCTCCCCGCCAACGATAGAAGGAGCCTCCGGGCGAGTCAACGAAAGGACCGCCGGGGCAGCGGCCGGCAAAACCTATCCCGCCCCCCCATCCGCCGCACCCCATCCCGGCGCGAGCAGCGCGAGCATCCCCGCCACCCGACGGGAGTCGATCCGGTCGGCCCGCCGGCTCGCCCGGTCGACGCAGTGGCGAAGCAGGAGCGCCGTGTCGATCGCCGCCAGGCCGCGGAACCGGCGCAGGGACGCCGCCCGCTCGCGCCGGACCCGGGCGGCGAGCTCCACGAGCCCCTCCTCGGAATGGGCGACGACCGGCGGCGTGCCATCCTCCGGCACCACCACCCCCCACGGCGCCCGCACCCATTCCACCCTCCCCCCGCCCCCCTGGCTCGGCGCGGCGGAGGGGGAGTCATCGAGGAGGGATGGAAGGAAGCGGTGGATGAACGCGAGGAGGAGGACGCCGCAGTGGATCCCGTCGGCGTCGGGGTCGGTGAGGATCAGCAGCCGCTCGAAGCGCGGGGGGGCGGCGCCAGGGGGCTCACCGAGCCGGGTCCCGAGGGCCGTGGCCAGCGCGGCGAACAGCGGCTGCGCGGCGACGCGGCGCGGGGTGGCCTTGATGGCGTTGAGCGGCTTCCCCTGCATCGGCAACACCGCCTGGAAGCGCGGATCGCGGACGCGGGCCACCGCCAGGGCCGCCGACTCCCCCTCGACGACGAACAGTTCCGCGCCGCTGCCGGGGCCGTGGAGTTCGCAGTCGAGGAGTGCGACGGGCCCGTGTCCGTACGGTCGATCCTGGCACGTTCTCGTCATGGGGAGCGTCGCTTCCGCATCGCGCGGGCCCGGGAACGGCCCCGTGGGGCCCGCCACCGGCGGCGATTTCGCCGAGGCGGCGAGGTAGACTTTCGCGGTTCGCCGATCACCCTCGCACGCGCCGCCGAGGCGTCGAGCCCACCGGATTGGACCGTCCGATGCCACCCGTCGCCAGCCCCGGGCTCGCCGGCTCGTCGCAGGAGGGGCCGTCGCGTCCGCGCGGCGCGATCCGCCTGCTGGCGGTCGTGGCGGCGATCGCGCTCGCGGCCGGCCCCGTTCTCGCCGACGACCGCCGCCCCCTCTTCGAGACCGACATCGAGCCGATCCTCACCGCCCGCGGCTGCAACGGCGGCGGCTGCCACGGGAAGTCGGGGGGGCAGAACGGCTTCGCCCTCTCCCTCTTCGCCTTCGACCCGGCATTCGACCACGCCTCGATCGTCTCCGCCGCCCGCGGCCGGCGGCTCGCCCCCGCCTCGCCGCGCGAGAGCCTCCTGATCCAAAAAGGCTGCGGGCTCGTCCCCCACGGCGGCGGCCGGAAGCTCGATCCCGACGGCGCGGAGGTCCGCACCATCGTCCGCTGGATCGAGCAGGGGACTCCGAAGGCCGGTCCCGACGACCCGAGGCTCGAGCGGATCAGCCTCTCCCCCGAACCGCGGGCGCTGGTGCCGGGGGAGACGCTCGACCTCGTCGTCACCGCCCACTACTCCGACGGCTCGACGCGCGACGTCACCGCCACGAGCGCCTGGCACGCCGGCGAACCGGCCGTCCTCGACGCCGTCGACGGGAAAGTCCGCGCCGGGGCGTTCGCCGGCGAGGGGACGGTGATGGCGAGGTACGTGGGGAGCATCGCCACCTGGAGCACCGGGATCGTTCCCCCGGGGAGCGTCGACGCCGCGGCGGTCGCCGCCCTCCCCCGCCCCACCCCGCTCGACGAGCCGGTGTGGCGGAAGCTCGCCTCGATGAACATCCTCCCGAGCGAGCGCGCGGCGGAGAGCACGCTCCTCAGGCGCGCCCACGTCGACCTCATCGGTCGCCTCCCCACCCCCGAGGAGGCGCGGGCGTACCTGGCCGACCCCGATCCGGCGAAGCGCGAGAAACTCGTCGCGTCGCTCCTCGCGCGCTCGGAGTACGCCGACTTCCAGGCGAACAAGTGGGCCGACCTCCTCCGCCCCAATCCCTACCGGGTCGGCATCAAGGCCACGCTCTCCCTCGACACCTTCCTCCGCGACGTCTTCCGGGAGAACCTCCCCTACGACGAGTTCGTCCGCCGGCTCCTCACGGCCAGCGGGAGCACCTGGCGCGACGGCGCCACCACGCTCTTCCGCGACCGGCGCAGCCCCGACGAGATCGTGACCATCGTCAGCCAATTGTTCATGGGGGTGAGGCTCGAGTGCGCGAAGTGCCACCAGCATCCCTTCGAGGTCTACGGTCAGGCGGACTTCTACTCCCTGGCGGCGTTCTTCGGCCGCGTCGCCTACCGCGGCACCGGCCTCTCCCCGCCGATCTCCGGCGGCGAGGAGATCGTCACGGTCGGCGAGGCGGGGGAGGTCCGCCATCCGCTCACGGGCGCCGTGCTCGCGCCGCGGCCGCTGTTCGGCTCCGCGCTCGAGATCCCCCCGGGCGACGATCCGCGGGCGGCGCTCGTCGACTGGCTCACCGCCCACGACAACCCCTTCCTCCACCGCGCCGCCGTCAACCGGATCTGGGGGGATCTCTTCGGCATCGGCATCGTCGATCCGGTCGACGACTTCCGCGCCACCAACCCCCCCTCGAACCCGCCCCTCCTCGACGCCCTCGTCGCCGAGTTCCGCGCGGGGGGCACCGACCAGAAGAAGCTCCTGGCCACGATCCTCCGCTCGGCGGTGTGGGACCGCTCGAGCCTCCCCAACGCCACGAACGTCGGCGACACGCGGAACTTCTCCCGCCACTACCGCCAGCGGCTCCGCGCCGAGGTCCTCGCCGACGCCATCGACGACGTCACCGGCGTGCCCACCACCTACGCCGGCCTCCCCGCCGGATCGCGCGCGGTGCAGCTCTGGACCCACCGCACGCCGGCCACCTTCCTCGACGTCTTCGGCCGTCCCGACCCGAACCAGGATCCCCCCTGCCAGCGCGATCCCGACGCCACCGTCGTCCAGGCGCTCCACCTCATGAACAGCGCCGCGATCGAGGGGAAGATCGCCGCCGATTCCAGCCGCGCCGCGACGCTCGCCGCCTCCGACCTCCCCCCGGAGCGGATCGTCGAGGAGCTCTATCTCGCCTGCTACGCACGGTTTCCGGAATCGTCGGAGCGAGAGCCGCTCGTCGCCCTCTACACCCGCGAGGGAAGATCTCGCCGGCAGGTGACCGAAGACATACTCTGGTCGCTCGTCAATTCCCCCGAGTTCGTCTTCAAGGATTGATCGTTCCCGGGCTTCCCGCGGAGGCACTTTTCATGGCCGACCACGATTCCCTCGAGACGCATCATCCCCGGTGGGCGCGGCCGATGAGCCGGCGCCGCGGGGTGCAGCTTGGCATCGGGGGCCTGGCCGGGGGGAGCTTTCTCGATCTCTTCCGCCTCGTCCGCGAGGCGAGGGCTGCCGATCCGGCCGGCCGTACCCCCTCCAACTGCATCCTCATCTGGATGGACGGCGGGCCGACCCACTTCGAGACCTTCGACCCCAAGCCCGACGCCCCGGCCGAGATCCGCGGGGAGTTCTCCCCGATCCCGACGAGCGTGCCGGGGATCCAGTTCTCCGAGCACATGACGGAGCTGGCGAAGATCGCCCACAAGTTCGCCGTCATCCGCTCGGTCTGCCACAACCAGGGCAACCACGGCGCGGGCAACCATTACATGATGACCGGCGCCCCGCCGCGGATCCCGGTCGGCTGCGGCGCGTTCGTCAGCTTCCACCCGAGCATGGGCTCGGTGGCCTGGCACGAGCGGCAGGCGCCCCACGGCCTCCCCGGCTACTTCGCGCTCGCCGGCATGACGCGCTCCGGGGGCCCGAACTTCCTCGGCGCCAAGTACGCCCCCTTCGTCGTCAGCGACGACCCCAACTCGGCGAGCTTCCGGATCCGCGATCTGGCGGCGCCGCGCTCCGTGGAGGGGACGCGCTTCGCCGAGCGCCGCGAGCTCCGGGCGCTCACCGACCGGCTGCCGCGTTTCGACGACCCGGCGGCCGGCGACCCGGTCCGCGGCATCGACGAGCACTACGCGCGCGGCTACGACCTCGTCACCTCGCCCGAGGCCCAGGCGGCGTTCGACATCGGCGCCGAGCCGGAGAGCGTCCGCGACGCCTACGGCAGGAACTCCTTCGGCCAGCAGGCCCTCCTCGCCCGCCGGCTCGTCGAGGCGGGGGTGCCGTTCGTGACGATCAACGACGGCGGCTGGGACCACCACAGCGCGCTGTTCGACGCCCTCCGGACGCGGCTCCCCACCTGGGACAGGACGGTCGCCGCGCTCATCAACGATCTCGACGCGCGCGGGCTCCTCGAGACGACGATGGTGATCGCGCTCGGCGAGTTCGGCCGGACGCCGAAGCTCTCCACGCTCCCCGGGCAGACGAAGGCGGGCCGCGACCACTGGGCGAGTGCCATGTCGATCCTCTTCGCCGGCGGCGGCACGCCGGGGGGGCAGGTGATCGGGGCCACCGACCGGCTCGGCCACTCGGCCAGCGAACGCGTCCTCTCCCCCGAGCACTTCGTCTCCACCGTCTACACCAAACTCGGCATCGATCCGGCGAAGAGCTTCATCACCCCCG
>CAZMOU010000029.1:0-33135 GCA_964567835.1 uncultured Chitinophaga sp. | reverse complement strand
GCGCGGACCATCGAAACGGGGAAGCGCGAGACGGGGCACAACGACGCGGACGCCGTTCGGTTCGTCGATGGGTTCTGCACGGCGGCGGTCGGCCGCATCGCTCCCGGGGCGGGCGGCGAGGCCTTCTTTCTCGACTCCCGCGGCCAGGTGCTGCTCTGGGGCACCGTCCTCCGGGCCGGCGACGGCGTGTGGATCGACGCGGGGGTGCCGCCCGCCGGACCGGAGGGAGAGGCCCGCTGCCTCGCGGCGCACCTCGATCGCTACCACATCCGGGAGCGCCTGCAGGTGGTCGACAGGGCTGCGGAGTCGGCGTGGCTGCTCGTCGCGGGGCCGTCGGCCGCGGCATGCTTGAGGGCGGCCGGGGCGACGCTGCCCGCGGCGGCCCCGATCGGGCACACCGTCGATCGGATGGAGGCCTTCGCCGCCGGCGACTTCCCCGGCACGTGCGCCGGCGTGCCCGCGGCGATCGTCCGTGGCTCGTGGGCCGGCGCCGGATCGTTCCTCGTCGTCGTGCCGGCGGCGGAACGGGCGCGGGTCGTCGATCGCCTCCGCGACGACGGTGTCCCCGTCGCCACGCCCGCAGCCCTCGAGTCGGCACGGCTCGAGGCGGGCCGGCCCGGTCCGGCCGATTTTCCTCCCCGCACGCTGCCCCAGGAGGTGGGACGCGACCGGGAGGCGATCGCGTTCGACAAAGGCTGCTACCTCGGGCAGGAGACGGTGGCCCGGCTCGATTCGCTCGGGCACGTCAACCGTCGCCTCGTGGTGGTCCTCTCGCGCCGCACGCGCCTCGCGCCGGGCATGCGCGTCGAGGCCCACGGGGATGCCGAGGCTGTGGGCACGATCAGCTCCGCGGCGCCGTCGCCCCGGCACGGCGGCTGGCTGGGGATGGCGATGGTGCGGGTGGCGGCGCTCGGCCGGGATCGGGATTGGCACGTGGCGGGCGATGCCGTCACGCGGCTCGACGATGGCGGGGGGGGACGGCGCGGATGAGCGACGAACCGTTGGCCGACGGCGCCGAACTGCTCCGCGCCGGGCGCTTCCGCGTGGTGCGGAGGCTCGAGCACCATCCCGGCGGCACGCGCGTGCGCGAGGTCGTCGAACATCCCGGCAGCGTGGTGGTGGTGCCGATGGTCTCCGCCGACGAGGTCTGCCTCGTCGAGGTGGTGCGCGTCGCGGTCGGGGAGACCCTCCTCGAGCTGCCGGCCGGCACGCTCGACCGTGTCGAATCGACCGCGGCCGCGGCCGCGCGCGAGCTGGCGGAGGAGACCGGCTACCGGGCAGCGCGGATCGAGCCGGCCGCGGTGTTCTGGATGTCGCCCGGCATCCTCCGCGAGCGCATGCATCTGTTCGTCGCCGAGGGGCTCGTCGCGGGGCCCCAGGAACTCGAGCCGGGGGAACAGATCCGCACCCGCGTCGTGCCGTGGCGCGAGGCGATCGGCATGTGCCTCGACGGCACGATCGAGGACGCGAAGACGATCGCCGGTCTGCTGCTCGTCGACGCGCGCCGCCGGCGGCGGGACTGACGCCCCGCCGTCACCGTCGATCCCGCGCCGGGTCGGGAGCCTGCCCCTCGGCGAGGAACACGAGCCCGCCGACGAACCCGCAGGCGACGGTGGTCAGGAACGCGAGCAGTCCGATCGCCACCGCCGTCTCCTTCCGCACCCCCAACGGGGCGAGCATCACCGTCATCATCCCCTCGCGGACACCCATTCCGCCGATGCTGATCGGCAGGACGGTCATCAGGCTCACCAGCGGCACCACCATGAACCACGTCGGCAGCGGGATGTCGACGCCGAGCGCGCGGGCCACGCACGCCGTGCTGAGCACGCCGCCGATCTGCACCACGAGCCCCCAGCCGATGGCCGACGTGATCAGCGACGGTCGGCGCTGGTAAGGGAGCAGGCGGGCGGCGAGCAGATCGACCGCCCGGTTCCGCGGGAGGAGCCCCACGAGGCGTTCGAGGTTGGCGACGACCGTCCAGGCGACGAGCATGACGCCGCCGCCGATGGCCACCCCGACGGCCAGCGCCGTGCTCGCCGTGAGCGAGCGCTGGTGGGCGACCAGGGCCGTCGTGCCGATGACACCCAGGGCGGTGAGGCCGGCGAGGCGATCGGCGAGCACGGTGCACGCGGCGAGGACGCGTCCCCCGGTGGTGTCGGCGAGCCGGTACGCCTTGACGACGTCTCCCCCGATCGACGTCGGCAGGAACAGGTTGAAGAACAGCCCCTCGAAAAAACGCCGCACGAAGAGGACGAGCGGAAGGTCGAATCCGACCGGTCTGGCGAGCATCGCCCAGCGCACCGCGGCGACCACCTGCACGGCCAGCATGAGCGCGAGCCCTGCCCCCCACCAGCGCCAGTCGGCGCCGCGGAGAACCGCCCACAGCTGGGGCCATTCGACGCCGCGCAGGGCGAGCGCCATCAAGCCGACGGTGCCGAGGAGACGGACGAGAGGGGCCAGACGGCGGAATCCACCGCGTGGCCGCTGCCCGGTCTCCGCGGCGGCGGCGGGTGCCGTGTCCGCCGGGGCGGGGTCGGGCGCGGCCGGACGGGGCTTTGGATCGGGCATCGACTGAACTTGCGCGGTGGAGTCCGGCCGGCGGCATCGCCCGAGCGACCACGAGGGTCGGTTAATCTATCCCCCGGCGGCACCCGGTGAAAACGAGCCGCGCCGGTGGAGCGACCGCCTCCTGTCGGGACCGGGAATCCTCCGGGGGGCACGATGCTCGAGTGGGTCCTACCGCTGACCGACGCCTGCGTGACGCTGGTGCTATTGCTCGTCGGCGGCAATCTGGGGAGTTTCCTCAACGTCGTCGTGTACCGACTCCCCCGGGGGGAGTCGGTCGTGACGGGTGGCTCACGCTGTCCCGTCTGCGGCAGGGCGATCCGCTGGCACGACAACGTGCCGGTGATCGGCTGGCTGCTCCTGCGGGGCCGGTGCCGCGACTGCGGGGCGGAGATCGCGCCGGGCTATCCGCTCATGGAAGCCGCCGCGGCGACCGTCCTCGGCGGTGTCGCCGCCGCGGAGTTGCTGTCGGGCGGGGGAACCTTCCCCGGGATGACGTTCCAGGGTGGTCGGGCGGGGTCCGACAACCTGCTCCTCCGCCCCGATCTCCGCCTCATCCTCCTCGCGTCGTTCCACGCCTGGCTGCTCTTCAACCTGATGCTGGGGGCGGCTGTCAGCGCGGATGGAAAGGCCCTCCCGCGGCGCTGGAGGGGCGCGGCGCTCGTCGTGACGGTGCTGCTGGTCTCGTTCTGCGATTGGTTCGTCCCCGTCGGGATCCTCGGGGATCTCGACGCTGCGGCGGCTGCCCGGGGGCCTGGCTCGGTGCTGCGCGGGTTTTCGATCGCGGCGGCCGGTGCCCTCGCCGGGGCCGTCGTCGGAGCCACGTCGCCGCAGGCGTACCGCGACGGGCTCGTGCTCGCGGGCGCTGCCCTCGGCTGGCAGGGGGTGGCCGTGGTGGCGCTCCTGGCGGCGCTCCTGCGCCGATGCCGGCTGGCGGTGGGCGCGTTCCTGGCGGGTGTCCCTTCGGTCCCCGACCCGCCGCCCGAGCCCGGACCGGCCCGTGTCGGCGAGGAGGCGCCCGACGGGCCGAACCGGGAACCGATCCACGACCCGACACCCGACGGCCCGGTGCCCGCGGCCGGCAGCACCCCTGCTCCGGAGGCGGCGGTCGAACCGCCGATCGCCCCCCTGACCCGACTGTCGCAGGAGTCCCTGCGCGCTTTTTCGGGACGGGGGGGGGAGGTGGATCTGGTCGTGGCCGCCGCGCTGCACCTGATCCTGTGGCGTGCCTGGGTGGGAGTCTGGCCGTGACCCCCACGGAAAAATGTATGGATCGCAGCGAAACGGCCGTGAAAGTGGCGAAAAAAAAGTTCCCTGGCGGAATCCGGGAACGGGTCCACCCGGGAAAACGGGGGGGCGGTGGTGTATACTGTCGTGCCGTTCAGGGGCCTCGCATCGCTGTGGTGATTCCATGAAACCTGTCGTGTTTGGGTTCGGGGCCGAAGGCCCGCGAAGCGCGACGCGGAAGCCGGGTGACGGTGGTGCCGGGCCCGCTCTGGTGGCGTCTCCGGTCGGACAGGTGGCGCTCGCGCCCTCATCCGCCTCCCGGACGGCTCCGTCGGTGCTGGGGATCCCGCAGCGGGGCAGCAGCCTGGGGCACGGCGAAGGCCGCGAATCGATCCACGCCGGCGAGGAGGACGAGGAGTTCGTCGTCGGCGTGAAGCGGCGCTGGGGGGCGCTGGTCGCCGATCTCGCACGCCCCGAACAGCGATCGGTCCTGATGACGATCGCCGTCCTCGTCGGCCTGCTCCTCTACAGCTACCTTCCGGCCCTGCGCCTGGCGTCCATCGCCTGGGGCAACGCCCAGTACGCGCACGGGTGGATCGTGCCGTTGTTCTCGGTGGCGATCCTGTTCTGGTGGCGCGAGCCGGCCAAGGTCCCCGTGCCCCTTTCGGCGCGGGCGGTCGGGCTCCTCCTCCTCGCGGCCAGCTTCGGGCTCCGTCTGCTCGTCGCCAGCTACCGCATCGTCACGATCGACATGTACACGTTCGTCCCGGCGATGGTGGGCATCTTCCTGCTCGCCGGCGGATGGAGCATGCTGCGGTGGGCCTGGGCGCCACTTTTGTTCCTCATCTTCATGTTCCCCCTCCCCGACGAAGCCACGCGTTACCTGCTCGGTCCGCTGCAGACGATCGCCACGATCGTCAGCACCTTCGCGCTGCAGACGCTGGGCCTGGAGGCATTCCGCGAGGGCAATCAGATCATCCTCGGGGAGATGCATCTCGGCGTCGTCGACGCCTGCAGCGGCCTGCGAATGCTCACGATCTTCTGCGCGCTCGCCGTCGGCTTGGTGATGGTCGGCCAGCGGTCGTGGTGGGAGAACGGGATCATCCTCGCCAGCGCCATCCCGATCGCCCTGATCGTCAACTCCATCCGCATCACGATCACCGGATTGCTGTTCCAGGTGGCCGATTCCGAGTTCGCGGAGCGGGTGTTCCACGATTGGGCCGGCATGGTGATGATGCCGATGGCCATGGCGATGCTCTATTTCGAGCAATACCTGCTGTCCAACATCTTCCTTCCCGAGTCCGACACGCTCGCGTTGGTCCCCGGTGGAGAAGGCGCCGTTTCCGGGGCTTCCAAGCCGCTGCCGGCGGGAAAGCCCCTGTCCGACGCACCGATCGTGGGCGCGGACGCTGGCAGCGCGAAGGCCGGCGGCGCCCCCCGTCCGAGGACGGGGCCGGATGCGAACGTGGTCGTTTTCCCGTTCGGGAGGAGTTGAGCGCCCGATTGGTTCGTCGTGCCGCGGACCGATGGGCAGTCGGCTCGGACGTCGGTGCGACGGCGGGTCGTCGCCGGACGTCGGGCACCGCGGTGGTGGGTCGCGTGCGGTCGGATGGTGGTGCGGATGAGCGGTCGGTCGGTCGGTCGAGGTGCGGTGGAAGTCGAGCGGGCGTCGCGGTCCGGTCGGTCGGGATCGAGGCCCACGCCGTTGGGTCGCGGGATACCGACGGAACGCCGCGAATGTCGGCGTCGGGTGCGGTTCAGAGTCTTTGGTGCGGTCCGATCGTGGGGTGTCCTACGCCATGAGTGATTCAGCAATGCCCGGTGCCTCCCCCGACGATCAGGTGTCGGTGCCGTCCGTCGGCACCCTGATCGTCCGCGACAATCTCCCGTCGATCCCCTCCCCGCCCACGATGGTGTTCCCCGGGGGGGGCGGCGAGCAACCGGTGCAGTCGGGCATCGACACCCGACGGCTCCTCCACGCGCTGCGGCGGCGTTGGCTGCGGGCGGTGATGGTGGGCGCGGCGCTGGCCCCGCTGGCCGCCCTGCCGGTGTTCCTCTTCATGCCCCGCGGCTACGAGGCGGTGGTCTGGCTCCGGATCCGCGGCACCGGCGGCCTTCTCGAGGGTGCCGCCAACCAGAACGAGTACGAGGCCTACCGCAAGACCCAGTTGCAACTGCTCCGCAGCCCGGTGGTGCTCAACGCGGCCCTCCGTCGTCCCGGGATCTCCTCGCTGCGGACGATCACCGACGAGGACGATCCGGTGACCTGGTTGAGCGGTGCGATCCAGCCGGTCGTGAACGCCCAGTCGGAGGTGCTGCAGATCAAGCTGCGGGCTCCGGTCGCGGAGGATGCCCAGAAGATCCTCAACGCCGTCACGCAGTGCTACCTGGACGACATCGTCAACAAGGATCGCCAGGATCGCCTCACCCGCCGCGATTCGCTGGAGAAGAAGTACAAGGAGAACCAGACCGAACTGCGCAGCCGCAAAGAAACCTTCAACGAACTCGCCCGCACGCTCGGCACCCGGGACAGCACCGAGGTGGCGACGCAGCGTGCCCTCCTCATGGACCACCTCTCGGCACTCCGGCAGACGCTGCGTCTCTCGGAGACCGACCTCGCCTCGCTCGACGTCGAACTGGCGATGATGGACGCCGAGCAGGCTGACGAGCAGCGGAACGAGGAGGAGCAGGAGTCTGGCGAGGAAAAGAACCAGCGTGTCGAGTTCGCGCTGTCGCGGGAACCGGAAGTGCGGGAATTGGAGGACCAGATCGCCGCGATCGACGACGCGATCCTCTCCCAGGCCGATCGCAGCGCCCGCGGCCGCAACGCCCCGGCCGTGAAGCGGATGCTCGCGCAGCGGGAGCAACTGACGGCCGATCTGGAATCGCTGAAGAAGATGCTCCGCCCGCAGGTCAGGCAGTCGCTGAACCGCGGCATGGTGACCGGCGCCGGGTCGCGGCGGGAGATGGCGCTGTCGCCCGCGACGCTGAAGGTGCGCCGCGAGGCGCTCGTGAAGACGATCGAGGAGACCTCGAAGGAGCTGGAGAAGGTCACCAAGGAAGTCATGGTCCTGGGTCAGGCGAACGCCGATCTCGAGGTGCGTCGGGGTGAGATCGAGCAACTCCAGCGGGTGACCGACCAGATCGGCCTCCAGCTGGAGAGCTCGTCGCTCGACCTCACCGCCCCGCCGCGCGTGACCCAACTCGAGGAGGCCACCGTCCCGACCAGCAGCGACTTCCTCGTGCGGACGATTCTCTCCGGCATCGCCGGCCTGCTGGCGATGACCGTCGGTGCCGGCACCGTGCTCCTCGTCGAGTACCTGCGGAACCGACTCAGCTCCCCCGAGGAGATCTCGCAGCGCGTCGGACTGCGGGTGATCGGGACGCTGCCCTGGGTCGGCAAGTCGAAGCGCGCCAAGCAGAGCGAATACCGTGTCGCCGAATGCGTCGATGCGATCCGCACGCTCATCCTCGGCGGCGGCCGGGAGGCCCCCAAGGTGATCATGATCACCAGCCCCGGGGAGAGGGAGGGCAAGTCGTCGCTGGCGGCGAATCTCGCCGCGAGCATCGCGCGTGCCGACAAGCGGACGCTGCTCCTCGACGGCAGCCTGCGGAATCCCTCCGTCCACGTGGCGCTGCAGCTCGACCCGACGCAGCCAGGCTTCTCGGAGCTGCTCCGCGGAGAGGCGACGAACAACGAGGTGGTGCAGCCCACGGTGATCGACGGGCTCTTCGCCGTGACCGCCGGCAACTGCGACTACGCCGCGATCAACGCCCTGTCGCGCACGGAACTGCAGCGGATCGTCCGCGAGTACCGCGAGACTTTCGACCACATCGTCATCGACGCCGGCCCTTCGCTGGCCCACGCCGACGCGCTCATCATCGGCCAGCAGTCCGACGTGGCGGTGATCTCGACCATGAGGGACGTGAGCGTCGTTCCGGCGATCACCGAGACGGTGGACCGGCTGCAGTCGGCCGGCGTGCGGGTGATGGGATGCGTCGTGTGCGGCACCCGCGAGAAGAGCGGGCGGCGCTCGCGGAGGCTCGCCGGGTGACGGAGGTTCGTCGGGCGGCGGATGATCCGGTTTTCTGGCAAGGGAAAGACGGTGGACCATGAAATCCTCTTCGATCCTGCACTGGGGAATGATCGCCATCGGTGTCGCGGCGGTGCTCGGCGTGACCTGGTACCAGGGCAAATTGACCGACCGCTGGACCGGCAAGAACGTCACCGAGCAACTGAAGCGGGATGCGGCCCGGCTCGAGGCCGGGTTTCCCAAGGAGTTCGGGCCCTGGCGCCTCGACGTCGAGACCGAGGCCGATCCGATCCAGCTCAAGGCGGCCGGGGCGGTGGGTCACATCTCCCGCGAGTACCGGCACGTGGACACCGGCGTGCGTGTCGGCGTGTTCGTCGTCTGTGCCACCCCGAGCGATGCCTCCGGTCACACGCCCGACCGCTGCTACCCGAACGCCGGCTTCGAGGCGTCGGAGCAGGAGCACCGGGAGATGATCCCGCTCGCGGAGGGGGCGAAGGCGGAGGCGTTCTCCGGTGCCTTCCGGAAGCCGGGTGAGCAGCTGCGCATCCTCTGGACGTACGCCGCGGAGGACACCGATCAGCCCGCCGACGCCGACCCGGCGGCGCGGATTCGTTGGATGGCACCGCAGATCGCCCGTATCGAATTGGCGAACTTCGCCTCCGTGTACAAGATCTACGCCCTGATCAACGAGACGGCGATGACGCGGGGAGAGGGGACGAGGACCGGCGTGCAGTTCCTCGCCGATCTCATCCCCGAGTTCGACCGCGTGGTCTTCGAGGGCGAGGGTGCGGTGGTCGAAGCGGAGGCGAGCGCCGCCACGTCGGAGTCGACGAGGAAGAACGACTCCTGATCGCCCCGGCGGCGACCGGAGGCACGCTCCGGGGGCTCGGCCCTCTCGGTCGGTCGTTCCGGGGCCCCTGTCGGTGACGGTCCACGGGGGTCAGATCCGTTCCAGGGCCCCGTGGGACACGATGAAACGGCGCACGCCCGCCGCGCCGTCGAACGTCACCGTGGCCACCTGGCGTGGCCCCACCCCGCTGACGCCGGCGACCGTTCCCTCGCCATACTCGGCGTGACGGACACGCTCGCCGGAGGCGAGCGAGGGGGTGTTCCGGGATGCCAGGCCGGAGCGGCGATCGAGTTCCGCCGCGGTCTCGAGGCGTGGAACGCCCCGCGGGGGCATCCTCGTTCCGGCCCCCCGTGGGACGCTGGGAGGGGTTTCCTCCTCCGACTCGAGGACCAGTCCGTCGTCGCGCGAAGAGCGGTCATGGCCGGTCCGGGAGTCATGCCGGCCCGATCGGTCCGGAGCAGCCTCCTCGAGTTGGCAGTATTCGTCGACGACGGCTCCCCCGGCCGAGCGAAGGTCGTCTCCCCGCGCCTCGGCTCCGGTGACCTCGGTCTCGCTCCCGGACATCTCCGCGAGGAACAGGCTCGGTGCCCCGATCCGGCGCGTGCCCCTGTAGTCCCGGACCCTGGCGCAGCTGGCGTGAACCTCGTGCATGCCCCTCGTGATGCCGACGAACACCAGCCGACGCTCCTCCTCGAGTTGATCGGGATGGTCGAGGCTGCGCTGATGGGGCAGGATGCCGTCCTCCATCGCCACCAGATAGACCACGGGGAACTCGAGGCCCTTCGCGGCGTGGAACGTCATCAGGCAGACCCGTTCCGCCGTGGGATCCCAGACGTCGGTGTCGGCGACGAGGGCCGTGGTGTCGAGGAAAGCGCCCAGCGACGTCTCGTCGTCGGCCGTCGGAGGGGAGAGCGCGCGTTCGGCGTCGAACTGGCGCGCGGCGGTCACGAGTTCCTCGACGTTCGCCAGCCGGTCGTCTCCCTCCTCCTCCTCCTCGTCGGCGAGCATCTCCCGGTAGCCGATGCGCTCGAGGACCGCCTCCATGACGACCGCCACCGATCCCTCGGCCGCGGCGACCCGCCCCAGGGCGTCGTGGAGCGACGCGAAGCGACCGATCGAGGTCGCCGACCGGGCCGTGAGCCCGGGTATCCGGCCGGCGGTCCGGCAGGCCTCGAGCAGCGAGACGTGGTGATCGGCCGCCCACGAGGAGAGCAGGTCGAGGGATTGCCGGCCGATGCCCCTCGCCGGAACGTTGATCACGCGGAGGAGTGCCTCGTCGTCCCGGGGATTGCGCAGCAACCGGAGCCAGGAGACGACGTCACGGATCTCGCGTCGCTTGAAGAACTCCACCCCGCGGAGCAATTGGTAGGGAATACCCCGGGAACGGAGCGCGACCTCGAGGGAGCGGGAGAGGGCGTTGGTGCGGAAGAGAATGGCGACGTCCCGCGGCGACCTCGTCCCGCGTGTGATCGACGTGGCGATCTCGTCGGCGATCCGCTCAGCCTCCTCGTGGCCCGACGGGTCGAGGACGATGCGCACCGGGGCCCCGGGCGAGGCGTCGGTGAGCAGGCGTTTCGGCTTCCGCTTCGCGTTGTTGGCGATGAGCCGATCGGCGGTGCCGAGGATGTTGGCGGTGCTGCGGTAATTCCGTTCGAGGGTCACCACGGTCGCCGCCGGATAGTCACGCTCGAACTCCAGGATGTTCCTGATGCTCGCGCCGCGCCAGCCGTAGATCGCCTGATCGGGATCGCCGGTGACCGAGAGGTTCGGATGATCGATGGACAGGCCGCGGAGGATCGCATACTGGGCGGCGTTCGTGTCCTGGTACTCGTCGACGAGGATCCAGCGGTGGCGGGCGTCGAGACGGGCCCTCAACTCCGGGTTGTCGACGATCATCCTGGCGACGTGCACGAGGAGGTCGTCGAAGTCGACCGCGTTGCATTCGAGGAGCATCTGCTGGTAGACCGGCCACAGTCTCTGGGCCACTTCGTCGGCGGGCCTTCCCCAGCGCGGCTGGAAGGTCTCCGGCGTGCGCAGGTCGTTCTTGGCCCGGCTGATGATCCCCGCCAGCCGGTCGATGGGCGTGTGCGTGAGGTTGAGGCCGAGGCGTCTGGCGGCGCGTTTCATCACCGCGCCGGCGTCGTCGGGGTCGAGGATCGAGTAATCGCTCGACAATCCCACCATCCGTGCGTGGGTGCGGAGGAGCCTGGCGGCGAACCGGTGGAAAGTGCCCATTTCCACCGGTTGGGGGCCGACGAGTTCGGTGACGCGGCGCCGCATCTCGTCGGCTGCCTTGTTCGTGAACGAGAGGGCCACGATCCCCTCGGGCCGGACGCCGCGGGCGATGAGGTGTGCGATGCGGTGCGTGACGACCCGCGTCTTCCCGCTGCCCGGTCCGGCGAGCACCAACAGGGGCCCCTCCATGTGGGTCGCCGCACGCCGCTGGGCTTCGTTGAGGGAGTCGAGGTTCATCCGTGGTCCTCGGTTGACATTCGGGGCCGGCGAGGCGGTCTGCGTGTTCTGCGCGGGTGGGGCAGGTGCGATTCCGGTGGTAGGCGAAACATGCTCATTGCCAGTATATTTCCCCGCCGACTCCGGGGGCGTCCCGGGGCGACGACGCCCGGCCCCGGTGGGCCACGCACGGGAGGGAACCCATGCCACGCGTTCCATACAAGAACCTCAACCGCTCCGACGAGATGGCGGAGAAGCTCGACATGAGCACCGCCGAGATCGGGCTCTCGGTGAGGACGACGAACTGCCTGGAGGAGAAGGGGATCTTCACGGTCAACGATCTCCTCCATTGCACGCGCGAGGATCTTCTCGGCATCTCCAATTTCGGCGAGAAGACGCTCGAGGAGGTCTACAAGGCCCTGGAGAGGATCGGCTTCTATCGGACGGCCGATCTCGTCGCCTTCCGCGCGTCCGACGGCGCGTCGACCGAGGACACCGATCAGGGACACCCCGGCCGGCGCTGACGCGCCGGGGCGCGTCGATCGCCCATGAGACTCCCGCGGTTCGTCGCCAAGAAACGCGGACACCGTCGAACCGATTCCCAGGCATGGGGGACGGTCGCCGAGGGTCTCTTCTACGCGCTGCTGGTGGGCGTGGGACTCGTCTTCGGTCTCCTGCTCGTCACGGGGACCGCCGGGTACGCGCCGGCGGGACGGGATTCCGTCGTCCTCGCGCGGGGCTACGAATGGTGGCTGTGGTTGCTCACCCTGCTCATCCCCCTGGCGCTCCTGGCGTTCGGGGGATCCGGGCTCTCGCGCGTGGTGCGGTCGTGGGGCAAATCGCAGGAGCATCGTGCCAGCGAGTCCCGATCGAGGATCCTCGAGGGTCTCGGCGACCCGCCCGCCCCTCCCCGGGGGCTTCCCGGGGTGCCCTCGTGTGACGACTACGAGAACTCCCCCGGGACGGTGCTCCGCTACCGGTTGCCGCTCGAGAGCCCCGAGAATTGGTCGCTCGTCGGCTTCGGATTGTTCGCGCTCTTCTGGAACGCCATCGTCGTCGTGCTCGGGGTCGGCGTGGGCGTGGATCTGCTCGGCGGCACCACCGATTGGGTGCTCGTGGCCCTGCTCGTGCCCTTCGCCGTCGTGGGGATCGGGGGCGTCGTCCTCTTCGTGCGGGCCGCCGCACTCGCGACGTCGGTGGGCCCCACCAACGTGGAGGTCTCCGGGCATCCGCTGGTCCCGGGAACCACGGTCGAGATCCTCCTCGGGCAGGGGGGTGCGAGCCTGTTGCGGAGGATCGGCGTCGATCTCGAACTGGAGGAGACGGCCTCGTTCCGCCAGGGAACCGACACGCGCACGCAGAGGATCGTCGTGCGCAGCCATCCCGTGGCCGAGTGGCGCGACGTGCAGCCGGTGCCGGGGGGGAGTTTCGCGGCGCGGGTGGCGTGCCCCGTGCCGGCGGACGCGATGCACTCGTTCACCTCCGAGAACAACGCCGTCCAGTGGAGGATCGTGGTCAGGGCCCGCCCGGAGCGCTGGCCCGAGTTCGTCCGCGTCTTTCCCGTGGTCGTCATGCCGGCGCCATCGCGGGGGGCGTCGACGGACGACGGGGTGCCGGAGGTGGGGGCATGAGCGGATCCCCGGGGCGTGCGTCGCGGGTCTTCCGCCTGCCGAGGATCGAAGCCCGCTTCGGGCACACCGCCCGCGAATACGACGCGGGTGAATGGTTGACGGTCGAGTATGCGATCGATGCCCCGGGCGACGATCCGATCCGGGCCCTCGAGCGGACGGTGCTCTGGTACACCGAAGGCAAGGGCGAGGAGGACATCGGTGTCCATTGGTTCGAGCGGTTCTCCTCCCCGGACGAGCTGCCGGCGGTGTTGCCGGAGGGTTCGTTCGCCGTCCGGCTGCCGGCGACACCCCTGTCGTACGAGGGTGTCATCGTGAAGATCCGCTGGTGCGTGCGGCTGCGCGTGTTCTTCGAGTCGGGGCGGGATCACGTCTCCGAGCATGTCTTCACACTGGGTCGTATCCCCCCCTCGATTCCCCCCCGGGGTGGTGAACGTGACGCCTCGTGACGCGATCGCCACCCGGCTCGAGGACGACCCTGCGGGGCTGTCCCGCAACCCTTTCGCCACCCGCTACGTCGCCTCGGCCCGTCTCGCCGCCCTCGACGAGTCGGGCCGTCCGCGCGACATCGGCGGGATCGCCGACCGCGTCGTCGGTCGCGGCCGCCCGAACGCGATCGTCGGCGGGCACGGCTCGGGGAAATCGACGTTGCTCTGGCAGCTGGCCGATGCCCTCGAGGATCGAGCGATCGTGGTGACCCGGTCGCGGGTCCGCCGACGTGCCGACCTCGTGCGGGTGGTCGCCGGGATCCGCGCGACGCCCCGCGGCGGCATCGTCTGCATCGATGGCTGGGAGGTGCTCGGTGCCGCCGGCCGACTGCTGACGGGCCTCGTCGCCTCGGTGAACTCCGTCGGACTGCTGGTGACGGCGCACCGCCGCGGCCATCCGCGGACGCTCGTGGAGTGCCGCACCAGCCCCGCCCTGCTGCACGCGCTCGTGGCGTCGCTCCCGGGGAGGGAGCGTTGGTTCGGCGTGGTGGTCGACGGCCGCGATCTCGAGGAGTGCTTCCGGGACTCCTCCGGGGACGTGCGGCGGGCGTTCGATCTGCTGTACGACCGGTTCGAGCGGCGGCGGACGACGAGGGGCGACCCTCCGCGGTGAGCCGCCGCCACGGCCCCCCCCCGACCCGCGGAAGGCCGTGGTCGGGCGTTTTTCCCGGGCGGGGCTTCGGATTGGGCGAGTGGTGACGATCGTGCGGCGCCGGCCGGGGAAATTCATCATCTCCCGACCCGGATGTCTTTCCCGGACCCACCCTCCACGAACCTAGGCTAGTCCAGTCGGCGATCGACGTGCCCGCCGGACTCGCACGACGGTCGCGACGCGGTCGCACGCCGCTGGAAGGCGGGTGGGTCGCCGATGACGGGCAGGCATTCCGAGGAGCTGGTCATGAAGAGGCGTCGGCTGGTCGTGGTGTTGGGGCTCGCGGGGGCCTTCGGGTCGGTGCACGCCCGGGAGGGGGCCGCCCAGTGCTGCCTCAACGATTTCTTCGCCGGCTTCCATTCCTGCTTCGCGAAGGCACCCCAGGCGTATGCCGTGGCGCCGGTCGCGGCGCCCGTCATGGCGCCGGTCATGGCGCCAACGCCGGTGCCGGCGCCGCCCCCCCCGGTGATGGTCCCGGTGCAGCAGGTCAGCTACGTTCCGGAGACCACCTACCGCACGGAATACCGCGCCGTGCCGGTGACCAGCTACAAACCGTCCTGCGAGATCGATCCCTGCACCGGCTGTCCGAGGGAGTGCATGGAGCAGGTGACGAATTACGTTCAGCAACCGGTGAACGTCCCGGTGACGCAGTACCGCGCGGTCTACTCGACCAAGTACGTGCAGATGCAGCCGCAGCAGGGCTACGTGCAGCCGGCGTACGGCCAGCCTGCCGTGGGTTCCGCCCCGGTCGTCGCCGCGCCTGCCGCGGGGTCGGCTTGGGTTCCGGGCACCACGGTCGCTCCCGGCCCGTCCGCCGCCGTCTCCAGCCCGTTCGCCGCCCCGTCGGCGGCGCCGGCGACCGTTCCGCAGGCGTGGGGTGCCGCCGGGGCCGACATCCCCAACCAGGTGGTGCCGGGACAGACGAGCATCGCGGCGCCGTCGCTGCCGGCCGGCACGGTGGCGCCGACCACTCCGCAGATCGTGCCCCAGGGCGGGACGTTCGCGGTGCCGTCTCAGTCCGGCGCGTCGCTGCAGCCGATCGCGCCCCCGGCCCTGAGCCCGACGCCGTCGTTGCGGCCGATCACCGAGGCACCGAAGGCCGCCGCGCCGCAGGGAGCCCAGCCGGTGGTTCCGGCGGCGCCGCAGGCATCTCCGGCCGATCCGGCGGGCGGCCCTGCCGTGGCACCGGGTGTGCCGGCGGCATCGGGTGTCGGTGCCGGGACCGCGCCGGCACAGTCCCCGGTGGCGAATCCGACCGCGGGCGCGGCGAACGGCGCCCCGCCGCGACTGGTGCCGATTCCGGCCCTTCCGCTCGCCCCCCAGGCTCCGGCCACGCGTGGGCCCGCGGGAGGCATGCCCACCGTCCCCGGACCGGGTCCCGGGACCACGACCGGGGCCTTTCCCAGGCTCCTGGCTCCCACCGCCCACACCACGAACTGGCAGCCCGCCGCGCCGCGCTCGCCGACCGCCGCCCTGCCGATGACCGTGCGGCAGTGAGTCCGACCCATCCGCCGGCGGGACCGTCCCCGTGACCAACGCCGACATCTCCGCACTCTTCGAGCGCCTCGCCGAACTCCTCGAGTACCGCGGCGAGAACGCGTTCCGGATCCGGGCGTACCGCGCCGCGGCGCGCACGATCCACGACTGCGTCGAGCCGCTGGCCCGGATCCGCGCCGATCCAGGGCGGTCGCTCACCGACCTCGACGGTGTCGGCAGGGATCTGGCCGCCAAGATCGAGACGATTCTCGACACCGGGCGGCTCCCGGCCCTCGACGAGTTGGTCGCCGAGGTGCCGCCGGTGGTCTTCCAGCTCCTGCGGGTTCCCGGGCTCGGTCCCAGGAAGGTCAGGACGCTCGTCGAATCCCTGCACCTCGATTCGCTTTCCGGTCTCGAGGCGGCCTGCCGCCGCGGCGAGGTGCGCGGCATCAAGGGATTCGGCGAGAAGACGGAGTCGGCCATCCTCAAGAACCTGGCGTTCGTGCAGGACCACGCCGTGGAGCGGAAGCTCTGGGACGAGGCCGACGCCGTCGTGGGCGACGTGCTCGCCTGGATGAGGGGCTGCCCGGCGGTGCGGCGCGTGGAGGGGGCGGGGAGTTGGCGACGCGGTCGCGAGACCGTCGGCGACGTCGATCTCGTGGCCGTCGCCGACGAGCCCGCCACGGTGATGGATCACTTCCGCCGGTGGCCGCTCGTGAGCGGGGTGCTCGTCGCCGGGGAGACGAAGACGAGCCTGCGCGGACCGGGAGGGATGCAGGTCGATCTGCGCGTGGTCGACGAGCCCTCCTTCGGCGCGGCGTGGCAGTACTTCACCGGCTCGAAGGAACACAACATCGGCATCCGATCCCTGGCCAGGGAACGGGGATGGACGCTCAACGAGTACGGTTTCCGTCCGGTCACCGAGGCGGCTCCGGCCCCGCCGCCGACGGCGACCGAGGAGCAACTCTACGCCGCGCTCGGCCTCGCCTGGATCCCGCCGGAGTTGCGGGAGGGACGCGGCGAGATCCGACTGGCGGCCGAAGGGGTGCTGCCGACCCTGGTGGCGCTGTCCGACGTCCGCGGCGACCTGCACATGCACACCACCGACTCCGACGGCGAGAACACGCTGGTGGAGATGGTGGCCGAGGCCGGGCGGCGCGGGCTCGAATACGTCGCGATCACCGATCACGGTCCCCGCGTGACGATGGCTCACGGGCTGGACGAGTCCCGTCTGCGCAGGCAGTGGGAACGCATCGACGCCCTCAATCGGACCCTCGCCGCCGAGGGTGCCGGCATCGTCGTCCTCAAGGGGGTCGAGGTGGACATCCTCGAACGCGGCGGTCTGGACCTTCCGGACCGGCTCCTCGCGGAGGCCGACTGGGTCGTGGCCAGCCTCCATTACGGCCAGTCCCAGCCCCGCGACCGGATCACCGCACGGATCCTGGAAGCGGTGCACCATCCCTCGGTGCGGGTCATCGGGCACCCCACCGGGCGTCTCATCAACCGGCGGCCGTCCTATGACGTCGACATGGAGGCGGTGATCGCGGCCGCCGCGACGACGGGGACGTTCCTCGAGATCAACGCCCATCCCTCACGTCTCGACCTCGACGACCACCACGCGGCCGCGGCGCGGCGCGCCGGAGTTCGCATGGTCGTCTCCACCGACGCCCATGCGACGGCCGGGATGGGGGTGATGCGTTGCGGCATCCTCCAGGCACGCCGGGCGGGGCTGGGCGCCGCGGACGTCGTCAACACCCTTCCGTGGTCGGCGTTCCGTACCCTCCTCGCCGCGGGGAAGCGTCCCGGTCAGTCGGCGGACCGGACGCAGCGGAATCCGATGTGATTGGCGCCCGACGAGATCTCCCCCTTCCCGCGCGTCCCCACGATGTACCGGGAGCAGTACTGGTCGGTGCACATGAACGAGCCGCCGCGCAGGACGCGTTTCGCCTGACCCGGCTCCTGGGGGTCGTGGCTCGTGTCCGGGCCGCGGGGATTGCGCGCCACGCCCCCCGCGGCGACGTCCCGGGCGTAGGTGTCGGGCCGGTACCAGTCGGCGCACCACTCCCAGACGTTGCCCGACACGTCGTGGAGCCCGTATCCGTTGGAGGGAAACGACGCCACCGGGGCCACGCCCCGGAAACCGTCCTCCCCGGTGTCCTCGCCGGGAAAACGCCCCTGCCAGGTGTTCGCCATCACCGTGCCGTCGGGGCGGAAATCGGCCCCCCAGGGATAGGTGGCCCCCGTCAGCCCGCCGCGCGCGGCGAACTCCCACTCCGCCTCCGTGGGGAGCCGCTTGCCGGCCCAGCGGGCGTAGGCGACGGCGTCGTCCCAGGCGATCTGCACCACCGGTTCGCTCCCGCGTCCCTCGATCGAACTGGAGGGCCCCGACGGATGCCGCCAGTTCGCCCCGGGGACGTAGGCCCACCACTGGTAATGGTTGTCCAACCGGACGGGACCGTCCGGCGGCGAGAAGACGATCGAACCGGCGACGAGGTTTTCCGGGGGAGCGTCGGGGAAATCCTCGGCCCGCGGGACCTGTTCGGCCACCGTCACGTATCCGGTGGCCGCCACGAAGGCGGCGAACTGGTCGTTCGTCACCTCCGTGCGATCGATCCAGAAGGGGTCGACGGCGACGCGGTGGATGGGACGGGTGTCGGGCATCGGGTCGCTGCCGCCGAACGGTTTGCCCCGCGGATCGTCGCATCCCATCGAGAACTCGCCTCCCGGGATCCAGACCATGCCTTCCGGGGAAGGTCCGGGCGCGTCGCGACCGGACGGGACGGTCGGCTCGAACACGGACCCGCCGGCCCGTGCGGGCCGAGTCGACCGCACCGCTCGGTTCGTCGGACGGGTGGCGAGCAGGGCCAACGCGTAGATGGCCACCGCGGCCGACAGCCCCGCGAGGATCGTCCACGGGAGCGGCGGGAACGTCCGCCGGGGTCGGTTCGTCATCGGGCTGGGGCTCCCGGGAGGCGTCGCCGGACGTCGTCGGTCCGGGTGCCGCGTCAGTGTCGCACGCACCATCCCCGGCGAAAAGCCGTCGCGGCCCCGGCCGTGGGCGGCGGCGTCAACGGCGGGCGGGATCCCCGGCCCCTTCCGCCGGCGTCGGCCGCGCGACCCCCGCGGCCTGCTTCACCACCGTCAGCCGGTCGGCGAACACGGTGCCTTCTCCCAGCGACCCTTCGCCGGTCCACAAACGCCCCTGGATCTCCACCGTGTCTCCGGGACCGGCGAGGGACACGACGTTCGTGGCCACGCGGACCTGGACGCCGTCGGCGAGCGGAACGGTGAGCCGCCGGATCCTGCCCGCATCGACGCGCACCGACAGCGTGCCGCGGCGGATCGAGACGACCTTGCCGACGACCAACTCCTCGCGATCGGGCGTGACGGCGACGGCCTTGGCGTCGTCGCCCGGCGTGACGACGTGGATCACGCCGACGGCGTCCCGTGCGCGTCCCTTGGCGTCCACGACGGCCTGGAAACGCACCGTCATGCCGGGAACCAGGAAAGACACCGGTGCGGTGCCCGAGACGTCGACGTGCGAGACGCCGGCCGGGTGGAGCAGGGCCACGCGTTCCACGGCGGAACGGCCGTCCTCAGGGACCTGCACGAAAGCCACCATGCCCCCCGTGTTGCCCCCCGCCACCGCCTTCACGACACCCCGGAAACGGCCCTCCGGGAGGGCGTCGATGTCGAGGCGGTTGTTCTCCACCGGGATCGTGATCGCCTTGTTCGTGTTGCGGCATGCGCCGAGATTCCAGAGGCGCTCGTAGGCCTTCTGCATCGCGGCCGACTTGTAGAACGTCCCCCAGTGGATCGTGCCGTCGGGAAGGACCGGCGGGATCGCGTCCTGACTGTCGGCGTAGGGGTTGTAGGGGACGACCTGGGCGTCGGTCGATCCGCCGACCACCCCGAACAGGGCAGTGCAGCATGCGGTCGCACGGAGGGTGCGGAGGGCACGGCACGCCGGCGTGCGACGGTGGAACGGGGAACTCTGCAGGGACGGCATCGGTCGGACTCCGGCGGGGAGGACTTCCCCTGCGGGAATCGGCCGCCACCGCCCCGCGCGCCCAGACGTCCTCACCCCACCGTCACCACCGCCCCACGCGGAACGTTCGAACCGGCGGCGGCGGCGACCGCTCCCGCGGCCTGCCGCCGACGCCGGTGGACGGGATCAGAGGCCGGCGTCGCCGTCACGCGGCCCGGCCGTGTCGGCCGACCCGGGGGCCTCTCCCTGGGGGGGGGTATCGAGGAGGGGAAAGCGCTGCACGAGCGTCGGGCCGCGGTCCTCGCGGAGCGAGTCGAGCGCCTCCGGGCGGACACGCACCTCGGAACTCTGGAACGTGTTGAAGCCGGTGCCCGCCGGGATGAGGTGCCCGAGAATCACGTTCTCTTTGAGGCCGACGAGGTTGTCGACCTTTCCGGCGAGGGCCGCCTCGGTGAGGACCTTGGTGGTCTCCTGGAAGCTCGCCGCCGAGATGAAGCTCGAACTCTGCACGCTCGCCTTGGTGATGCCGAGGAGTTGGGTGCTCTTGGTGGCGGGCTTCGGCTTCGTGCCCTTGGCGGGCGTGCCACCGAGCGCCTCGATCTGCGCGTTGGCCTGGGCGAGATGGTCCTTGGGCACCACCGATCCCACGGCGAACTCGCTGTCGCCCTGCTCGGTGATCTTCACGCTGCTGCCGATCCGGTCGTTCGCCTGGTTGAAGTCGAACTTGTCGAGGACGCTGCCGGGGAGCAGGTTCGTGTCGCCGACCGACTCGACCTTCACCTTGCGGAGCATCTGCGAGACGATGATCTCGATGTGCTTGTCATCGATGTCGACGCGCTGGCTGCGGTAGACGTTCTGGATCTCGCGCACGAGATACTGCTGCACGGCCTCCTCGCCCGAGATCCGCAGGATGTCGTGCGGCACGAGCGGGCCGTCGACGAGGGCCTCGCCTGCCTTCACGTCGTCGCCGGTGTGGACTCGCATGTGCTTGCCCTGGGTGACCAGGTGCTCGCACTCGGTGCCGTTCTCGTGGCGCACGATGATCGTCCGCTTGCCGCGCCGCTTCTCGCCCTTCACCTCCACCTTGCCGCTGATCTCCGCCATGATGGCCGGATCCTTCGGCTTGCGGGCCTCGAAGATCTCGGTCACGCGGGGCAGACCGCCGGTGATGTCCTGCGTGCCGGAGGCCTCGCGCGGCGTCTTGGCGAGGATGTGGCCCGCCTTGACGTTCTCCCCCTCGGAGACCTCGATGTAGGCCTTCTCGGGGAGGTAGTAGGCACTCAGCGTCTTGCCCTCGGAGTCGAGGAGCACGATCTGGGGATGCAACGCCCCCTTGTGCTCCATGACGATCCGCCGTTCGTGGCCGCTCGGGTCCTTCTCGATGCGGACCGTCTCTCCCTCGATCACGTCCTCGTAACGAACCGTGCCGGAGACCTCGGTGAGGATCGGAATCGAGTGGGGGTCCCATTGAAGGAGAACGGTGCCCGGCTTGACCTCCTCGCCTTCCTTGACCTTCAGGATCGCGCCGGCGGGGACGTCGAACTTCTCGAGATCGTTCCCCTTGACGTCGCTGATCGTGATCTCGCCGTTGCGGGCGAGCACCACCTGCTGGCCGTTCTCGTCGTCGACCCAACGCACGCGGGCGAAGCGCACCACGCCGGCACGACGGGCCTTGCTCTGGTTCTCCTCGAGGGCGCGCTGACCGACGCCGCCGATGTGGAAGGTCCGCATCGTCAGCTGCGTGCCCGGCTCGCCGATGCTCTGCGCGGCGATGATACCCACCGCCATCCCCTCCTCCACGAGCGAACCGGTGGAGAGGTCCATGCCGTAGCAGAGCCGGCAGACGCCGAGGGGGGCCTCGCAGGTGAGCGCGCTGCGCACGCGGACCTTGTCGAGCCCGAGTTCCTCGATCTCGAGCGCGACCTTGGGCGTGATCAGATCGTCCTCGGCGACGACGGTGTGGCCGAGCACCGGGTGCTTGATCGGGTCGCGGCTGACGCGGCCGCGGAGGCTGTCGGCGAGCCGCACCTTCACCTTCTCGCCCCGGTAGATGACCCCCTTCTCGATGCCCTGCGCGGTGCCGCAGTCGTGCATGGTGACGACGACGTTCTGGGCGACGTCGGCGAGCTTGCGCGTCAGGTAGCCCGAGTCGGCCGTCTTGAGCGCGGTGTCGGCCAGGCCCTTGCGGGCACCGTGCGTCGAGCTGAAGTACTCGAGGACCGTGAGGCCCTCGCGGAAGTTCGCCTTGATGGGGGTCTCGATGATCTTTCCGGACGGCTTGGCCATCAGACCGCGCATCCCGGCGAGCTGCCGGATCTGCTCCACGCCGCCGCGGGCACCGGAGTGGGCCATGAGGTAGATCGGGTTGACGTAGCCGTCGCGCCGCGCGGCGCTGGCGGTGTCCTTCTCCAACGCCTCCATCATGTCCTTGGTGATCAGCTCACGCGCGTGCGTCCACGCGTCGAGGACGGAGTTGTAACGCTCGCCGTCGGTGATCACACCCTTGCGGTAGCGGCTGTTGATCTTCTTGACGGCGCGTTCGGCCTCGTCGATGTGATCGCCCTTCTTCTTCGGGGTGATCAGGTCGTCGGTGGCGAACGACAGGCCGCTCTTCGTGCTCCACTTGAAGCCGGTGCGGTTCATGTCGTCGAGGAGGTCGATGGTCCGCCGGCGACCGAGCGCCTGGTAGCAGTCGGAGATCACCCGGGCCAGTTCGCTCGACCGCATGGGGATGTTGTAGAAGAGCATCCCCTCCGGGAGGACGGAGTTGAAGAGCACCCTTCCGGCCGTGGTCTCGATGATCGCCCCCGGCTTCGACTGTGCCATGTCGTCCATCTTCAGCCGACGGTTCGCGGGCAGCTTCACCTTGATCTTGGCATGCGTGTCGACCTTGCCGAGCGAATGGGCGAACTCCACCTCCTCCACGTTCTTGAACACCATCCCCTGACCCTTGCGGTCGGGAAGCTGCATGGTGAGGTAGTAGCAACCCATCACCACGTCCTGCGACGGGCTGATGATCGGGGCGCCGTTGGCGGGGCTGAAGATGTTGTTCGTCGAGAGCATCAGCGTATGCGCCTCGACCTGTGCCTCGATGGAGAGGGGCAGGTGGACCGCCATCTGATCGCCGTCGAAGTCGGCGTTGAAGCCCTTGCAGACCAACGGATGGAGCTTGATGGCGTTGCCTTCGACGAGGATCGGCTCGAAGGCCTGGATGCCCATGCGGTGGAGCGTGGGGGCACGGTTGAGGAGCACCGGGTGGTTGCGGATCACCTCCTCGAGGATGTCCCACACCTCGGCGTCCTTGCGCTCGAGCATCTTCTTGGCGCTCTTGATCGTGTCGGCATGGCCGAGTTCCTTGAGGCGCCGGATGATGAACGGCTGGTAGAGCTCGAGCGCGATCTTCTTGGGGAGGCCGCACTGGTGGAGCCGGAGCGTCGGGCCGACGACGATCACGCTCCGCGCCGAGTAGTCGACGCGCTTGCCGAGGAGATTCTCGCGGAAGCGCCCCTGCTTCCCCTTGATCATGTCAGTCAGGCTCTTGAGCGGGCGGTTGCTCGAGGCCAGGACCGGCCGCTTGCAGCGGTTGTTGTCGAAGAGCGCGTCGACCGACTGCTGCAGCATCCGCTTTTCGTTGCGGATGATCACCTCGGGCGCGTTCAGGTCGACGAGCTTCTTGAGGCGGTTGTTGCGGTTGATGATCCGGCGATAGAGGTCGTTCAGATCGCTGGTGGCGAAGTTGCCGCTGTCCAGCATCACGAGCGGACGCAGGTCGGGGGGGATCACGGGGATGACGTCGAGGACCATCCACTCCGGCTTGTTCTCGCTGTCTCGGATCGCCTCGACGATCTTGAGACGGTTGACGAGATCCTTCTTCTTCTGCTTCGAGCCGGTCGTGTGCAGCTCCTCGCGGAGCTCCTTGGAGAGGGTGACCAGGTCGAGCCCGAGGAGGAGCTTGCGGATCGCCTCCGCACCCATCTCGGCCTCGAAGCCGGTGTCGCCGTAGTCCTCGCGGGCCTTGCGGTACTCCTCCTCGGTGAGGAGTTGCTGCCGCTTCAGGGGCGTGTCCTTCGGGTCGAGGACGACGTAATCCTGGAAGTAGATCACCTTCTCCAGGCTCGACGTCTTCATGTCGAGCAGCGCGCCGAGCCGGCTGGGCATGGCCTTGAAGAACCAGATGTGCACGACCGGCGCGGCCAGCTCGATGTGACCCATGCGCTTGCGGCGGACACGGCTGTGGGTCACCTTGACCTGGCAGCGGTCGCAGATCATCCCCTTGTACTTCATCCCGCGGTACTTGCCGCAGGAGCACTCCCAGTCCTTCTCGGGGCCGAAGATCTTCTCGCACATGAGGCCGTCCTTCTCGGGACGGTAAGTGCGGTAGTTGATCGTCTCGGGCTTCTTCACTTCGCCGAAGGACCAGCTGCGGATGTCGTGGGGCCGCGCCAGGCTGATCTTCACGGCGGAGTAATCGTTGACGCGATCGTAGGTCGACTCACCGATGCTCACGTGTCGTCTCCTTCTGGTCCTCGGTCCGCTCGTGTTCGTTCGTCAGGGCCGCGTCGGCGGCGCCGGAATTGGGGCCACGGCCGGCGCCGCATCGCGGCCGGCCGACGGTTCCGCGGGGGGCATCACAACCGCCGCTTCTCCAGCGACATGTTGAGCGCCAACCCGCGGATCTCGTTGGTGAGCACGTCGAAGCTGGCGGGGGTGCCGGCCTCGAGCGTGTTCTCCCCCTTCACCATGCTCTCGTAGATCTTCGTCCGCCCCTCGACGTCGTCGCTCTTCACGGTGAGGAGCTCCTGGAGGATGTAGGCGGCACCGTAGGCCTCGAGCGCCCACACTTCCATCTCCCCGAACCGCTGTCCGCCGAAGCGAGCCTTGCCGCCGAGGGGCTGCTGCGTGATCAGGGAGTAAGGGCCCGTGGAACGGGCATGGACCTTGTCGTCGACGAGGTGGTGGAGCTTGAGCATGTAGATGTAGCCCACCGTCGTCTCCTGCTCGAGCCGTTCGCCGGTGCGTCCGTCGAACAGCTGGGCCTTGCCGTGGCGCGGGAGACCGGCGTCGTCGAGCACCTTGTTGATGTCATCCTCGCTGGCCCCGTCGAAGACGGGGGTGATCGCCTGGAACCCGAGCACCTTGCCGGCCCACCCGAGGTGGGTCTCGAGAATCTGCCCGACGTTCATGCGGCTCGGCACGCCGAGCGGGTTGAGGAGGATCTGGACAGGGGTGCCGTCGGCGAGGAAGGGCATGTCCTCCTTGGGGAGGATCTTGGCGATCACACCCTTGTTGCCGTGACGTCCGGCCATCTTGTCGCCGACGCTGATCACCCGCTTCGCGGCGACGTACACCTTCACCATCTGCAGCACGCCGGGGCGGAGTTCGTCCCCCTTCTTCATGCTGTTGAGCCGACGGTCGCGGGAGTCGATCGCCTCCTCGACCGCGGGCCACATGGCCTTGTGGATCCGGTCGATCTCCGGCTTGGTCTTCGGGGAGCGGAGATCGTGGTCCTCGAGGCGGAAGGCGGCGGCCCGTTCGGCCACGACCTTGTGCTCCTGGTCGCGCACCAGCGGGCTGCCGTCGGCGGCCGTGAGCGGCTTTCCGAGGATCTTGCCCATCTCCTCCACCATCGCGACGAAAGCCTCGGCGACGCTGGCGTTGCCCTCGTTCTCCGCCTCCTTGAGCTGCTTCTCGAACTCGCGGCGTTCCTCCTCGGAGAGGCTCATCCGCCGGGCGAACTTCTCGGTGGCGATCACGATCCCCTCGACGCCCGACGGCACCTCGAGCGAGTCGTTCTTCACGTCCTCGCCGGCCCGGCCGAAGATGGCGTGGAGGAGCTTCTCCTCGGGGGTGAGCTCGGTCTTGCTCTTCGGGGAGACCTTGCCCACGAGGATGTCGCCCGGACGGACGTAGGTGCCGATGCGGACGATGCCCTCTTCGTTGAGGTTGTGCAGCGCCCGCTCGCCCACGTTGGGGATGTCGCGGGTGAACTCCTCACGTCCCAGCTTCGTGTCACGGATCTCGATGTCGTATTCCTCGATGTGGATCGAGGTGTAGACGTCGTCCTCCACCAGCTCCTCGCTGATGATGATCGCGTCCTCGAAGTTGAAGCCGTCCCAGGCCATGAACCCGACCAGGACGTTGCGGCCGAGGGCGAGCTCGCCCCGGTAGATGGCGGCGCCGTCGGCGAGGACCTCGCCCTTGTCGACCTTCTGGCCGAGCACGACGATCGGCTTCTGGTTCTGGCAGGTCCGCTCGTTCAGGCCGACGTACTTCCGCAGCCGGTAGACGTCCGGAGACGCCGACCCCGACGGGGAGACCTCGATCCGTTCGGCGTCGACGTAGGTCACCACGCCCTTGCGGGCGGCGCGGACGATGAGGCCCGAGTTGGCCGCGACGTCGCGCTCCATGCCGGTGGCCACCACCGGCGGTTCGGTGACCAGCAGGGGCACCGCCTGACGCTGCATGTTGGAGCCCATCAGCGCCCGGTTGGCGTCGTCGTGCTCGAGGAACGGGATCAGGCCGGCCGACACGCCGACCATCTGGCTGGGGGCGACGTCGATGTACTCGATCTCGTCGGAGGTCTTGATGACGAAGTCGCCGCGGTTGCGTGCGATGATCGAGTCGCCCTCGATCCGGCCGTCGACGACCGGCGCGTCGGCCGGGGCCAGGGTCGCCTCGTGCTCCTCGTCGGCGCGGAGCCAGACGACGTCGTCGGTGAGCTTGCCCTTCGACACCTTGCGGTACGGGGTGACCAGGAAGCCGTAGGAGTCGACGCCGGAATAGATCGCGAGGCTGGAGATGAGGCCGATGTTGGTCCCTTCCGGCGTCTCGATCGGGCAGATGCGGCCGTAGTGCGAGATGTGCACGTCGCGCACCTCGAAGCCGGCGCGCTTGCGGTTCAGGCCGCCCGGGCCGAGGGCCGAGAGGCGCCGCTCGTGGGTCAGCATCGACAGCGGGTTGGTCTGGTCGACCACCTGCGACAACTCCCCGCGGCCGAAGAAGTACTCGATCGCCGCCGAGATGCTCTTGGGATTGATGAGCGACCGGGGCGTCATCTCGGTGACGTCCTTGAGGCTCATCCGTTCCTGCACCGTGCGGCGCAGCTTGAGGAAACCCTTGCGGAGCTCGTCGCTCGCCAGCTCGTCGATGGTCCGCAGGCGGCGGTTGCCGAGGTGGTCGATGTCGTCGACCTCGACCTCGTTCTCGCCGTCCGAGAGGCGCAGCATGTACTTGATGGCGGCGATCAGATCGTCGGGGCGGAGCGTCATCTCCGTCTCCGGCACCGACAGCCCGAGCTTGCGGTTGATGCGGAAACGGCCGACGCGGCCGAGCCGGTAGCGGTTGGTGTCCTTGAACTTCTCGTCGAACAACGCGATCGCCTTGTCGAGCGCCGGCGGGTTGCCGGGACGGAGGCGCTGGTAGATGCGCACAAGCGCGTCCTGGTGGCTCGGGCAGACGCCCGTGCGGCGCTTCGACTCGTCCCGGTCCTCCTCGAGGCTGTTGAAGACGAGCGGCACCTTCTGCTCGTCGAGCACCTCGATCGCCGGCAGTCCGGAGGTGCAGATCAGCTCCGCCTGGTCGTGGGAGATCTTCGAGCCGGCCTCGACGATCACCTCGCCGGCACGCTCGTTGGCGGCGCCGTCCTTGTGCTTGGGGGGGTAGACGACGTCGTCGGCGGCGATCTTCCCCTCGATCTTGGCGACGTAGCGCCCGCCGTCCGTCTTCACCTTCTCCGGCGAGTAGAAGAGCTTGAGGATCTCCGAGTCGTTGGAGTATTTCGGATCCATCGCGCGGAGGAGCGTCAACGCGGAGAACTTCCCGCTCTGGTCGATGCGGACCTGGAGCGTGTCCTTCTTGGAGACGTTGAGCTCGATCCAGCTGCCGCGTTCGGGGATGATCCGGCAGTTGTGCGTCTTGCGGTCGGTCGACTCGGTGTCGGCGACGAAGTCGATGCCGGGGGAGCGGTGCAACTGGCTGACGACCACGCGCTCCGCACCGTTGATGATGAACTCACCCCCCCCGAGCATGATGGGGATGTCGCCGAGGTAGACCTCCTCCTCGATCGGCTGCTCGCGCGTCAGGCGGAGCCACACCTTGAGGGGCCGGCCGTAAGTGAGGCGGAGTTGGCGGCACTCGTCGGGATCGTAACGCGGCTTGCCGAGCTCGTAGCGCACGTACTCGAGCTTGACCGTCTTGTCGTAGCTCTCGATCGGGAAGATCTCGCGGAGCACGCCCTCGATCCCCTCGTCCTTCCGCTTCGAAGAGGGGACGTCGTACTGGAGGAAGCGGTCGTAGAAGCGGGTCTGGATCTCGGTGAGGTCGGGGATGTCGTGGCTGGCGCGGCTGCTGCCGTAACGGCGGATCTCGGTCGGCTGGAGTCGGCGAACGGCGCGGGTTGCCATCGGTTGGATGTCTCCCTTATGACCCCGGGAACTGGCGACCCCGGGAGCTGATGAACGCGTGGACGCGTGAACTGGTGGACTGCTGTCGCGTGGCTGACCGACGTGCGGCGGAGGCGGGACATCCCCGGCGGCCACGCCCGCCGCACGGGGTCGTCATGTCGGGTGTCGTCGAAAATCGCCGCGGCAGGGCCGGACGATCGGTCGACGGCTCGACCGACGCGCTGCCACCAACCGCCAGCGACGTCGGGCGAACGGGGAATCGACGACCGACCGCACGGGCGGGTCCTCCGGACACCAGCCGCACGGAAGAGGAGGGGGATTCAAGGGGGATCGAAGGCGCACAAGACGGCCGACCGGTCCACGGAGCGGGTCAAGCTCTCTGAACAGGACGGCTGGACGGGTGCAAATACTATACCGAGCGGCGGCCGGAAGACAAAGTCTCCGGCCGCCGCCCCGATTGCGGGCGACCAACGGTCACTTGACGGCAACCTTGGCCTTGGCGTCCTCGAGCTCCTTCTTGAGCTTCTCCGCGTCGGCCTTGGAGATGCCCTCCTTGACCTTGGCGGGAGCGCCTTCCACGAGATCCTTGGCCTCCTTGAGGCCCAGGCCGGTGGCGGCACGAACAACCTTGATGATGCCGATCTTGGCATCCGCCGGGAAGCTCTCGAGGACGACGTCGAACTCCGTCTTCTCGGCGGCAGCCTCGGCGGCACCGCCGCCACCACCACCGGCGCCGCCCGGAGCGGCCATGACGACCGCCCCACCGGCGGCCGGCTTGATGCCATGGACCTCGTCGAGGTAATCGGAGAGCTCCTTGGCGGCCTTGAGGCTCAAGGACACGATCTTGTCGCCGAGATCCTTGGTTTCCTTCGAGAATTCACGCGTCGCTTCAGCCGTTGCCATCGCTCGAGATCCTTTCCCTTCAGAGTGTGCCCGACGGAGTGACGTCGGGCGTGAGTCGAATGTGATCGGTCATGCCCCTCCGCACCGGTCGGACCGAACCGACGCGGGGGGCTGGAAAATGGGGAACCCGCAGTTGTACCACGAAAACGCCCCCATGGAAGGGGCCCGCCGTGGCGACCGGTCCGGATGTCTGGTGTCAGGCGGCCGGCGCCTCTTCCGGGGAGGCTTTTTCCAACTCCTCCACCCTCGAGGCGATCTGCCCGGCGAGGGTCCCGCCGGCCCCGAGGATCTGGCCGGAGAGCGTCGCTCCGAGGGAGGAGATCTGGCCGGAGAGGATCGAAAGTTGCTCGGAGCGAGTCGGCCACTTGGCGACGCTCTTCACGTCGGCCGGCTCCAGCCGGGCGCCGTCGAGGGCACCGCCACGGAGTTCGAAGCCCTCGTAGTCCTTGATGCCGGCGACCCGGTCGAGTTCCTTCGCCAGATCGACGACGTCCTCGCCGCCCCAGGCGATCGCCAGCATCCCCTCGGTCGTGCCGAAGGCCGGGGCGAGGGGCGTGTCGAGCGTCGCCCGACGGGCGAGGCTGTTCTTGATCAGCTGGAGATGGATCTTCTTCTTCCGCAGCGTCTGACGGAGCGTGGTGGTCTTCGTGCCGTCGAGACGGCCGAGGCTGACGACGATCACTTCGTTGACGCCCGCGAGGCGACCCTTGAGGTCGTCCACGAGAAGGTTCTTGACGAGTTTGCTCATGGCGTGGTTGCTCGCCGTCCTGTGGGACGGCCGTGATGGGGTGCCGCCCCGACGGAGCGGCCTCGGACGAGGTTCGGATCGCGGGGTGCCGTCACGCCGCGACCATCACCCCCGGGGTCATGGTGGCGGAGATCGAGATGCTCTTCACGTACTGGCCGCGGACGCTGTTGGGCTGCAGGGACAGGATGTGGTCGATGAAGGCCCGCACGTTGTCGACCAGCTTGGCGGCGTCGAAGCTCGCCTTCCCGACGACGGCGTGGACGATGCCGGTGGGGTCGTTGCGGAACTCGACCTTGCCCGCCTTGTACTCGCTGACCGTCTTGCGGATGTCGGCGGTCACCGTCCCGGCGCGGGGACTGGGCATCAGGCCGCGCGGACCGAGCACTTTCCCGAGCGGCCCGACCAGGCCCATCATGTCCGGGGCGGCGATGCACACGTCGAAGTCGGTCCAGCCTTCCTTGATCTTCTTCGCCAGGTCGTCGGCCCCGACCTCCTCCGCACCCGCCGCCTTCGCTTCGTCGGCGAGGTTGCCCTTCGCGAACACGACGACGCGCTTCGACTTGCCGATCCCGTGCGGCAGCACGAGCGACCCACGGACGATCTGGTCGGCCTGCTTGGGGTCGATTCCCAATCGCATGTGGATCTCGACCGTCTGATCGAACTTGGCCGGCGGCATGCTCTTGAGCAACGCCACGGCGTCCGCGATCGGAAGGGGGGCTTCGGTCTTCGGCAACTTGGCGAGCATCGCCTTCATGCGCTTGGTAACGGCCACGGCTGCGATCCTGGAGACTGCGGGGTGGGAGGAGAAAAAACCGGGGAAGCGTGCGGCGGGGGTCACCCGTCGACGGTGATGCCCATGCTACGGGCGGTACCCTCGATCATCCGACGGGCATGGTCGGCGTCACGGGCGTTGAGGTCGTTGGTCTTGAGGCGCACGATCTCGTCGACCTGCGCCTTGGTGACCTTGCCGACCTTGTCCTTGTTCGGCACGCCCGAACCCTTCGCGAGGCCGGCCGCCTTCTTGAGCAGCGCCGCCGCCGGCGGGCTCTTCGTGTAGAACTCGAACGATCGATCGTTGTAGACGGTGACGACCACCGGGATCGCCATCCCGGCGGCCTCGCGGGTCCGGTCGTTGAATTGCTGGACGAACTGGCCGAGGTTGATCCCGTAGCGCCCCAGCGACGTGCCCACCGGCGGGGCCGGCGTCGCCTGCCCGCCCGGAATCTGGAACTTCGCCTGTCCCACCACCTGCTTCGCCATGACTCTGACCTTTCGCGCTGCTGTCGGGCCGGCGTGCCGCCAGCCATCCCGTTTCCGTCACCGTCGGCACCATCCCGAACTCCGGGGTGGCCGCCCTCGTGGCCGCCGGCCGGCGCTCGCCGACCGTCGGTGTTCCCTGATCACACCCCTTCGATCTGCCAGTACTCGATGTCGACCGGGGTCGATCGACCGAAGATGCTCAACATCACCGTGACGCGCCCGTTGGCCTCGTCGATCTGCTCGACCTCGCCCTCGAAGTTCTCGAAGGTACCCTCGGTGATCTTGACGCGATCCCCCTTCTTGAAATTGATCTTCAGGCGGGGGGCTTCGTCGGCCTTGACGGCCGACTTGTTGAGCAGTTTGTCGACGTCGGCCTGGAGCATGGGGCTCGGGCGCCCGGCCGATCCGGTGAAGTCGCCGATGCCGCCCGTCTCGCGCACGAGGTACCACGTCTCGTCGTTGAGCAGCATGTTGACGAGGATGTAGCCCGGGTAGAGCTTCCTCGACACGATGCGCTTCTTGCCCCCCTTGAACTCGGTCACCTGCTCCTTCGGCACGACGACCTTGCCGAAGAAGCGGTCCATGCCCTGCATGCGGATGCGCCGCTGGAGGGCGTCGCTGATCGAATCCTCGCGGTTGCTCTGCACCTTGAGGATGTACCACTTCTTGTCGCCGACCGGAGCCTCCTCCTCGTCGGCGGAGACGGAGACCGGCTTGGCGTCCTCGCGACCGGCGAACGGGTCGGCCAGTTCGGCGGGAGAGTCGTCCTCGTCGTCGGCCGGGGGCGGTGCCGCGGGACCGGAGGCCGGCCCGAGACCCGGGCGTTCTTCGGCGTCGGGAGCGTCTTCGGTGGGCATGGCAGGGAGGGTCGTGGGATGACGGGACGGGTTGGGGAGCGGGCTCGGGGCCGATCAGACGGCGGCGTGCCGGTCGGTCCGGCAGGGACGGATCAGCCGAATCCCCGAATGGCGTTGAGGATGAACCACCAGAACAGATCGTATGCGGCGAGGATGAACGACAGGGCGAAGATCATGAAGATGACGACGGCGGAGCTGCGGGCCACCTCGCCGGCGGTGGGCCAGGCCACCTTCGCCATCTCCGACTCGACGCCGATGAGGAACTCCGCGAAGCGCGGCAGGTTCACGATCCGGTAGGCGAGCCAGCAGCCCGCCAGGGCGACCGCCAGCGGCAGGGCGATGCGCACGAGCCCGACGTCGGTGACGGGAACGGCGGGCGTCATCGGACCGCCGGCCATCAGCCACGCCGGGAGCACCTGCGAAAGCCGCCACACTCCCAGGCACCACGACAGCGCGAGCGCGAAGAAAGTCACCTGTCGGGTGACGCGCCCCTGATTCCGTTTGTAAACGGTGGCGCTCAAGAGCTCCCGCCCGAGCGAACCGATCGCGGTTTGGTTTTCGTGCATGCCTGCCATGGTCGGTTCCGTCCGGCGTGGCTCGCGGGTGTGCCCGGGTGGGCGGTGGTGTGGAGAATGAACAGGGACGACTGGAAACGGACCGGGTCGGCGAGCAGGGGCGGCGGGGATCGAACTCGCAACCTCTGGTTTTGGAGACCAGCGCTCTGCCAGTTGAGCTACGCCCCTGTGGGGTCGGGATTCTGTGTCGACCTCGGGATGGGAAGTTGTGGCATACCGCCGGCCGCCGTGGAATGAGGTGGGGTTTCCACGGCCGAAAAAGGGCTTCCGGGCGCCGGACGGGGCCGGCGCCCGGAAGCGTTCGATGCAGGGGGATCAGTCGAGGATCTTGGTCACGACCCCGGATCCGACGGTCTTGCCGCCCTCGCGGATGGCGAAGCGGACGCCGTCGTCCATGGCGATCGGAACCATCAACTCGACCTCCATCTTGACGTTGTCGCCCGGCGAGACCATCTCGACGCCGCTGAGGAGCTTCGTCGAACCGGTGACGTCGGTCGTGCGGAAGTAGAACTGCGGGCGGTACCCGGCGAAGAACGGCGTGTGACGGCCACCCTCCTCCTTCGACAGCACGTAGACCTCGCACTCGAACTTCTTGTGGGGCTTGATCGAGCCCGGCTTGGCGAGCACCTGCCCGCGCTCGATGCCGTCACGGGCCACGCCGCGGAGGAGGCAGCCGACGTTGTCGCCGGCCTGCCCCTTGTCGAGGAGCTTCTTGAACATCTCCACGCCGGTGACGGTCGTCTTCTCGGCCTTCTCCTTCAGTCCGATGATCTCGACTTCGTCGCCGACCTTCACCTCGCCGCGCTCGATACGGCCGGTGGCCACGGTGCCACGACCCTCGATCGAGAACACGTCCTCGATGGCCATGAGGAACGGCTTGTCGAGCTCGCGCACCGGCTCGGGGATGTACGCGTCGACCGCGTCGAGGAGATCGGAGATGCACTTGTTCGCCGTCGGGTCGGCCGGCTTGTCGTAGGCCGGCTTGCCGGCACCACGAATGATCGGCACGTCGTCGCCGGGGAAGCCGTACT
>CAZMOU010000028.1:31696-33528 GCA_964567835.1 uncultured Chitinophaga sp. | reverse complement strand
ACTTCGAGATCGGGATGAAGCACGCGGTCCGCGAGGATCCCGACATCATCCTCGTGGGCGAGTTGCGCGACGTGGAGACGTTCAAGACCGCGATCCACGCCGCCGAGACGGGGCATCTCGTCTTCGGCACGATCCACGCGGCGAGCGCCGCGAGCACCATCGGCCGCATCCTCGACCTCTTCCCGCAGGAGGAGCACGCGTCGATCCGCAGTGCCATCGCCTTCAACATGAAGGGGATCATCGCGCAGAAACTGCTCAAGTCGATCAAGCCGGGGGTGAGCCGCGTCCCGATCTGCGAGGTGCTGTTCATCGACGTGCTCGTGCGGAAGTACGTCCTCGAGGAGCAGGACCACCTCATCGCCGACCACATCAAGAAGTCGTTCCGGGACGGCATGCAGGACTTCACGCAGAGCCTCAAGAGCCTCATCGACCAGGGTCTCATCGACCGCCAGGACGCGCTCGAGATCGCCCCGAACCGCGAGGCGCTGATGATGGCGCTCAAGGGCATCGGAGTGACGTGATGCGACGACGCGCGACGCGGGGATTCGGGCGCCACCTTCCGGCGGCGGCATGGGGGCTCGTCTGGACGGCGGCCGGGGCGACGGCCATGGCCGGTCCGTGGCCCGCGCCCAGCCCCGAGTGGATCGAGCGCGGCGGTGGCGGCGGCCTGGCCATCCTGCCGCTGGTCTGCTGGTGGCTCCAGGTGGTCGGCTGGGCCTTCACGAGCGACTGGATCACGCGCGACTCGGCCAAGTACGGCCTCCGCCCGAACCTGTGGGGGGCCCTCGCCGCCTTCCCCTTCACCCTCGCGGCGCTCGGTGCCTGGCTCATCCCGTCGTCGATCGCCGGGCAGGTGGTGATGGCGCTGGCGTGGCTCGTGCCCGCCCTCGTCTACTCCTCCCAGCACAACGCCAAGGCGCCCAAGTCGGACAAGGTGCTGACCTCCGGCCACATGCGGCGTCTGCTGGCCGGTTTCCTCGGTCAATTCGGCATCAAGATGGAGGCGGAGGTCGAACCGGTCGAGGCGCTCCCCCCGTTGACCTTCCAGGCGGTCGGCGGGAAGTCGGCCGACGAGAACCAGGGCCGACTCGACCGGGCGCTGGCCACGGAGGGGATCGAGGAGGCGAAGAAGCTCCTGCAGATGGCGGTCAGTGCGCGGGCCTCGACGGTGCTCCTCGAATGGGGGCCCAGCGAGGTCAACGCGCGG
Organism: uncultured Chitinophaga sp.; assembly: GCA_964567835.1. Taxonomy (GTDB): domain Bacteria; phylum Planctomycetota; class Planctomycetia; order Pirellulales; family UBA1268; genus QWOP01. The sequence continues at coordinate 32,321 of CAZMOU010000028.1, read as the reverse complement.
CACGAGGTGGACGGCGTGTGGATGCCGCGCCGGATGCAGAAGTCGGGGGGGTCGCGGCGCCGGGCGGAGGTGTGGGCCGACGAGCCGCCGCTCGAGAGGCACGTGGCCGACGCGGCGCTCGTGTCGCTGAAGACGCTCTGCGGCCTCGACCCCAAGGAGCGGCGCGGCCGGATGGCCGGCATGTTCGCCGTGCAGGTCGAGGGCAAGACCCGCAACTGCAAGCTGATGGTGCAGTCGGCGCCGACGGGGGAGCAGGTGCTCGTCCATGTCGACTCCCCGGCGGTGATGTTCAAGTCGTTGGCCGACCTGGGCATGCCCAAGGCGATGGCGGACGCGATGGCGCAGCTCCTCACGCTCGAGAAGGGGCTGATCGTCGTCTCGTCGCCGGCCGCCTCGGGCCTGTCGACCACGTTCGACGTGGTGGTGAGCTCCGCCGACCGTCTCCTCCGCGACTTCGTCTCCATCGAGGATGCCGCGGCCCCGCCGCGGGAGATCCAGAACGTCAAGCCGGTGCGCTACGACGCCCGGGCCAACATCACCCCCCTGGCCGCGCTCGAGGGCGCGTTGGGCGTCCGCGCGGTCGCCGAGCACCAGGTCAAACTGATTACTGATCGCGGGCGCTTGA
>CAZMOU010000028.1:0-31686 GCA_964567835.1 uncultured Chitinophaga sp. | reverse complement strand
GGCCGCGCTCGAGGGGGCGTTGCGGGAGTATCCGGCGGGGATCGTGACGCGCGACCTGCGCGACAAGGAACTGGCGCTGGAGATCGCCAAGCAGGCCGACGACAACAAGCTCGTGATCGTCAGCCTGCGGGCGAGCGACGCCATCGACGCCGTCTCGCGGCTGCTGGCGGTGGGCATCGCCCCCGATCTGCTCGCCCGGACGCTGCTCGGCTCGCTCTCCCAGCGGCTGGTGCGGAAGCTCTGCCCGAAGTGCCGGGAGGAGTTCGAGCCGCCCCCGGAGCTGCTCGCCCGGCTCAAGAAGACCAAGGAGGAGCTGCCGACCCTCAAGCGGCAGGGGGAGACAGGCTGTCGCGTGTGCGCGGGCTCCGCCTACTTCGGTCGCACGGCGATCTTCGAGCTCGCCTCGGGGGAGACGTTGCGGAAGTACGTCGCCCGCAAGGCCGATCCCAAGACGCTCCTCCAGGCGGCGGCCAAGGACGGCCTGAAGCCGATGCGCGACGAGGGGATGCGGCTGGTGCTCGACGGCACCACGTCGATGGAGGAGATGCAGCGCGTGTTCGCGGCGAAGTCGGCCGGGTGACCCGGGATATCCAAAGCCATGATCGTCAATCTCCTCCTCGTGCTCGTGTTCCTCGCCGTGGTCCTCGTCCTCGCCCGAGAGGGGATGTGGAGCGGCCTGGTCATGCTCCTCAACATCCTCGCCGCGGCCACGTTCGCCACCGCGTGGTACGAGAAGCTCGCCGCCTTCGTCGACGAACGGATGCCGAGCTTCACCTACCTGATCGACTTCCTCTGTCTGTGGGGGCTGTTCGCCGTCGTCCTCCTGGTGATGCGCCTGGTGACGGACCGCGTGTCGCGCACGAAGGTCAAGTTCCTCCGCCAGGTGGAACTCGTCGGCGCCCCGGTCGTGGCGGTGATCGCCGGATGGATCATGGTCTGCTTCGCCGCCGCCAGCCTCCACACCGCGCCGGTGCCGCGCTCGCTCGTGCAGGCGGACCCCGAGAGCAGGGGCATGTTCTTCGGCCTCGCCCCCGACCGGAAGTGGCTGGCGTGGGTGCGGTACTCGACCAAGGACGGCCCCTTCGCCCGCCCCGTGGGCAGCGCCGTGGTGTTCGACAACGAGGCCGACTTCATCCTGCGCTACGCCGACCGGCGGCTGAAGCTCGAGCAGGCCGAGGGGTTGCGGGTGAATGCGAACTGACAGCCCGTCAGCAGACTGGACCGACGTCCCCGGCTATCGGCCGGTGAGCCTGATCGCGATCGCGGCGGCGGTGGCGGGCATGGCGTCGGCACTGGCACTGGTCTCCCCGGTGTTGTGGGCGATCCCGCTGCTCACGCTCGGGTTGGCGGTGATGGCGCTGCGCGACGTGGCTCCGCGGCACGACTCCGATTCCGGGGGCTGGGCGGACGGCGATGCCGTCGCGCCGTCCGGCGCGGCGACGGAGGACCGCAAGACGGGGCGCTGGATGGCGATCCTCGGGCTGGCGCTCGCCCTGGGCTTCGGCAGTCAGGCCATGGTGGCGTTCCTCGTCGGACGGTCGGTGAAGATGACCCGGGCGGAGGCGGCGGGGAGGATGTTCCTCGACATGGTGCGCGAGGAGCGGATGAGCGACGCCATCAAGTGCTGTCTGCCGCAGGTCACCCCTCCCCCGTCGTCGCCGCGGGGGATGGAAGCCCCGCCCACGCCGGAGGCGATGGAACGGGCGGCGGAGGCGGCGCTGCGCGACATGGAGGTGATCCGGGCGATCCGCGGATGCGGGGCGGACGCCCCGCTCGAGGTGCGCTGCGTGGGGCCGGAGCCGCGGCTGGCGGATTCGTGGGTGCTCGAGGTGCGGGTCGGTTCCTGCCCCGGCGGCAAGCCGCTGGCGATCAGGATGCTGATGCAGTCGCGCGGCGTGAAACGGGGCAAGCAGCCGTTCGACAACTGGATGGTGGCCGGCATCGCGCCCGACGTCGGGCAGTGACACGGCGACGCGAGCCACGCGTCCTCGTCACGCCTCGCCGACGCCGAACGGACGCGCGGCGTCGATCGTCGTCGCCCCGGCGGCGAGCATGACGAGCCTGTCGAAGCCGAGCGCCGCGCCCACCCCCTCCGGCATCCCGGGCCCGTGGGCCTCGAGGACGCGGCGCGGACACGGCAGCGTCTCCCTGCCGGCGGCCGAGCGGATCCGGTTGGCCGCGTCGATCCGCCGGGCGAGGAGATCGCGATCGGGATCCTCCTCCCAGCCGTTGGCCAACTCGACGCCGTCGACGAACAGCTCGAAGCGGCGTGCCAGGGACGGGTCGCCGGGATCGATTCGGGCGAAGGCCGACTGCGTCGCCGGCCAGGCCTCGAGCATCGTCGGCCTCCCCCCCCGACCCAGTCGCGGCCCCACCACCTCGGCCAGGAGCATCTCGAACCAGGAGTCGGCGTCGGCGTCGGTGACGTGGGGTGGGGCGAGCCCGAGACCGAGCCGGTCGCCGGCGCGGCGCCAGTCGCCGAGCGTCGCCGCGTGCGGATCGATGCCGGCATGCCCGAGGAAGGCGTCGCGGCAGGTGACGCGGTCGATCCCCTCCGTTCCCAGCACGGTGCGGCAGACCTCCTCGAGCAGCGGCGCGGTCGAATCGAGCGTCGCCTCCGGGGCGTACCATTCGAGGAGGACGAACTCCACGTCGTGGAGCGTGCCGCGCTCGCCCGCCCGGAACGACCTGGCGAATTGGTAGATCGGTCCGGAGCCGCGGGCGAGCAGCCGCTTCATCAGCGCCTCGGGGCTCGCCTGCAGCCAGTGGATCGCCCCGCGGGCGCCGTCGACCGCGACCGGGATCGGATCGATGTGCGCCTCGGGGATGACCTCGGAGGAGAGAACCGGGGTGTCGACCTCGACGAAGCCGCGCTCGTCGAAGAGGCGGCCGAGCGCGGCCCGCACCCCGGCGCGGCGGGCGAGGAGACGCCGCAGCGGCGACGCCGCCGCGGCCGGACGCTCGGGATCTGCCGGTGGTGCCAAGGGACGCGTGCTCGATCGACGGGGGACGCGGGATCAGGCCTCCGCCGCCGCGACGACCGGCTGCGGCTTCGGCGCCGACTGCCGGTAGACGAGGACGGGGCAGGGGGCGTGCCGGAGGATCGACTCGGCGACGCTCCCCATGAGGAGCCGGAACATCCCGGTGCGTCCGTGGGTGCCGAGGACGATCATCGCGGCCTTTTCCTCGGCGGCGATGCGGCAGATCTCGGCGGCCGGATCGCCCATCGCCAGGCGGTGGGTGAAGGGCACGGAGGCGTCCTCCGGCCTCACCTTCTCGAGCATCGCGGCGATCCGGGCCGAATCGGGCTCGGGGAGCCCGTAGTAGAGTTCGCCGCCGCCGTACGCGAGCGGGGGCTCCTCGACATGGACGATCAGGAGCCGGGCGCCGTTCTGCCTGGCGAGCGCCGTGGCGTGCGGCAGCGCCGCGTCGCTGGCGGAGGAAAAGTCGGTGGGAAGGAGGATCGTTCGCCCGGTCATGGCTGGCTCCCGCTGGCTCGAGGAAAGGGCTGTCGGTCGGCCACCCTGCCGGGGAGGATCGCGTGCTCGCGCCCCCTGCATCCTACCGGAGGCCCCGGGATCGGATCGAGCCGGCGGCGAGCGGGCGGGGAAAGCCCCGCGCGTCCGCGCGGGACACTGGCCGCCGCGCGGGGCCGCCCCCCCCGCACCGACGACCACGTCATCGCAGCCGCATACCGGGCAGGGCGCCGGAGTCGGGGGTGAGGAGGTAGACGCCCGTGGCGCCGGCGCCGCTGGCGGCGACGATCATCCCCTCGCTCGTGCCGAACTTCATCTGCCGCGGGGCGAGATTCGCCACCACGATCACGAGCCGTCCCACGAGGGCGGCCGGGTCGTGGAATCCCTTGATCCCGGCGAAGACGGTGCGTCGCTCGTCCCCCCCGAGGCCCACGGTGAGCTTGAGGAGCTTCTTCGCCTCCGGCACCTCCTCCGCGGAGAGGATCCGGGCCACCCGCAGGTCGACCTTCGTGAAGTCGTCGATCGTGCACTGCGGGGCGAGGGGCTCGGCGGCGAGGGGCTCGGGCGAGTCGGCGGTCACGGCATGGGCTCCGGTTGGGGACGGGGAGTCGGGGGAGGAAGAGGGTGCCGGTTCGGACGGCCGGGACGCGGCCCGGAAGGCGTCGAGGTGTGCCGCCTCGACACGGCGTGCGAGCGGCTTGAACGGCGCGACGGGGAGGGCGACGAGCGGCCGCTGCGACTCGTCCCAGGAACGGATCGGTCCACCGACGAGGGCCCCCGTCTCCTCCGCGAGCTTCGGCAGCACCGGGGCCAGATAGACCACGATCTGCCGGAAGAGGTTGAGCGCCACCGTGGCCACGTCGCGGAGCCTGCCGGCGGCGTCCGCCCCCCCCTTGGCGAGCTTCCAGGGCTGCTCGGCGTCGACGTAGGCGTTGGCCCGGTCGGCGGCCGCCATCACCAGGCGCATGGCACGGGCGAAGTCGCAGGCCTCGTAGGCCGCGGCGATCTCGTCGCCGTCGGCGGCGGCCCGCGCGAAGAGGCCGCCGTCCTCCGGCCAGGTCCCGGAGAGGCCGGTGGCCTCGAGCCAACGCGCCGTGCGGCTGGCGAGGTTCACCACCTTCCCGACCAGGTCGGAGTTCACCTTGGCGGCGAAGTCGTCGAGGTTCAGATCGATGTCGTCGATGTCGCCGGAGAGCTTCGAGGCGTAGTAGTAGCGGAGGGCCGCCGGATCGAGGTGGTCGAGGTAGGTCCGGGCGAGGAGGAATGTTCCCCGGCTCTTCGACATCTTCTCGCCGTCGACGGTGAGGAACCCGTGGATGCGCACCTTCGTGGGGAGCGCGAGCCCGGCGGCCGCGAGCATGGCCGGCCAGAACAGGGTGTGGAAGTAGGTGATGTCCTTGCCGATGAAGTGATGGATCTCCGCCGCAGGATCGTTGCCGCCGCCGGGCCTCCACCAGGTCTCCCACGAGCCGCCGCGCCGGGCCGCCCACTCGTCGGTGGCGGCGACGTAGCCCACCGGCGCGTCGAACCAGACGTACCAGTAGTGCCCCGGCGCGTCGGGAATCTCGAAGCCGAAGTAGGGGGCGGGGCGGGAGACGTCCCAGTCACGCAGGGGCTCGCCGAGAAAGTGCCCGACGAGGTAGTTGGCGACACGCGGGTCGAGGGCGCCCGAGGTCCGCGTCCATTCGCGCAGGTAGTCCTGCATCGGCTCGAGGCGGACGAAGAGGTGCTCCGCCGAGCGCACCTCCGGTCGGGCCCCGGAGAGCGTGCTCCGCGGATCGACGAGGTCGGCCGGCACGTAGGTGGCGCCGCATTTCTCGCAGGCGTCGCCGTACTGGTCGGCCGCGGCGCACCGCGGGCAGGCCCCCTTCACGAACCGGTCGGCGAGGAACACGCCCGCCTCCGGATCGAAGAGCTGCTGCACGTCGCGCGCGACGACGAGGCCGCGCTCGCGGAGCGCCCGCCAGATCGTGCCGCAGAGGCGGCGGTTGGCATCGCTGTCGGTGCTGCCGTAGTGGTCGAAGGCCACCTCGAAACCGGCGAAATCGGCGAGGTGGTCGTCGCGCATGGCCGCGATCAACTCCCGCTCCGAGCGCCCCTCGGCACGGGCGCGGATCATGATCGCGGTGCCGTGCGTGTCGTCGGCGCAGAGGTAGATGCAGTCGTGGCCCCGGAGCTTCTGGAATCGGACGAAGATGTCGGTCTGCACGTACTCCACGAGATGGCCGAGGTGGATCCGGCCGTTGGCGTAGGGGAGCGCCGAGGTGACGAGGATCCGGCGGCGGGGCGTGGCGTGCATGGGGGACCGTGCGGAGGGCGGAGCGGGGAAGGCGCGATTGTAGGAGCCCGATCGCCGTGGCGATACCGCGCGGAAGTGGGAAAGGAGGGCGGGAACGGTGCTCCGCCCGGACCGCACCGACGCTGAAAATGACCTTGCCCGCGGCGCCCGCCGCCGGCACTATCCCGCCGCTTCCGCGGCCGCGGGAGCCTGCACGAGTGCCCCTGTCCGCCCGCCGATGACGGAGCTCCGGATGAAGTCGTTCCTCCGTGCCGCCGCATGGCTGGTGTGCGCCCTGCAGGCGGCCGACGCGGCGCCTCCCGGGGCGCCCGCCGCGCTCGCCCCGACCGACGTCGTGCTCCTCGACTTCTCCGCCTCCTGGTGCGGCCCCTGCCGGTCGATGGAGCCGCTCGTCGCCGAGGTCGCCGCCGCCGGGTGGCACGTGCGCCGCGTCGACGTCGACCGGGAGGGGGATCTGGTGCGGCGCTTCGGCGTCACCGGCGTCCCCTGCTACGTCCTCCTCGTGAAGGGCCAGGAGATCGATCGCATCAACGGCGCGACGACGCGCGTCGAACTGGAACGCCTGCTCGCCAAGAGCCGGCCGGCGGCGCCGGATGCCGTGGCCGCCGGCGCGCCGGCCGCCGCCGCGGCGCCGCCCCTGCCGCCGCTTCCCGGGATTCCCGTGCCGGGGCGCCCGGCGCCCGCGCCGCTGGCGATGGAAGGGGGGGGACGATTGCCGCCGCAGGTGCCCGCGACCGTCGTGGGGAACACGCCCCCCCCCGCGCCGACGCGTCCGGTCGCCGAGGGATTCGCCGGTCGGTCCGGGTCGTCCCAGGCACCGCGGGATCCGCGCCCCGTGGCGGAGACGGCGACCGGAGACGATCCTGCCGCCCGTGCCCTCCGCTCGAGACTCCTCGCCGCCACCGCGCGGCTCCGGGTGGAGGGGGGGGGCGGCGTGTCGCTCGGCACCGGCACGGTGATCGACTGCCGGCAGGGGGAGGCGCTGATCCTCACCTGCGGCCACATCTTCCGCGACTCCGCCGGGAAGGGACGCGTGGAGGTCGACCTCTTCGGCCCCGGCGCCGAACGCGGCCTCGCCGGACAGGTCATCGCCTGGGACCTGAAGCGGGACTTGGCGCTCGTGAGCATCTTCACCGACGCCGCCATCGACGCCATCCGCGTGGGGGGAGTCGATCGCGGCGCCGCCCCCGGTGACCCGGTGCTGACGGTGGGTTGCGACGGCGGCCAGGATCCGACGATCCGCTCGAGCCGCATCACCGCGGTGGACAAATACCTCGGCCCCGCCAACGTGCAGGTGGCCGGACAGCCGGTCCAGGGGCGCAGCGGCGGCGGCCTCTTCGGCACCGACGGCACCCTCATCGGCGTCTGCAACGCCGCCGATCCCACCGACGACGAGGGCCTCTTCGCCGCGCTGCCGGCGATCCACGATCAGCTCGACGAGGCGGGATTGGCGTTCGTCTACCGCAGCGCCTACCCGAGCAACGCGGTCGCCGCGGCACTGGCCTCCGACATCCCGGCGATGCCGGCGGAGATGCCGAACATCGCCATCGACCGGCGCGACAGGGCGGGCGCGCTGCCCACGGCGTCGACCGAGGCCGACGCGGGCCCGGGGGCGAACGCGGGCGAGCAGGCGCTCCTCGACCAGATCCGCCGCCACGGCGGTCGGGCCGAGGTGATCTGCATCGTGCGCCCGCACGGTGCACCGCAGGACGCGAGCGAGGTCTACGTCCTCCAGGGATCGAGCCGCGAGTTCGTCGAGCAGCTCTCGCGGACCCACGGGGGCCGGCCCGCTCCGGCACCGTTGCCCCCCGCCGCCGCCGCCGCGATCGGGGCGGCGCCGGCGGCGTCCCGGTGATTCCGCGACGATGATCCAATTCCTCGTCCGCCACGGTCAGAGCCTGTCGAACGTCGAGGAGCGGGTGCAGGGCCAGGAGGACGTGGGGCTCTCGCCGCTCGGCCACGCGCAGGCGGCACGGGTCGCGGCGTGGGCCGCCGCGGTCGCCCCCCGGGTCGGGATCTCCGAGATCTGGTCGAGCCCGCTCTCCCGGGCCCGCGACACCGCCGCGGCCGTGGCCGCGGTCCTCGGCCTCCCGGTGCGGATCGACGACGACCTCCGCGAGATCCATGCCGGCGTCTTCCAGGGGCATCTGTGGTCCGAGCTCGAGACCCGCTTCCCGGAGGAGGTAACGCGGTGGCGCGGCGGCGACGTCGACTACCGCATCCCCGGCGGCGAGTCGCGGGCCGATCTCGCCGTCCGCGGCCGCGCGGCCCTCGAGCGTCTCGCCGGCCGTGACGCCGACGCGATGATCGTCGTGGCCCACGGCGGCATGCTCACCGCGGCGCTCGGCGGTCTCGTCGGCCGGACGCATCCGCTCCTGGCCGCGGCGGCGACGCGTCCCTTCACCCGATTCCCCGCCCTGGACAACGCGTCGGTCTCGGAACTGGTCTGGCCCGGGCCCGAGTTGCGTCGCTTCAACGACACCGACCACCTCCGCGGGTGAGCGTCCGGGGATGCCCGCCCGCGCGGCGTCACTTCGCCGGCAACACCGTCACGGTGACCGGGTTGGCGTTCACCATGTTCGCGGTGCCGAAGCCGGCCCGGCCGGTGGCCCGGATCTGCACGAGGCCCTCGCCGAGGACCTCGGCGGGAACCTCGACCGTGGCTTCCGCGCCGGCGGTGCGGCCGATGACACGGCCGTTGCAGAACAACGTCACCCCCTCGAGCCCCTTGCCGGCGACGCTCACACGCACCTTGCCGTCGGTCCTGACGGAGTCGGGATGGACGCCGAGGGAGAGCGTCCGCCCGTGATTCGACGCGGTGAAGGGCACGACGAGCCGGCCCTGGGTCTCGACCGACGAGGAGACGATCCCCACGACGCGCAGCTCGTGATGGCCGTCGGAGAGCGCGGCGGTGTCGAGGAGGTGGCGTTCCCCGTCGGCGCACTGCCCGCTCCGCATGCCGTCGACGAAGAACTCGAACCGATCGACGACGAGCGGCCCGCCGTCCTGCGTCGTGGCCCCGTCCGGCACGACGCCGCGCGGATCGATCTCCACCGTGCCGCTCAACACCCGTCCCGCCTCGAGCGGGCGGTCGTCGGGCTGGGTGGTGGCCAGGATCTCCGGGATGGTGGCCCAGGGTTGGCAGAGCGGATCGCCCACGACGAGGAGCTGGTAGGGCACCTGGAGCGACTGGTAGAAGGCCTCCGCCAGACACGCGCCGCGGGCGTAGTGGACCTGGATGCCGGGATGGGGGAACTTCTCCTGCAGCGCGTAGGGCTCGATCACCGTGCCGCTCGATCCGGCGGCGCCGGCGCGGATGAACTCGGAGAGCGGGGTCTGCCCCGTCCCCTCGGAGAAGACGCCGCCGAAGCTCGTCAGGTTCTCGCAGATCGCCCCGGGCACGACCGTGCTCCCCGAGCCCGACCAGGAGAACTCGGGCGATCCGGACATCAGGCCGGCGACGTCGCGCTTCCGTGACGGCAGCACGCCCTCGTAGATCTCCGCCCGCACCCCCAGACCCTTGAGGGCCCGGACGACGGCGGGGAAGGAGGGGCTGCGGGTCTTGGTGCGGACGTCCCCGTTGGTCGCGAAGTAGACCGTCCCCAACGGTTTGCGGCCGTCGGCCGCCGCCGACGCGGCGAGACCGGTGACGATCTCCGACGGGGCGTTCCCGCGTCCGGCCGTGACGCCGAGCATCGTCGCCAGGTAGTAGCGGGGACCACCGGCCTCGAGCACCTCGCCGGAGGAACCCCACCCGTACCAGTTGCGGAAGCCCTGCGTCCGCACCGGCACGCCGTCGTCGTCGAGCGGGCGCCAGTAGCGGTTGGCGGCCTTCTCCAGGTAGGTCGGCTGCCCGGACTGCACCGCGGCGTAGTGGAGCGTCAGCCCGGTCAGGGACGCCGACGGGAACTGGTCGTGCCCGACGAGCGGCGGCGGGAGTTCGGCGGAGAAGTCGATCCGCCAGGGGAAGTCGGTGGAGTAGACGATCTGGTCGATCTGCGACGAGAGCCTCCTCCCGTCGATGGCCCGGAGGATCGGGGCGAGGATCTCCTCGCGGAAGGTGGCGATGGGCACCGCCTCGAGGCTCCCCTCCCAGGGCAGCATGAAGACGTTGATCGGCGCCACGTTGCGCAGCGCGATCCACGCGTTCGCCACGGCGACGCTCGAGCGGCTCTTCGGATTGACGACGAGGAAGACGTTCTCGGGGCCGCCCCCCGCCCGGGCCGGCACCGCGGCGGAGAGCCAGGCGAGCGCCGCCACGAGCGTGCCGAAGAGGACGTTTCGATTCGACATGGATTCCCTCCCGCGGTCGCGCTCCCCGTGCGTGGCGCGCCCCAATCGTAGCCCTCGTTCCCGCACCGCTCCACAGGCCCGCTTCCGCCCCGCGGACGGCGACGGACCGGCCGAAACCAGCCTGGGTGATCCGGCCGTGCGAGCGGTAGACTCGGATGGACGTCGGGCGGTGGCCCCGGACGGCCGCTCCCTCCGTCATCCCCGCCGTGCGTTCCGGAGCGCTTTCCCGATGCCGCCCCCCACTCGCCCGGTCGGTCGGCTCGCCGTCGCCGCGGCGCTCCTCCTCGCCGCCACGGCGCACGCCGAGGATCCCCCCGCGGCCGCGTCGGCGTTCTCCGGCGAACGCGCCATGGCCCACCTCGAGGCGATCGTGGCCCTCGGGCCGCGCGTCAGCGGCTCGCCGGCGATGGGCAGGCAACGCGACCTCGTGATCGAGCACTTCCGCGCCGCGGGGGGCACGGTGACGCGGCAGGGCTTCCAGATCCGCGACCGGCGCACCGGGAAACCGGTGGCGATGGAGAACGTCGTCGTGGAGTGGCATCCGGAGCGGACCGACCGCATCCTCCTCGGGGCGCACTACGACACGCGTCCGTTCCCCGACCGCGATCCGGTCGAGCCCCGCGGCACGTTCGTCGGCGCCAACGACGGGGCCAGCGGCGTGGCCCTGCTCATGGAACTCGCCGGCGCCATGCCGGGGCTCGACGGGCCGGTCGGCGTCGATTTCGTCCTCTTCGACGCCGAGGAATACGTCTTCGGTCCGCGCGATCCCTACTTTCTCGGTTCGACCCACTTCGCCCGCCAGTACGCCGCCGGACGCGCCTCCGGGGACGTCGCGCACCGCTACCGCTCCGGGCTCGTCCTCGACATGGTCGCCGACGCGGACCTGGCGATCTGGCAGGAGGTCAACAGCGTCACCTGGCCCGACACGCGGCCGGTGGTGGAGTCGCTGTGGGCCGTCGCGGCGCGGATGGGGGTGCGCCAGTTCGTGGGCCGGCCCCGGCACACCGTCGAGGACGATCACGTGCCGCTGCGGAACATCGGCCGCATCCCGGTCGCCGACGTGATCGACTTCGACTACCCCGCCTGGCACACCACACGCGACACCGCCGACGCCTGCTCCGGCGAATCGCTCGGTGCGGTGGGGAGCGTGGTCCTCCAGTGGCTCCGCGAGCAGCGGTGAGCGTCCCCGTGGAACACGCCGACGGCGGGGCGACGCCCGCGGCACGCCTCTCGGTGCCCGACATCGGTCTCGCCGGCGTGCCGGTGGTGCTGTCGCTGTGGCTCGTGCCGGAGGGGAGCACGGTCGTGGAGGGTGACCGGGTGGCGGAGCTCCTCGCCGGCGGCGTGACGATCGATCTGGAGGCGCCGGTGAGCGGCCGCCTCGCGCGGACGCTCGTCGACGAGGACGACGTGGTGATGCCGGGGGTGGTGCTCGCCGAGTTCACCGCGGAGCCGGACGGCGACGGGACCGGGGAGGACGGGTGATGGGCCTTCCCCCCCGCGCCGAGTCCGTCCACGACGATCGTCGACTGCTGTGCCGCGCGCTCGCCGGCGCGGTGACGATGTTCCTCGTCCAGCCGCCGGCCGACCTGTGGGCGGCGGCCTGCCTGGCACCGGTGCCGTGGCTGCTCGTGGCCCGGGACGGCGTCGGGGCGGCGCGGCGTCCGTGGCGCGTGCTCTGGCTCGCGGGGTTCCTCCACTGGCTCCTCGCCATCCATTGGCTCCGCCTCCCGCATCCGGCCACGTCGATCGGGTGGGTCGCGCTCTCCGCCTGGCTCGGGGCCTTCCTCCCCCTCTTCGTCTGGGCGACGCGGCGGCTCGTCACGCGGCACGGGTGGGCGCTGGTCGCCGCCGCGCCGGTGGCATGGGCCGGATGCGAGCAGCTGCGGGGCACGCTCCTCGGCGGTTTCACGCTCGGCTCCCTCGGGCACACGCAGTGGCGTTTCACGACGCTCGTGCAGGCGGCCGACGTCGTGGGGGACGTCGGCGTGGGGGCGATCCTCGTGCTCGTCGCCGCGGCGCTGGCGGTCGTCGCGGGCGAGGCGGGCGCCGCTCGCCCGTCGCGCCGCCGCGCGACGGCGGCGGCGACGACGGTGATCGCCGTCGTCGCCATCGTTCTCGCCTACGGCACGTGGCGGCTGCGGTCCGCCCCGGACGACCCGCGCTCCCTCGACCTCCTCCTCGTGCAGGGTTCGATCGACACCGAACTCAAGCACGACCCCGAGGCTGCCGGGCAGGTGCTCGGGGAATACGACGGCCTCACGCGCGGCGCGCTCGGTCCGGGGCCGCGGCCGCACTTGGTGGTGTGGCCGGAGACGATGTGGCGCTGGCCGGTGATCTCGATCGAGCCCGACTACGAGCTCCCCGCGGAGGTGGTCGACCGCGTGCTCGGGCCGCGCGGGGGCGACGGTTCCTCCGCCACGGGCGTGGAGTCGGAGGGGGCACGGCAGGCGCGCTGCCGGGCGATCCTCGAGCAGGACCGGATCGATCCGCTCGCCGCGCATGCCCGACGCTACGGCACCACGTGGCTGGTGGGGGTCGATCGCCAGGTGGTGTCGCGGCGGGGCAGGTTCGACGCCTTCCACTTCAACGCCGCCCTGTTCCTCGACGCGGCCGGGACGCCGATCGCCTGCTACGACAAGATGGTGCCGGTGACGTTCGGCGAGACGGTGCCCTTCGCCGAGACGTTCCCCATCCTCTACCGTCTGTCGCCGCTGGCCGCCGGACTGACCCCGGGGGACGGCCCGGTGGCGGTGACGGTGGGGGGGCTCCGGGTCGCCCCGACGATCTGCTACGAGAGCGCCCTTCCCGGGGCGGTCCGCGCCGTGGTGCGCGGCCTGGAGGCCTCCGGCGAGCGTCCGGACATCCTCGTCAACCTCACCAACGACGGCTGGTTCTGGGGGTCGAGCGAACTCGACATGCATCTGGCCGCCGGCATCTTCCGCGCCGTCGAGGCACGGACGCCGCTGGCCATCGCCGCCAACACCGGGTTCTCGGCCGCGATCGACGGCTGCGGCAGGCTCCTGGCCCGCGGGCCGCGCCGCGCCACCGGCACGATCCGGCAGCGGCTCCGCCCCGACGGGCGCGCGAGCCCGATGATCGCCCTCGGGCCCGTGCCGACGGTCACCTGCGCCGGGCTCGTGACCCTGCTGCTCGGCATCGCCGGGCTGGAATCGTTCCTTTTCCGCGGTTCCCGCGCCGGTCGGCGGACCCTGACGCCTGCCCCGACCCTGCCGCCGAGGACCGGCGGCGGCGACGGGGTGCAGGTTCGTTGACCCCCGTGCCGATGCAGGAATATCCTGAAAAATCCGGGGCACCGGTGCGGGGGGAACCCGCACCACCCACGCCCCCGGACCGAGGAGGGCCCGCAGGCACGCCATGAACACCATCGGCAAGATCTTCGTGTTCGCGCTGTTCGTCATGAGCCTCGTGTTCATGAGCTTCGCCGTGGCCCTCTACTCCACGCACACCAACTGGCGCGACGAGATCATGCGCACCCGGGAGCAGGTCCGGGGCACCCAGTCGCTCGGGTACAAGGCGCAGCTCGAGGAGGTGAAGAAGGAGCGGGCCACGCTCACGGCGGAGATCAGCAAGCTCCAGGCCGAGGTGGCCGCCTCCGAGGCGGCCCGGGACCAGGTCGTGGCGAAGATCCAGACGGCGCTCGAGGAGAAGAACAAGGATCTCGAGGTCCTCCGCAAGGAGAAGGAAGCGCGGGAACTGGAGCGCGAGAAGGCCCAGGCCGAACTGGCCGCGGCCCGCCTCGAGCTCGAGGCCGCCTCGAAGGTGGTGGCCGACCTGCGGGCCGAGGTGCGCACCCAGCAGGACAAGGTCGACGAGCAGGTCGATCGCGCGGCGAAGCTCGCCTCCGAACTCCACGAGAAGGAGTCGTTCCTCGCGATCGCCGGCGAGCGCAAGGCGCAGCTCGAGAAGCAGGTCGCCAACGCCCGCCTCCTCCTCCAGCAGAGCGGTCTCTCGATCGACAATCTCCCCCGCGACTCCGTGCCGCGGATCGACGGCGTCGTGACCAACGTCGTCGACGACTCGATCGAGCTCTCGCTCGGAGGCGACGACGGCCTCCAGGCCGGGCACGAACTCGACGTCTACCGTAACGACCAGTACCTCGGCCGCGTCCGCGTCGTGAGCATCAAGCCCGACAAGGCGGTCGCCGTGATCCTCCGCGACTTCGTCCGCGGCCCGATCCAGCGTGGCGACCGTGTCGCCACCCGGCTGCGGGCCTGAACGACCCTCCACGCGGGCCGCGAGGCACCGCTCGAAGAACACCGCCACAGACCGCCGCACGACCGTCGCCCCCCAGCGGGGCAATCGGGCCCCTCACCGAGGGGCCGTGAGGAGTGACGCCCGCCATGGCCAACGATTCCACCCGCCCGCCGATGAACGTCTACACGGCGATGCTCGTGCTCTCGTTCATCGCCCTGGCGATCGGCTGCATCTTCCTGGCGCTGAACCTGAACCTCTACAAGTTCGAGATCGTGCCGAACGTGCCCCGGCCCTGACCGGGCCTTCGTGCCGACTCGGCCGGTCCGCCCATGGTGTTCTCCTGGCTGCGTGAACGGCGCCGCCGCGCGGCTCGCCGCCGGCCGTTCTCCCCCGGGACCGAGGAGACGCTCCTCCGTGTCTGCCGGCAGGGCGCCTGGCTGTCTCCCGACGAGGGGCGGGCGTGGCGCGAATGGATCGCGGTGTTCCTCGACGAGAAACGCTTCGAGGGGTGCGGGGGTCAGGCGATCGACGACGAGGTACGGCTCTCGGTCGCCGGCCAGGCGGGGCTCGTGGTGCTCGGCTTCCCGGGGGAGCACTTCGACAGGCTGCGGTCGGTGCTCGTGCACGCCGGTGACTGGTCGGGGAGGAAGGCCGTGGCCCTCGAGGGGGGCGCCCACCTGGAATGGCGCGAGCGGCGGCTCGGCCAGGCGTGGACGGAGGGGAGCGTGATGCTCTCCTGGCCGGCGGTGCGGCGCGGGGGCCGGCTCCAGGATGGCCCGCGTTCGGTGGTGATCCACGAGTTCGCCCATCTCGTGGACGCCCTCGACGGCACGTTCGACGGGCTCCCCCCGTTGCCGGGGGGCGTCCAGCAAGCCGGCTGGAGGGCGCAGCTCGCGGCCTGCCGGGAACGGTACGAGGAGGCCCTCGACGAGGGGAGGAGCGTGGCGCTCGACGACTACGCGGCGGAGGATCCGGTGGAGTTCTTCGCCGTGGCGAGCGAGTGCTTCTTCCAGGATCCCCACCTGCTCGCGCGCCACGACGCGGATCTCTACGCCCTCCTGGCCGCCAGCTACCGCCAGGACCCCCGCGCCCGCGTGCCGATGTCGGCCCTGCGGGGGCGGTGAGGGGGCGGGGGTCAGGAATCGCGGGCCTCGAACGGATCGGCCCCGGGTGCCTCGTCACCGAAGCCGTCGGTGTCCCCCGCGTCCTCCGGGGTGTCCATGCCGGCGTCGTCCATGCCGGCGTCGTCGTCCATGCCGGCGTCGTCCATGCCGGCGTCGTCAGCGGCGTCGGCCTCCCCGGCAGGAGCCTCGTCGAAGAGATCGTCGCCACGCAGGTGGGCCGGCGGATCGGGCTCGACGGTCGCCGGACGGGCGGGCGCCTTCTCCTCCCCCTCTTCCGGTCGCGGCAGCGGTTCGAGGTCGGCCCAGGCCTTCGGCGCCCCGGCCCCCCGGGCCTTGAGGCAGACGATCGTGCCGGAGTCGGCGGCCAGGATGAGGCGGTCGGTCGCATGGTTCACCACCATCCGGGTGAAAGGACCGAACGCGTAGCAGGAGATCGGCTCGCCGGTGGCCAGATCGAAGCTCGAGAGGTGACTCGTGCGGTCCTCGACCCAGATCCGGTCCGCCGCCACGGCGAGGATCCGCCCCGGGCAACGGTTGGCCCAGAGGAGATCCCCGTTCTCGGTGGAATAGCAGCGCAGGCCGTCGTCCCCCAGCGACACGATGACCCGATCGCCGGCCACGAACGGCCCGTCCTCCTCCGGCTGCCCGTCGAGGAGGACCCGCCAGGCGAGCCGCAGTTCGGAGCCGGCCTCGAGGGAGTCGATGCGGGCCAGGTCACGGGCGCGGGTGGCGGCGAAGATGGCGGCGCCGCGGGTCGCGAGGGGGCCGGCCTGCGGGCTGTCGAGGCGGAACTCCTCCCGCTGCCAGTCGCGGTCCCCCTGCTGGAGCGAGACGATCGTGCCGTCGCGCGTCGTCCAGAGCACGCCCTCCCCGAAGGGGATCATCGCCCGTTCGATGGTGCCGCCGCCGTTGAGCTGCATCGGTTCGAGGCTCTCGGTGGCGTCCATGCGGGCTCGCTTCTCGGCGTCGGAGAGTTGCGAGACCGGCTTGCCCTTGCCCGTCTTGTCGGCCGTGGCCGAGCCGGGCCGGCGGCGGGAGCCGGCGGCGGGAGCGGCCGGTCGGATGCCGGTGTCGCGCCACGGGTTCGCGGGCACCCGGAGCACGGTGGCCGCCCCCTGCGGCTGGTAGACCCACTCGCCCACCACCGCCCCGCCGGCGATCGGCGACCGGGCGAGGTGACGTTGCCAGCGGATCTGGCCGGTGGAGCGATCGAGGGCCCACAGCTCGTTGCCGCGGGCCACCATCACCATTTCCGCCCCGATGGACCCCTGCACGACCGGTTGGCCGGGAGACCCGTGGTGCACCGACCAGATGACCTGCGGATTGCAGCGACCGTCCGGTGCCACCGGTCCGGTGTGGATCGCGTGCACGCCGCCGTCCCCCGCCTGGACGACCACCAGATCGTCCTCGATGAGGATCTGCTCGATGCCCCCCTGGGTGTGGTCGATCGGCACCGACACGCGCCACTCCACCTCCAGGCCCGCCCGCTCCGCCGCCAACTCGTCGGCGAGGGTGCCGCAGAGACTCCCGGCATGCGCCGTTCGCGGCGGGAGGACGACCGGCGACGTCGTCAGGGCGACGGCGGTGAGCGCGGCCGGCAGGCCGAGAGCACGGAGGAGGGATTGGCGACGCATCGATGCGGACTCCCGGACGAACAGCGGCCGAAGGACGAAGGACCCCGGCAACCATACCCCCGGGAACGCGGCCGGTCGGCCCGCGGCGGGAAAGCTGTCCGGGACGGGGGACGTCCTGCCGGCGGCGGGCGTGTCGGTGGTGCCGGCCGTGACGGTCGTGCGGGTTCGTCCGGGGCGGACCGGGCCTGCTACCATGGCCCGTCCGCGAGTGCCGCCGTCGCCAGGAACGCCAGTCGATGTCGAGGGATGCCAAACCGCCACGCCACGCCGATCCGGCGGCGATCGTCCTCGGCTCGCTCAACTTCTCCACCGGGGCCTTCGATCCGGGTGTGTGGCGGGCCTTCTCCGACCTCTGGGCGACGGTCGAGACCGACGGCGAGCGTCCCGACAGCCCGGCGGCGGTGGCGACGCTGCTCGGCGACCGGCTCGAGCGTCTCGCGGCCACCGAACCCGCCTTCCGCGACGTGACCCAGGCCCGGGACGCCCTCCGCGGGCTCTTCGAAGGCGTCCTCCCCGCCTACCGGCGCTTCCACGCCGATCTCCTCGAACACCAGCCGCCGGGAGCCCTCGAGCGCCCCTTCTTCGTGGCGGCGGCCGCCCAGGCGCTCCTGGCGACGGGGGATCCGGCGGCTCCCGACGCGCCGATCGCCGCCGTCGCGCGCCTCGACGACTACGTCGGTTGGCGACCGGTCGCCGTCCTGGAGAACGGGCGCCTCTCGGAGCCCTACGCCCACGAGCGAGTCCGCCCGATCCCCCTCTGGGTCGCCGGCGCCGGCGCCGCCCACGGCCGCTACGCCGGACTCGTGGCCGGGGCGATCGACGTCCTCACGCAGGCGCCGGAGGGGCTGCTGCGGCAGGCCGATTTCGACCTTGCGGCCCTCGAGGAACTCTCGATCGACCCCCGCGCCTTCGACTTCCTCCATCCCGCGGCCAGCCGGCCGAACTATCTCTTCGGCCTGTGGGATCCGGCGCGGATCGACGAGCAGGGGCGCTTCCGGCGGATGGTGGTGCAACAGGCGACGCTCGACGGCATCCTCTCCTGGCCCGACGTGGCCGGCGGCACGGGGGGCGACGAACGCCTCCGTGCCCAGCTGCGCCTCGAGTCGGGGACGGTGCTCGCCGGCGTGATGTTGATGGCGTCGGGGCTCTCCGGTCACGGCCCCGGTGCGCACCATGCCGCCGCACCGCTCTCCGAACTCCTCCCCCGGATCGCCGGCTACCGCGACGAGTTCTACCGGTGGATGCTCGGACGCCTCGATCCCGACCACCGGGCCCGGCTCGAGGAGGAGAACCGGCGGCTGCGGCAGCCCTTCGGCGGCGTGCGCCGCCACATCAACACCCTCCTCGCCGGCCGCCGGGCGCGGCAGGTCGAGGCGGTGGCGCTGGCGGGGATCTTCGCCCGGCTCGGCCTCGAGGCCGGCGCCGAGCGGCTGGCGTCGCTCGTGCCCGCCGCGTCGGCGCGGATGTACGCCCGGATCACCGGTCGGATCGTCGCGGCCCGTCGGGCGACGCGCCGGGGGGCGGACGCCGCGTCGCTCGCCCGCTCGCTCGACGCGCTCGATGTCGCCACCGACACGCTGCTGCGTGCCGTCGAGTGCGGCGCCGCGGTCGATCCCTGGAACATCCTCGGGCTGTCGGGCCAATTCCCGCTCCACGAACCGGGTGGCGAGAGCCTCCCCGACCCGCGCGTCGACGACCTCGTCTCGACGGTGGCGTCGATCCTCGAGGGTCAGGCGGCCGCCTGGCGGGCGGCGGGGCTCGACGGACCGCCGGCGCTCGCCGCGCGCGCGCACGCCGCCTGCGAGCGTCTCGCCACCTGGTGGGATCGACACGCCACCACCACCGTCAGCGGCGTGCCGCACCTCTCGGGGCGCGATCTCCTCGTGTCGTCGGCGGAGGTGATCGGCAGCCTCGAGCGCCGGCGTCAATCGGCCCCCGAGCCCCCGCCGCCCGGCTTCTGGCGCAGGGAGGTGGCGGAGTTCTCCTCGCCGCAGAGCCATGCCCACGCGGCGGAGGCGCTGGTGCGCGAGGGGGATCTCGACGGCGCCATGGGACTCCTCGTCCACTGGGCGAGCCTGCTCGAGGGGGTGGAGGTGGAGCGGCTCGGTGCCGCCTGGCTCTCGGCCGCCGGCAAGTGGCTCGCCCTGGCGGTCGCCGACCGGACGCCGGCGGGCCGCGCGCGCGTGCGACGGTTCCTCGAGCTCGTCGAGGCCAACACCGCGGGGATCGTCGACGCGGTGGAACGCGTGGCGCGCGATCCGCGCCGGCGCCGGTCCGGCGAACCGCGGCGCGACGACCGCGCCGACGACGGGGACGAGGAGGGGGGCACGGAGGCAGGGGAGAGCGTCGCCTCGGCGTACGAGTCGATGGTGTGGCGCGACTCGACCGACGACGGCATCGACGGCGGCATGCTCGACGTCGAGGGTGCGGCGGGCGTGCCGGGGACCCTGGCCGAGGTGGAGAGCGCCGCCGAATTCCTCGGCAGCCTGTTCCGTCTCCTCGGGCAGGCCGTGATCACGCTCTCCGCCGCCGACGTCGCCGAACGGACCGCCCCGGACGCCGCGGAGATCGACGCCGTGACCGGCTGGAGGCACCACCTGCGGAGGGTGCGGCGGACCCTCGTGACCGCGGCCCGCGTCGTCGCCGCCGTCGATCCGGGCGCCCTTCCGGGCACGCCGACGGCGGAGGTCGACCGGTCGCGGTGGCAGCGCGACGCGGCGGCGGATCGGCTCGTCGACGCCGCGGTGCAGGCCACCGAGACGTCGTGGATGCTCGCCGCCCGCCTCCACGTCGGCCGGCCGCTGCCCCATCCCGGCGAGGGGCGCGCGGGACGGCGCGGCGCGGTGGGGAAGGTCTTCGGCGCGCTGCTCACCGGCGACGCGGCCGCCGCGCGCGCCTGGCTCGACGTGGTCCACGAGCGGTTGGCGGGCCAGCCCGTGCTGTACGTCCCGCTGGCCCGTGGCGGGCGTCCGGACCGGATCGTCAGGGCCCGTGGCCGGGAGCGGTTGCTCGAGCGCCTCGCCGCCTGCCTGCCCCGGGTCGGACTCGTGCTCGAGACCTCCGCGCTCGTCCATGTCGCCAAGGCGCTCGAGGCCCGGCGTCCCCTTCCGGCCGGACGGGCGAGCGTGAGCGAGTTCGACCGGGTGTTCGAGGCGGCGACCACGGCGCTGGTGGAACGGATCGTGAAGAGCGCCGCCGCCTCAGGCCCCGGGGAGGCGGCGCCCGCCGAGGAGGTGGTGACCGAGCGGATCCTCGAGGGGCTCTCCCTGCTCGTGCCCCGTCTCCTCGACACCTGGATGACGCACGCCAGGCAGCTGCGGCTCTCGGTGCTGGAACGTGTGCGCGACGCACGCTCCTTCGGATCGGTCGAGGAGTTCGTCCGCACCTACGGCTCCGGCCTGTTCACGCAGCACATGCTGGCGCCGACGTCGATCCGCGGCATCCTCCGCGGCGGCGTGGCCCGCTGGCTCGGTGACCTGGCCGAGAGGCAGCAGGACGAGCCGCTCCTCCCCGGCGGCCCGCCGCGGCCGCGCCGGCTGGTGGAGGACCTCGTCTCCGGGAGGATCGCGGTGCGGCAGGCGGCGGCGCGGATCAGGCTGATCCTCGAGTGCGTGGCGGAGAACCATGCCGAGTACAGGGACTGGAACTCGACCACGACGCAATCGGACCGGGGGGAGTGCCTCCACGTCCTCCTCGACTTCCTCCGGGTCAAGGCCGAGTACGAGCGCATCGCCTGGACGCTGCGACCGGTGAACATGGCCCACCGGGTCCTCGCCCGGCTCGGCGTGTCCGCCGCGGCGCAGGCCTGGCGCGGGCGGATGCGGGACGAGACGCGCGACACGGCCACGGAGATCGTGGCGAAGCTCGCGGCGCTCGAGGCCGAGCATGGCGTGCGTCTGGCGAGCGTCGCCGACCGGGTGCGGCGGCCCTTCACGGCGGTCCTCGAGCAGGACGAGCTCGAGGCGATGGTGGAGCCGGCGGTGCGCGAGCTCGCCGCCGGAGAGCCGGAGGGCGCCGGGGCCCGGTTCGAGCGGCGGGCGGAGGGCTTCCTCGGCACCTGCGGCGGATCGGGCGTGGAGATCCCCGACTGGCTCGAGCGTCTCGGGGCCGCCGTCGACGCCGAACTCGACCGGGTGGGCGACGGCAGCCCCGTGGGGCGCACGCTCCTGTCGCTCCCCGACGCGGTCCCCTGGTCGCCGATGGCCTGGCCGGAACTGCACGCGGCGCTCGGGCCGCGGGAGGGGGAATCGTCCGCTCCCGGTCCCGACGAACCGTGAGCCCGGTCCGATCGGGTTCGACCCGCGCCATGGAGGGGGCGAGCGAGCGGCTCACGGCACCGCCGGGGCGGTATCATCGCTCCCTCGCTCCCCCATCCCCCACGAGGATCGTTCCCATGCAGGTTTCGCGACCCGCCCGTCCGCGCCCGCTCCCGCTCCTCGCCGCGGGACTGACATGGGCCATCGCCGTCGCCTGTCTCCCCGGCGCCGCGCGCGCCGAGGCGCCGGGCTTCGTGCCGCTCTTCGACGGCAAGTCGTTCGGCGGCTGGAACGGTGACTTTGGCGTGTGGCGGATCGAGGATGGCACCATCGTGGCCGGCTCACCCGACGAGGCCGCGCCGCGGAACGAGTTCCTCGCCACCGACCGGGAATACGGCGACTTCGAGCTGCGCCTCGAATACAAGCTCGAGGCGACGGCCGGGGGCAACGCCGGCGTCCAGTTCCGCTCGGTGCGGATCCCCAACCACCACGAGGTGAGCGGCTACCAGGCCGACATCGGCCCCGGCTACTTCGGCGCCCTCTACGACGAGAGCCGGCGCAACAAGCTCCTCGCCGTGCCGGCGGAGCGGATGGTGGCCGCGGCGCTCGCCGGTGGGATCGACGGCTGGCATGCCTACCGGATCCGCGCCGAGGGGAACCGCATCCGCCTCGAGCTCAACGGCGTGGAGACGGTCGACTGGACCGACCCCGACGCGGGGATCGCGAGGAAGGGGATGATCGCCCTGCAGATCCACGGCGGGCTCGTGGGCACGATCCGCTACCGCAACCTCCGCATCCGCCCGCTCGACGGGGGGAAGTGAGCGGGCCAGTGCGCGTTTCCATGGCGGCGGGGCCACGGCGGGTGCTAGAACCGTCCTCATGAGCCCGCCGCCGTCCCGCCGCACCGTCCCCCCCTCCGGCCGCCCCGCGCGCCGGGCGGCGATGGTGTGGCTCGCCGGCACGATCGGCCTCGACGAGTGGGCCGCGATGAGCGAGCGGCTGGCGTGGGACGTCTCCGAGCCCGATGGCCGCCCGCCGACGCTCGTCGTCTGCGAGCTCGCCCGCTCGCTCACCGTCGGCCGGCTCGGCTCGCGCCGCGACATCGATCTCGACGACGACGGGCTCGCCGCCGCCCGCCTCGCCCCGCGCTTCGTCGGCCGCGGCGGCGGCGCGATCTTCCACTACCCCGGTCAGGTCCACGTGGCCCTCTTCGCGACGCTTCCCGATCTCGGTCTCGACCCGCGCGACGCCGGGGGGCTCGTGGAGCGGATGGAGACCGGCCTCGAGGGGACGGTGCGCCGGCTCCGCTGCGGCGCGGCCCGCGATTCCGGCTGCCACGGCGTCTTCGGACGCACCGGCCTCCTCGCCACGGTGGGGATGGCGATCCGCCGCGGCGTCGCCAGCCACGGTGCCTGGCTGAACGTCACCCCGCCCCCCGAGCCGGGCTTCCGGATCCGCACCGCCACCGGTTCCGCGAAGGGCGCCGTGGCGATGTCGAGCGTGGAGGCCTGCGTGCAAAGGCGCGTCCGCCTGCAGGACGCGCGCACGGCGCTGGTCGAGCAGCTCGTCGACGCCTACGCTTTCCCGGAGAGCCACATCCAGTCGGGCTTCCCGTTGCCGGTGCGGTCGGGGGGCGATTCCCGGGAGATCTTCAGCCGTGTCGGATGACGCCCGCCCAGCCGGCTCCGCGAACCCCTTCGCGGCGCTGCCGATCGTCGAGGCCCGGCCCGCCACCGGCGCGGTCTCCTGTGCCGCGCCGCCGGCGTTCCCGGCCGGCCGCCGTCTCCCCCCCTGGCTGCGGCAGAACCTCGGCTCCGGCGGCGGCCATGGCGAGACGGCGAACCTCATCGCCGAGCTCGGCCTGGAGACCGTCTGCTCGTCGGCCAAGTGCCCCAACCGGCTCGAGTGCTGGTCGGCCCGCACCGCGACCTTCATGATCCTCGGCAACGTCTGCACGCGTCCCTGCGGTTTCTGCTCCGTGCCGCGCGGCAAGACCGAGGATCTCGAGCTCGACGAGCCGGAGCGCGTCGCCGAGGCGGCGAAGCGGCTGGGGCTCGCGCACGTGGTGATCACGAGCGTGACGCGCGACGACCTCCCCGACGGCGGCGCCGACCATTTCCGTCGCACGGTCGACGCCGTGCGCGCGGCGACCGGGGCCGCGATCGAGGTCCTCGTCCCCGACTTCCTCGACAAGCCTGGGGCGCTCGCCACCGTGATGGAGTCCCATCCGGAGGTCTTCAACCACAACACCGAGACGGTGCCGCGTCTCTACCGCGAGGTCCGCGGCCGCAAGAGCCGCTATTCGTGGACGCTCGAGCTCCTCCGCGAGGCCAAGCGCCTCGATCCCGCCACGCGCACCAAGAGCGGCCTGATGCTCGGCCTCGGTGAATCGCGCGACGAACTCCTCGACGTGTTCGCCGATCTCCTGGCCCACGACGTCGACTTCCTCACCCTCGGCCAGTACCTCCAGCCGACGCTCGACTCGCTCCCGGTGACGCGCTACGTCCCGCCGGAGGAGTTCGACGAACTCGGCGCGATCGCCCGCCGCATGGGCTTCCGCAAGGTCGCCTCGGGGCCGCTGGTGCGCTCGAGCTACCACGCCCGAGAGATGACCGAGGACGGCCGCGTGGGGTGAGCCTCCCGCGATCTCATCGGGGTGGACAAACCGACCGGGCGGCGGGGCCGGGCGTCACTCGCCGTCGTCGAGGCCGAACTCCTGCAGCTTCTTCCGCAGGGTGTTGCGGTTGATGCCGAGGCGGGCGGCGGCCTTGAGCTGGACGCCGTTGCAGGCGCCGAGCATCTGCGCGATCAGCTCGCGTTCCACCCGGCTCACCACCCGTTCGAAGAGGTTGTCCTCGTCCGGGGCGGCGGTCGAGAGCCCCTGCTCGACGAGTTCCCGCGCCAGGCTGTCGAGGTCGCCGCCGCGCGACGGCAGGAGCGCCGCCGACGGCTTCTCGCCGCGGAGCGTCGCCGGGAGGAGGTCGAGCGTGAGCTCGTCGCCGAGGGCCAGCACCACGCACCGCTCCACGACGTTCTGCAGTTCGCGGACGTTCCCCGGCCAGTGCCACTTCACGAGCGCGGCGAGCGCTTCCGGGGCGATCTTCGCCACCATGCGGCCGTTGGCCTCGCCGTAGAGGCGGAGGAAGTGGTCCACCAGCGGCGGGATGTCCTCGCGCCGGGCGCGCAGCGGCGGCAGTTCGATGGGGACGACGTTCAGACGGTAGTAGAGATCCTCGCGGAAATTGCCCCGGGCCACCTCGTCGAGGAGGTCGCGGTTGCTCGCCGCGATGACGCGCGTGTCGACGTGGACGGTCTCCGTGTCGCCGACGCGCTCGAACTCGCGTTCCTGGAGCACCCGGAGGAGCTTCACCTGGAGCTTCGCCGTGGTGGAGTTGATCTCGTCGAGGAAGATCGTCCCGGTGTGGGCCGATTCGAAGCGGCCGGCGCGGTTGGCGACGGCGCCGGTGAAGCTCCCGCGGACGTGGCCGAAGAGCTCGCTCTCGAGGAGGCTTTCGGAGAGGGCGCCGCAGTTGACGCGGACGAAGGGCCCGGAGTTCCGCGGCGAGAGGCCGTGGATCGCCTTGGCGATCAATTCCTTGCCCGTTCCCGTCTCGCCGACCAGGAGCACCGACGCGTTCGACGCGGCCACGCGGCGCGTCATCGCGTACACCTCCTGCATCGCCGGGCCGCTGCCGATCAGACCGCGGATGAGCGGTCCGCCCTGGGCGTCGTCAGCGGGTTGGCCGGAAGGCTGCGGCATCGACGGGGGGGCGGACGACGGGGGGAGCGCGTCTGGGGAGGGAGGCGAGGATCGCGGCCGCGGTGTCGCGGTGGGTGGCGACCGGGTCCGAATTGTAGCTTCGGCACAGATCGGCCATCTCGGCGGGGTCGAGGAGCGGGCCGTGGCGGTGCACGTTCTCCTCGAGCGAGGCCAGGGCCAGGGCCCGCAGCGCCGGGTCCTCCTCGGCGAGGGCGCGGCGGACGAGCGCCCCCTGGGCCCCCGGCCGGCCTACGACGGCGAGGGCCTTGAGCGCCGCGGGGGCGAGCGTCGGGGTGGCGAGCGCCAGTCGGGCGGTCTCCTCGACGGCGGCCACGTCGTGGCCGGAGTGCCCGAGGAGGGCGAGCAGCTCGAGCGCCTGCCGTGCCCGTTCCAGGCGTTCCGCGGCCCGCGCCTGCCGCCAGGCGGGATCGGCCTGCTCCGGGCCGGCGATCCCGGCGAGCTCCGTCGGGAAGCGCGGTGCACGGACGGGGTTGCCCGCGTCGTCGAGCGTCGGCTCCCAGAAGCTCGGCAGCCGGTCGACGATCGCCACGCAGCGGTGGCTGCGAGCCTGGAGCACGAGCTGCGTGAGCAGGCAGCCGCGTCCCTGGTCGTCGAGCGGATCGACGACGATCATCGTCGGCACGATGTCGCCGCGGCCGGCCTGACGCAGCCCCTGGAGGGTCTCGAAGGCGCCGGGACGGGCGAGCCTGGCCCCGAGGAGGACGAGCGCCGTGTCGGCGTCCTCGCGGGCGGCGCGGAGGGCCTCGTGTCCGCTCCCCACCACGGTGGTGCGGAATCCGTAGCGCGAGGCCTGGGCCGCGAGGGAGTTCGCCACGGCGAGGTCGGGGTGCGCGACGACGGCGTGGTCGGTGCCGCGCGACGTGGCGGCATGGAGGAGGCGCTCCACCATGCGGCTCGAGCCCGGGAAGGGCGCGTCCCCGCCGACGAGCGCGAGGGTGCGGGCCGCGGCGAAGGAGAGACGCGCGTCGGGAGCGTCGACGAGCCGCACGAGCGACTTCCGGGCCTGCGGCGGGAGCGGCGCGGGCGCCGTGGAGCCCTGCGGCGAGTGCATCGCCTCGAGTTGCCACACGGCCGCCAGGGCGACCTCGGGCATCTCGCGGCGGATCGCCTCGTCGAGCACGTCGGTGACCATGCCCGGATCGAGCCCCTCGGGACCGGTGAAGGCCGCCGCGAGGCGCTCCGGAGGCACGTCGTGGAGCGCGTCGAAGCCGGGCCCCGCGGCGAGGAGGAGCGATTCGACGCGGGCCAGGAGGACGAGACGCAGCGTGTCGGGGTCGTGCGGGTCGAGGGCCTCGAGGTCGCGGGCCACGTGGGCGGCGTCCATGCTCCGGGCGAAGCGCGGGGTGACGTCGATCGGCTCGGCTCGGCGCGCCTGGGCATTCCAGCGCCAGCGCCGCACCGTGGCGGGGCCCTCCTCGCGGTCGGCCGGGACGTGCGGCACCCCAGCGGGGGAGAGGATGCAGTCGAGCCGGTCGGCCACGAGCGCCACGGCGGCGCCGTTCGACGGCGGCCCGAGCAGCTCCGGATCGGGAACGTCGGCCAGGCGTGCCGCATGCCGCCGCAGTGCCGAGAGCGCCGCGCGCTGCGCGCCGGGAGGGGTGCCGCCGACGAGCGCGGGGGCGAGGAACGCCTCGGCCACGTCGGCGCTGCCCCCCGCCTCGAGCGCGGCGATCGCCCCCTGCCAGCGGGCGGTGTCGGGGGAGGCGAGAATGGCCTGGAGGGGGCCGCGGGCGTCCTTCCCCATGTCGGCGACCAGTTCGCGGGCCAGCGCCCGCCCCACGCTGTGCCCGGGGTCGGAGGTGCCGAGCAGGTCGACGAGCGCCGGGAGGGCGTCGAGCCGGGCCCGGGCCAGTTCGGCGAGGGCGGCCTCGCGGACCGCGGCCGAGTCGTCGTCGAGATCCGCCGCCGCCCGCGCCATCCGCGCCGGATCGGCCCGGCGTTCCCGCGCCGCCTCGCGCATCGCCTCGATGAGCTTCGGGGCGTCCGGGTCGAGCGGTGCGAGGCGACGGGCGAGACGCAGCAGCGCCGCCTGGTCGGCCGAATCGCCCAGATCGGCGAGCAATGTCGGGCGCTCGTCGCCGGCGTCGGCGACCGTCTCGATCACCCGCTCGAACCACCCGAGCGCCGCCCGGTCGGCCTCCACGTCCGCCGCACGGATCGCGGCGTCGAGCATCCGCGGCGCGGTGTCACGCGTCTCGGCCGCGAGCGAGTCGACCACCGCCTGTTGGAGGCTGTCGAGCTGCTTCGGCCCGGCCGGACGGACGAGCACGGAGGGGACCGCGTCGCGGCGCTCGAGGGCCTCCGGGGGGAGCACCTTCCACTCCGGTGTCCAGAGGGGACCGCACCCGGGGCAGGGCTCTCCGGCGGCCAGCGGCGTGGCGGCGAGCGGCAGGCCGGCGAGGATCGCCAGCGCGACCCACGCGGGCGGGCGACCGCGGCATCCCCGGAGCACGACCCCCGTTCCCTCCGGTCGCGCTTCGATCGCCACGGCTCCCTCCCTTCCTCGTCACGCCCCGTCGCCCGACAGCCGACGCTGCCAGTTCCTGATCTGTTCGGCCACGCGGGCCGGCGCCGTGGATCCGAAGCTCGCCATCCGTCCAACCGCCCTGGATGCCCCAAGTGCGCTCCGCAGTCCGGCGTTCCAGCCCGCGCAGTCCTCCGAGATCTCCCCGTCGGAAAGCTCCGCCAGGGAGACCCCCTTGCGCATCGCGCGCCGCACCAGCCGGCCGACGGTCTCGTGCGCGACGCGCTGCGGGACGCCGGAGGCGATGAGCGCCTCCATGAGGCTCGTGGCGTCGAGGTGGCCGCGCTCGATCGAGGCCGCGATCCGGGCCCGGTCGAACGACGTGCCCTCGACGAGCGGCGCGGCCACGCCGAGGACGGCGAGGATCGTGTCGACCGAGTCGAAGAGCGGCTCCTTGTCCTCCTGCAGGTCGCGGTTGTAGGCGGTGGGGAGGCCCTTGAGGAGCACGAGCAACGCCTGCAGGTTGCCGATCGTGCGCGCCGACTTGCCGCGCACCAGCTCCAGGACGTCGGGGTTGATCTTCTGCGGCATGATCGAGCTGCCGGTGCAGAAGGTCTCCGGGAGCTTCAGGAAGCCGAACTCCTCGGTGCTCCAGATGATCCACTCCTCGGCCCACTGGGAGAGGTGCACGCCGCAGAGCGCGATCACGAAGGCCAGTTCGCAGGCGAAGTCGCGGTCGCTGGCGGCGTCGAGGCTGTTGGCGGCGACCGCGTCGAAGCCGAGCCCCGCGCGGACGTGCTCCCGGTCGATCGGCAGGCTCGTGCCGGCCAGCGCCCCCGACCCGAGGGGGAGGACGTTGACGCGTTTCCGGCAGTCGGCGAGGCGCTGCCGGTCGCGGTCGAGCTTCTCGCACCAGGCGAGGAGCTGGTGGCCGGCGAGCACCGGCTGGGCGCGGCGGAGGTGGGTGTAGCCGGGGATGACGAGATCGGCCTCGCGTTCGGCCAGGCCGAGGAAGGCACGCTGCAGGCCGGCGATCCCCGCGTCGATCGAGTCGATCGCACGTCGGCACCAGAGCCGCAGGTCGGTGGCCACCTGGTCGTTGCGGCTGCGGGCGGTGTGGAGGCGGCGGCCGGCGTCGCCGAGCCGCGCCGTGAGCGCCGACTCGACGTGGAGGTGGATGTCCTCCTTGGCGATCGAGAACTCGAAGGTCCCGGCGCGGATCTCGGCCCGGATCTCCTCGAGCGCCTCACGGATCCGCGCGCCCTCCTCGGCGCTGATCAGGCCCTGCGCGGCGAGCATCGCCGAGTGGGCGATCGAGCCGTCGATGTCCTCGTCGGCGAGGCGCCGGTCGAACGACACGCTCTCGGAGAACCGCTCCACGCGGGCGTCGGTGGCCTGCTCGAACACCCCGCCCCAGGCCTTCGGCGTGGGGTCGGCGGAGGGGGAGGGGACGTCGTGCGGCGGGCGGGGGTCGGACACGGGAGGATTCCTGCGGGTGGACGTCGCCGGCGCGGCAGCGCCCGGCGGCGGAGCGTGAAGTATGCCCTCCGTCGGCAGCGGGTACATTGCCCCCATGACGACCCCCGGCGAAATCCTCTCCCCTTCCGGCCGGCTGGCGGCCCGGATCCCGCGGTGGGAGTCGCGGCCGCAACAGCTGCGGATGGCGGAGCTGGTGGCCGACGCCATCCGCGACCGGCGCCACCTCCTCGTCGAGGCGGGAACGGGCGTCGGCAAGAGCCTCGCCTATCTCGTGCCGGCGATCCTCGCCGCCACCGCCGATCAGGAGGAGCGCGCGGCCGCCGCGCCGCCGCGCCGTGCGGAGGAGGCCGGGGAGGGGACGGAGGACGACGTCCCCGACGCGGAGCCGGCGTCGGGGCGGCCGCTGCGCGTCGTCGTCTCCACCCACACCATCGCGCTGCAGGAGCAGCTCGTCGGCAAGGACATCCCGCTCCTCCAGGCGGTGATGCCGCGCGAGTTCTCGGCGGTGCTCGTCAAGGGCCGCGGCAACTACCTCTCCAAACGCCGTCTCGCGCTGGCGGTGGAGCGGCGCGGCAGCCTGTTCCAGGAGCAGCGCGACGTCGACGAGCTCGAGGAGATCCACCACTGGGCGGTGCGGACCGCCGACGGGTCGCTCGCCGACCTCCCGGTGCTCCCCGGGGATCTGGTGTGGGACGAGGTGAAGAGCGATTCGGGCAACTGCATGGGGCGGGGCTGCCCCGCCTGGGGCGAGTGCTTCTACCAGGCCGCCAGGCGCCGGATGGCGCGGGCGCAGATCCTCGTCGTGAACCACGCGCTGTTCTTCTCCGACCTCGCCCTGCGCCGGGCGGGGGCGAGCCTGCTCCCCGATCACGACGTCGTCGTCTTCGACGAGGCCCACATGGTGGAGGAGGTGGCGGGGGACCACCTCGGCGTCGGCGTGTCGAGCGCCGCGGTGGAGCGCGTCCTCGGCCAGCTCTATTCGGAGCGCGGCCACCGGGGACTGCTCGTCCACTACAACCTCGACGAGCTCCAGCACTCCGTCCTCCGCTGCCGGCGCGTCGCCGAGGAGTTCTTCGGCGCCGTCCGCGAGGCGGCCGCCGCGCGGGGCGAGGGCCCGTGGCGCGTCGACGCCCCCGGCCTCGTCGCCGACATCCTGGGGGGGCCGCTCACCGATCTGGCCCGGCGGTTACGGACCGCTGCCGAGGGGATCACCAACGAGGCCGAGCGGCACGACTTCTTCTCCCTCTCCGACCGGCTCACGCTCCTCGCCGGCGCCGTCCACGCGTGGCTCGGGCAGGAGGAGGCGGGGAGCGTGTGGTGGGTGGAGGCGACGCGCTCGCGGCGCGGCAGGGAGCGTGTCCGCCTCTGCGGCGCGCCGATCGACGTCGGGGCGGCGCTCAAGCGCGATCTCTTCGACCGCGTCGGCACGGTCGTGCTCACGAGCGCGACGCTCGCCGTGGGGACGTCGCGCGAGACGGCCCCGGCGCGTGCCACCGCGCGGCCGGCGGCCGACGGGGCCGATCCGTTCGCCTACGTGGCAGGGCGGCTGGGGCTCGCCGGAGCCACCGCCGAGCGGCTGGGGAGCCCGTTCGATTACGGCAACCAGGCGGAGCTGGTCCTCGTCGACCGGCTCCCCGACCCCGCCGAGCGCCAGGCCTACGACCGCGCGGTGGTGCGGATGATCCGCCGCTACGTCGACCAGACCTGCGGCCGGGCGATGGTGCTCTTCACGAGCTCGGCGTCGCTGGCGGCGGCGGGGGCGGAGCTCGCCGGCTGGTGCGTGGCGCGCAACTACCGGCTGGTGAGCCAGGCCGACGGTCTTCCCCGGTCGAAGATGCTCGAGGCCTTCCGCGAGGGGCCGGGGAGCGTGCTCCTGGGCACCGACGGCTTCTGGCAGGGGATCGATCTCCCGGGGGACCAACTCGTCACCGTCATCATCACGAAGCTCCCCTTCGCCGTCCCCGACAGGCCGCTGGTGGCCGCGCGGATCGAGGCCATCCGCGCGGCCGGCGGCAATCCCTTCATGGAGTACCAGGTGCCGGAGGCGGCCCTCAAGCTCAAGCAGGGCTTCGGACGGCTCGTGCGCACGGCGAGCGACCGGGGGCGCGTGGTGATCCTCGATCCGCGCGTCCTCACCAAGCCCTACGGCCGCGTGTTCCTCGACAGCCTGCCTCCGGCGAAGCTCGTGGTGGAGCCGTACGGGGACGGGGATCGACGGGGCGACGGCTCATGACCCGGAGAGGTCGAGCTCCATCCACGTCGTGGGATCGCTCTCCCAGGGATACTCGGGAGGGGCCGAGCAGGGGACGCGTCCCAGGCGGCGGTCGATGACCGCGGCGAAGAAGCCGAGGCGCGGGATCTCCGCGGGATCCCAGCCGGGAAGGGCCGCCGCCGTGATCATCGCGTCGATACGCCAGCCGTCCGCGAGCAGGGAGGCCTCGATGG
Organism: uncultured Chitinophaga sp.; assembly: GCA_964567835.1. Lineage (GTDB taxonomy): Bacteria > Planctomycetota > Planctomycetia > Pirellulales > UBA1268 > QWOP01. Next base: position 217 of record CAZMOU010000028.1, on the reverse strand, counting down.
CGACCGCCCCCTCCGGGAGCTCCGCCGGCATCTCGCTCGTCCGCGGGATCTGGGCGGCGAGCGCCACCGGCTTGTCGGCGAGCTTGCCGCCGCCGGTGGGAAGGAGCGCGAGGCGGCGGCAGTAGCGCCCCGCCCGGTGGCTCTCGCCGGTGGGACGCGTGGCGATCCAGAGGTGGAGCCCGTCGCTGTCCTCGGGACGCGTCGGCTGGCACCAGCG
>CAZMOU010000027.1:0-33590 GCA_964567835.1 uncultured Chitinophaga sp. | reverse complement strand
CGTCGTAGGCCGCCTGGACCGCCTCCACCTGACGCTCGGCGGCCACGCGGCGGTTGAAGTTGGTCTGGGAGAGGGCGAAGTTGGTGTCGACGTTGCGCACCGCCTCGACGAGCGCGTGGGAGACCTCCATCTCCTCGTCCTGGAGCCTCGCCCGTTCGCGCGCCAGCTGGAGCTGGAAGTTGCGCACCGTGGAGAGCTCGCGGCGGAAGCCGATCGGCATGAGGAACTGCGCCCCCGTCTGCCATTCCTGGAACTGGCCGCTGAGGAGCGACGAGTAGGCGTCGGTGCCGACGAGCGGGTCCGAGCCGTTGGCGTTGTAGGGGGAGTAGTTCTGGTTGATCAGCTCCTGCCCCATGCCGAGGAAGCGGTAGTAGCCGTTGAGGTCGAGCCGCGGCAGGAGGAGGTTCTTCGAGGCGAGCAGCTCGAGCTCGCGCTGCTTGATCACCCATTTCTGCTTGCGGAGCTCGGCCGAACGCGACAGCGCCTCGACGAGCGACTGCTGCCAGTCGAAGGCGACCCGCGCGGTCGTCGGCTCGTCGGAGGGGCGGATGAGACGGCCGTCGGACGCGGAGAGCCCCATCATGTAGCGCAGCCGGTTCTCGGACCGGTAGACGTCGGTGAGGGCGTTCTCCACCTCGCTGCGGAAGAGGAAGTACTGTTCCCGCGCCTGGGCCTCCTTGTCGGCCTCGCCGCCGCGCGACTGCTCCACGTACAGCGCGTGGACCTTGCGCCAGGCCTCGAGGGCGCTGTCGCGGCCGGCCTTGCGGGCCTCGAGGTTGCGGTAGGCGAAGTAGAGTTCCCAGTAGGACTGCTCGGTGTCGCTCACCATGTTGCGCACGCCGGCCTCGAAGTCGGCCAGCGAGATGTCGGCGAGCACGCGGGCGATGAGCACGCCCCGGAAGTTGGGGCGGCCGTTGATGTTGTTGAAGGGGTCGGGGCCGGCGATGCGGTTGTACGTGACCCCGGCACCCTGGAGGAGCGGCTGGTTGAAGGTGAAGTCGTAGTTGGTGAAGAACGTCGACGGCACCCCGTCCTGGCGGATCGGCGAGTTGTTGTTGTCGTAGATCGTCTGGTTCTGGATGCCGAACGTGCCGCCGGTGGCGGAGACCTTGTTGATGCCGGTCGTCCAGGTGCCCGTGTCGCCGAGGAGCTGCTGCTGGAAGATCTGCGTGCCGATGCCCCCCACGTTCTGCGGGCGGTTCTGCCGCGCCCAGGTGAGCGAACTGGAGAGCTGGGCGTCGAAGGAGGCCAGCGCGCTCTCGACGCCGCGGAAGGGGTCGGTCTCGCTGATCGCCGGGTCGTAGATGGTGGGGTAGACGGCGGGATTGGTGAGCAGCGACACGGCCGGCTCGCCGGTCTGCGGCCGCGGTCCGCCGAAGCTCTGGAAGCGCCCGCCGAGGTTGCGGAGCAGCTTGCCGTTCTCGAGCGCCGTGCGGATCGCCTCCTCGAGCGAGAGTTCCCACACCTGGTCGAAGTTGGCGTTGGAGAGGGTCAGCGGCTCCACCGTCCCGGCCGCCTCGTCGAGCGGTTGGTGCACCGTGTCGGGGTATTCGATCTTCTGGATGGCGCCGACGTAGTGCGAGAGGTCGCCGTCCTCGAAGAAGTAGAACGGCTGCCGCGGAGCGCAGCCGCCGGCGACGAGCGCGAGACTCGTGAGGGCCACCCAGGTTCGTCGCAGCAGGATGTTCGGCACGGTTGGGGGATCCGGCGTGCGGGCCGATCGGGAACGCTTCAGGGTGCCGCCGCCGCGCCCAAGGGGCCCGACCCGCCGAGGCGGTCGCTCCCGACGCAGTGCCCCCCGACGCTGCGTCCGCATCGCGTGCACCTGGGCGCAGCGACGGCAGCGGTGTTATCGACCCCCCGGACCGTCAAACTTGGGGGAATCGTCACCGTCGGCCTCATCGGCAACGCTTCGCGCCCGCCTCGTCCCCCGGGAAAGGGATGGGCGGGCCGGCGCCGGCGCCCCTCAATCCCGTCCGATCGCCCCGATTCCGGCCGCCGGCCAGCGACTCGTCTCCACCACCCGCACGATCCCGCCCCGCTCGTCGTCCCCGTCCACCGCGACGAAGCGTCCCGCGCATCCTGCCTGGTTCTCCAGGAGCGTGCGGCCGCGCACCGGCCCCAGCACGTTCGCCGCCGTGGCCAGCGCGTCGGCCGCCGTGGCGTCGGGGGCGATCACCGTGCAGGCCGCCGGACCTTCGATCCCCAGTCCGGTGCGCGGATCGACGACATGGCTGTAGCGCCGGCCCCCGATCGAGACCGCCTGACGGGCGTCTCCCGAGGTGGTCACCGCGGCCCGCGCCAGGAGCACGCGCTGCGTGCCCACGGCCGTGCTGCCGGGGATCGGATCGACGGCGATCCGCCATCCGTCGTCCCCCGGGGGCGGGGCCGACGCGCCGACGTCGCCCGACGCATCGACGAGCGCCGCGGCGACGCCGCGGGAGCGGAGCAGCGCGAGGACGCGGTCGATCGCGAAGCCCATCCCGATCCCACCGAGATCGAGCCGCATGCCGGGTCGGAGCAGGGCCACCCCCCGGGGCTCCTCGACGAGCCGGAGCGTGCCGGGGCCGGTGGCGGCGAGCGCGGCGGCGAGTTTCCGCGGCGGGGGCAGTTGACCCGTCTTCCGGGCCTGCCGCCAGAGCGTGGTGAGCGGGCCGACGGTGGGATCGAAGGCCCCGTCGCTCGCGTCGCGGACGGCGACGGCACGGGTGAGCACGTCCCACAGGTCGTCCCCCACCGCCACCGGACGGGGGGTGGGGGCGGCGGCCGACAGCCGCGACAGCTCGCTCTCCGGGCGGTAGTCGGAGAGGATCGCGTCGAGGCGCCCGACCTCGTCGAGGGCGGCGGCGATCGCCGCGTCGCCGGCGGCGGCCGTGGCGGCATGGACGGTGACGACCCACTCCACCCCCATCGCCCGCCGGCGCCCCGAGGTGCGCTCGGTCGGTGCGGCCGTGTAGACTTCCGGCATATGGAGCCCTCCTCCCCACCCGTCGGGATCCGTTTCGATTGCACGCCGCTGCGGGCGGCGGTGCGGGCGACCGTCCCCGCCGAGGCCTCGCCCCGCTTCCGGGCCCTCGTCGAGCGCATGCAGCGCGCGGCCGGACGGCACGGCACCCGCAACGCCTATTATCTCTCGAACGCGTCCTGCCGGTTCCGTTTCACCAACGCCCCCGATTCCGGCTGGGCCGAGTTCACCGTGGAGGGGACCGTCCTCACCGACGACCGGGACACGCGCACCGTCGGCAGCGACCTCGACGTGACGCTCGCCCGCGAGACCTGCGATTGGTTGACGCAACCGGCGGTGGCGTGGCTCGAAGTCGCCGCCCGGCGGGCGGTGGAGGCGGAGTTCGACCGCTACATCGCCGCCGGGGATCTCGGGCGCGTCCTCGAGCGCCTGGCGAGCGAACAGGCCGCTTCCGACGCGGCCGGGGGATTCCTCGGGATGAACTTGTGATCAGCGTCGGCGGAGCCATCCTGGCCTCCGCCGGCTCGGTCGGTCGGGAAACGCCGAGGGTTTCCAGCGCCCGACGTGGCCGCCGCCTCGTGCGGCGGACGGTGATCAGCGTCGGCGGAGCCATCCTGGCCTCCGCCGGCTCGGTCGGGTCTCACCAGCGGTGGTGGACCAGCGGACGGACGAGTTCGTCGTAGACCTGCCGCACGGCCGCCATCGTGGCCGCCGACAGGGGGGGGGCGTCGGCGGCGGCGGCGTTGGCAAGCACCTGCTCGCGCGTCCTCCCTCCCGGAATGACCGTGGTGACCGCCTCGAAGGAGAGGATCCACTCGAGCGCGAACCGCGCCAGGCTCGTGCCCGCCGGGAGCAGGGCACGCAGTCGCTCCACCGCCTCGAGACCGGTCTCGTAGTCGACGCCCGAAAAGGTCTCGCCGCGGTCGAACATCGCCCCCTGACGGTTGAAGAGGCGGTGGTCCCCCTCGGGGAACACGCTCGAACGGGAGAACTTTCCGCAGAGGAGGCCGCTGGCCAGCGGGACGCGGGCGATCACCGCCACCCGGCGCCGCTGCGCCTGCTCGAAGAACAGTTCCGCCGGCCGGAGGCGGAAGGCGTTGAAGATGATCTGCACCGACTGCACCCCGGGATACTCGATCGCCTTGAGCGCTTCCTCCACCTTCTCCACGCTCACGCCGTAGAAGCGGATCTTCCCGCTCCTCACGAGGCCGTCGAGGGCCTCGAAGACCTCGGGCCGGTAGTAGACCTCGGTGGGAGGGCAGTGGAGTTGGACGAGGTCGAGGCAGTCGACGCCGAGGTTCACCAGGCTCCGGTCGACGAAGGCGGCGAGATTGGCGGCGTCGTAGCCGTCGGCGGTGTGGGGCGAGAGCCGGCGACCCGCCTTCGTGGCCACCCGGAACGGTTCTTTCCGCTCGCTGCGCAGGCGCCTGATGAGGCGCTCGGAGAGGCCGTCGCCGTAGACGTCGGCGGTGTCGAAGAAGTCGATGCCGGCGTCGAGGGCGGCGTGGAGCGCGGCCATCGACTGCGTCTCGTCGGCGCCCCCCCACTGGCCACCGCCGATGGCCCAGGCGCCGAATCCGATCTCCGAGACGTCCCAGCCGGTGCGGCCGAAGGTGCGGTGTTTCATGGTGGCGGAAGTGTCGCCCGCGGGATCGGTGCTGGCAAGGCCCGGGGTATGATCGGGGGATGGACAAGGGCTCCGCTCCGGGCACCGCCGTCATCGTCGGCGCCTCCTCCGGGATCGGGGAGGCGCTCGCGCGGCGCTTGGCGGACGAGGGCTGGTCGCTCGGACTGGCGGCGCGGAGGGTGGCGCGGCTCGCCGGCACCGTCGCCGACCTGACCGACCGCCACCCCGGCCGCCGGTTCGCCTGGCGCGCGATCGACGTGGCCGATGCGGACGCCGCGGGCGCGGCGTTCGAGTCGCTCGCCGCCGAACTCGGCGGGGTCGATCTCGTCGTCGTCTCCGCCGGCATCGGCCACGAGAACCGGCCCCTCGAATGGGCGCCCGAGGGGGAGACGGTGGCGGTGAACGTCGCCGGTTTCGCGGCGATCGCCGTCGCCGCGATGCGGCACTTCGAACGACGCGGACGGGGGCATCTGGTGGGCCTGTCGTCGCTCGCGGCCCTCCACGGCCATGGCGATGCCCCCGCCTACGGCGCGAGCAAGGCCTTCGTGAGCCGGTATCTCCAGGCGCTCCGCCACCGGGCCGCGTCCCGGAAGCTCCCCATCGTCGTCACCGACATCCAGGCCGGTTTCGTCGACACGGCGATGGCCCGGGGCGACGGTCTCTTCTGGGTGGCACCGGTCGACGTCGCCGCGGCACAGATCGCCGTCGCCATCCGGCGGAAGCGCCGGCATGCCTACGTGACGCGCCGCTGGAGGCTCGTCGCCTGGGTCCTCCGCCTCCTCCCCGACACGTGGTGAACGAAACCATGGTTCGACCGTCGTTTCCCCGCGCCGCGCTCGACGGTGCGGGGTGGATCCTGGTGGCGAGCGGTCTGCTCCACGTCGTGGTGTGGGCCGTCCTGGGCGGGGGCTGGGAGGGGGCCGTGTCGTGGAGGAAGCCGATCCTGTTCGGCCTCTCCGCCGGGCTCACGGCGCTCTCGTTCGGATGGCTCTGGTCGTGGCTGCCGCCCCCCCGGTCGCGGGTCGCCGCGGCGGGCGCGGCGCTCACGGCGCTGGCGCTGGTGGCGGAGGTGGCGCTCATCGACGTCCAGTGCTGGCGCGGGAGGGCGAGCCATTTCAACCATGCCACGCCGCTCGATGGCCTGATCGCCGACGCGATGAATCTGCTCATCGCCGGCGTGACGTGGTTCGCCGTCTGGCTCACCGTCCGCTTCTGCCGCGGTGCGCCGGAGCACGACGGCACGCCGATGGCCGACGACATGCGTCTGGCGGCGAGGGCCGGGCTGATCCTGCTGGTGTGGAGCTGCGCCCTCGGATTCTGGGCCACCTGGCACGGGGAGCGGCAGCTGGCGGCCGGAAGGCCCCCCGAAGTCCTCGGCGCGGCCGGGGTGACGAAGTTCGCGCACGGCGCCGTGATCCATGCCCTCCAGTGGCTCCCGGCGCTCGCCTGGATCGCGGCGTTCCGCGGCCTGGACCCACGCGCCCGTCGGCGGATCGTCCGGCTCGGCGTCCTCGGCAGCGGGCTTTTCGCCGTGGCGAGTCTCCTGCAGGTGCTCCATGGCCGGGCCCGGCTCGACGTGGTGCCGGTGACGCTCGTCCTGTTCTCGGCGGCCGCGGCGTGCGGTCTGGCGATCCTCGTCGGCCTCCGTTCCGGCGCCGCGGTGAAGTAGACTGGTGGGTCGGCCGGGTTCGGCCGTCGGATCGCTGTCGGGGGACATGGGCATGGCATCGGGCGTGTGGTGGCGAAGGACGTGGGCGGCGGTCGCCGTCGGCTCTCTCGCGATCGCCGTCCGCGTCCTCCCCCCCCTCCGCGCCGCGGAGGTCGCCGAGGGCGACCCGTTCGCCGGTGCCGTCCTCCCCCTCCTCGAGGCACGCTGCCTCGACTGCCACGGCGAGGCGGAGCACGAGGGGGGATTGCGGCTCGATCTCCGCGACGGCTGGGCGACGGGGGGCGATTCGGGCCCGGCGATCACCCCGGGTGACCCCGACGGCAGCCTGCTCGTCCGTGCGATCCGCTGGGAGGCGGGGGCCCCGCAGATGCCCCCCGACGGCAAGCTCTCGCCGGAGGAGATCGCGGCGGTGGAAGGCTGGATCCGCGCCGGAGCCCACGACCCGCGCGGCGGGTCGGTCGGACCGCGCGAGCGGATCCTGCCCGGGTCCGCCAAGGGGATGAGCCCCGCGGAGGGACGCGCTTTCTGGAGCATCCGTCCGCTCACCGTCGTGGCACCGCCGGCGGTCGCCGATGGGGCGTGGAGCGGCGGCGGCATCGACCGCTTCATCCGTGCCCGGCTCGACGAGGCGGGCCTGGCCCCCTCCCCGGAGGCTCCTCCCGAGGTGCTCGCCCGGAGGATCACCCAGGATCTCACCGGCCTCCCCCCCTCCCCCGAGGCGATCGACGCGTTCGTCGCGGCACACCGGCGCGATCCCGACGCCGCGGTGGCGGATCTCGTCGACGGGCTCCTCGCCGATCCCGCCTTCGGAGAGCGTTTCGGCCGCCACTGGCTCGACCTGGCCCGGTTCGCCGAGTCGAGCGGCGGGGGTCGCACGCTCCTCTTCAAGGATGCGTGGCGCTACCGGGATTGGGTCGTCGGCGCGGTGAACGCCGACATGCCTTTCGACCGCTTCGTCGCGGCGCAGATCGCGGGGGACCTCGCGGCCGCGGACGCCGCCGCCCGGGCGGCCGACGACCTCGTGGCCAGTGCCTTCCTCGTCCTCGGTCCGACCAACTACGAGGAGCAGGACAAGGCGCAGCTCCGCATGGACATCGTCGACGAGCAGCTGGGGACCATCGGCCGCACCTTCCTCGGCCTCTCGGTCGGCTGCGCACGCTGCCACGACCACCCCGGCGATCCGCTCTCCCAGGCCGACTACCATGCCCTCGCCGGGATCTTCACGAGCACCAAGACGCTCCTCAACGAGACCGACAACGTCGCCCGCTGGATCGCCCGGCCCCTCCCGGAGCCGGAGCCCGTCGCCTCCCGGCGCGTCATCGTGGATGCCGAGATCGCCGGGCTGAAGGGGGAACGTGCCGCGCTCCGCAAGCGCACCGGGGCGGCGAAGGACGAGGCGGCGCCGCGCCTGGCCGAGATCGAGTCCGCCCTCGGACGTCTCGCGGCCGAACTGCCGCCCCGTCCGACGGCCATGGCCGTGGAGGACCGCCCCGATCCGGCCGACACGCCGATCCGGGTCCGTGGCGTGGAGAAGAACCGGGGACGGACCGTGCCGCGTGGTTTGCCGGAGGTGTTCGCGATCGACCTCGCCATCCCCTCCGCGGCGAGCGGCCGGCGCGAACTCGCCGCCTGGATCGGGGCCGCGTCGAGCCCGCTGCCACGGCGCGTGTTCGTGAACCGGGTGTGGGCCTGGCTGCTGGGGCGCGGGATCGTGCCCACCGTCGACGACTTCGGCGCTTCCGGCGAGCCCCCGACCCATCCCGAGCTCCTCGATTGGCTCGTGCACCGCTTCGAGGAGTTGGGGTCTCGGCCGAAGCCGCTGGTGCGCGAGATCGTCCTGTCACGGACCTACCGACAGGCCTCGTCCGGCCCCTCGGCGGCCGATCCCGAGGGGCGGCTCTGGAGCCGGACGCTCCGCCGACGCCTCGATGCCGAGCAGATCCGGGACGGGCTGCTCGCCGCATCGGGGAAACTCGACCGCACCGTGGGGGGGCTCACCATCCGGGGGGCCGGGGAGATCGACGCCAACGACACGGCCGCCCAGGCGATCGAGTACGGATACGTCTTCGACGACCAGCGCCGCAGCCTCTACACCCCCGCCTTCCGCAACCGGCGCCACGAGCTCTTCGAGGCCTTCGACTTCGCCGACATCAACTCCCCGGCCGGCGCCCGGGAGGCGAGCACCGTCGCCTCGCAGGCGCTCGTCCTGGCGAACCACCCCTTCGTCGTCGCGGCCTGTCGCGGCGTCGCCGCGCGCGTCCTCGGGGAGGCCGCCGGCACGGAGACTCGCGTCGAGCTAGCGTTCCGCATCCTCCTCGGACGCCGTCCCCTCCCGGCGGAGCGGTCCGCGGCGGAGCGCTATCTCGCCGCCGCCGGGGACGACGCGGAGGCCTGGGCGGTGCTCTGCCAGTCGATCGTGTCGAGCCCCGACTTCCGTTTCCTCGATTGACCAGCCCCGACCCGGCAGCGATTCTCCCCCCGAGGAATCCCCGATGGACGCCCCCCCTCCCCCCTCCCCCGCCCCCCCGGCGCTGCCGCGCCGCGCGGCGCTGCTGCGCACGGCCTGCGGCTTCGGCGGGCTCGCGCTGTCGGGGCTTTCGGCCGGGGGGGCCCCGCTCGGGCCCCACCTCCCCGTGCGCGCGAAGCGGATGATCTTCCTCTTCATGGCGGGGGGCGTGAGTCAGGTCGACAGCTTCGACCCCAAGCCGCGGCTCGGGATCGACGACGGCAAGAAGATGCCCTTCGGCGACCTCCGCAGCCTCGCCAAGACCGGCAAGAGCCCCCCCCAGCGCGTGATGAAGGCACTCTGGGAGTTCGCGCCGCGGGGAAGGAGCGGCCTCGAGGTGTCGGAGCTGTTCCCCGAGATCGCGGGCATCGCCGACGATCTGTGCGTCGTGCGCAGCCTCCACACCGAGGGCATCGCCCACGGGCCGGCGACGCTCTTCCTGCACTGCGGCGCGACCACCGCCGTGCGACCCTCCTTCGGCTCCTGGATCGACTACGGGCTGGGCACCGAGAACGACGAGCTCCCCGGATTCGTGAGCCTCGCTCCGGCGCTGGGCAACGGCGGCCCGCGGAATTACGCCAGTGCCTTCCTGCCGCCGGTCCACCAGGGCACCCCGGTGGGGCGTGCCGGGCAACCGGCGCGGGAGGCGGGCATCCGCAACCTCGCCCCCGCGCGGAGCGGCGGCCTCGCCGACGCCGGTCGTGACCTGCTCGCCGGCATCGCCGCGGCCCAGGCGGCGGCCCGGCCTGGCGACCGGGAACTCGAGGCGGTGATCGCCGCCGGGGAACTCGCGGCGCGGATGCAGTCGGCGGCGCCGCGGGTCTTCGATCTCTCCGGCGAGACGCCCGAGACGCTCGCCCTCTACGGGATCGACGGCGGCCCCTGCGACGACTTCGGCCGCCGCTGCCTGCTGGCGCGGCGCCTGTGCGAGGCGGGGGTGCGCTTCGTGCAGGTGAACTACTCCGACGACTCCAACAACCCCGCCTGGGACCAGCATGCGGACATGCCGAAGCACGCCGTCCACGCCCGGGCCACCGACCGGCCGGTGGCGGCGCTGGTGCGCGATCTCAAGCGACGCGGCCTGCTCGACGACACGATCGTCTGGTGGGGGGGCGAGTTCGGCCGCACCCCCTACGCCCAGGACGACGGCACCGGCAGGGACCACAATCCGGCCGGCTTCACCGTTTGGCTCGCCGGCGGCGGCTTCCGCGCCGGGCACGTCCATGGAGCGACCGACGAGTACGGCCACCAGGCGGTGGTGGACCGCGTGCACATGCACGACCTCCACGCCACGCTCCTGGCGGCCCTGGGACTCGACCACACGCGTCTGACCTTCCGGCACGCGGGACGCGACTACCGTCTCACCGACGTCGCCGGGAGGGTGGAGTCGCGGCTCTTCGCCTGACGTGGAGCCGGCCGTCGGCGGCCGGGCCGGTCACCATCGACCGCTTCCACGCACAGCTACGGCAGCGTGTCGACGTCGATGAGCGGCCGGCCGGCCGGAGGGGCGTCGAGCGTGAAGACGGTGCCGAGCTTCACCGGCGGCGAGAAGAACCCGCAGTTGCGCAGGAAGAAGCCGTCCTGCTCCGTGCCGCCGGCGTAATCGAGCCGATGGCCACCGGAGGCGGTGGCGTCTCCGGTGAAACGGGCGGTGGTGATCGGGTGCCAGGTGCCCTCGGTGTCGCGCACCCACTGGTTCGCGTAACGCGCCCGACGGCCGACGTTGCCGGTGGTATCGAGGAAGTTCTCGAGGAACGAATGGAACCCGGTCAGATGGCGGTCGGTGCGGGGGCGGCGGAAGGAGGCCACCAGCCGCCAGGATTCCCCCTCGCCGAACCATGAGGTGTAGGTGGTCGTGCCGTCGTGGCCCGGCTCGACGCGCGTCAGGAAGCGGTAGGTGATCCCCGCCTTCCACGGATGGACCAGATAACTCTGGCCGCCGCTCCCCTCGTTGCCGAACTCGCCGGCGCGCACGCCCTCCCCCTTCCTCAACAGCGTCACCCGGTCCTCCTCGGGGACCTTCGCCGGGTCGTCGGTGGTGAACGGGCTCCAGACGGAGAACAGCACGCGGCGTTCGGCCGGGCCGTTGACCTGCATCCCGAAGTAGCCCTCGCCGAAGCCGTTGGCCATGAAGAAGCTGCCCAGGGTGTCCTCCCCCTCGGGCACCGTCACCTCGCCGTAGGCGTACTCGAGTTCCTTCTCCGGCGGCATCGAGTAGGCGAGGTGGACCGACGGTCCGCGCCGGCCCCAGTAGTACATCGCGCCGTCGTTGGTCATGACGGCGGCGACCGCCAGATCGGGGGTCGCGGAGGCGACGCGGAGGGCCGGGTCGCGGGCGAAGGCCCCCCCCTCGCGTTTCAGGCCCTGCAACTCCACCCGCACGTAGCCGGGGCCGGGAACGTCGAAGGTGCCGAGATCCGCGGTCGGGCTCTCGCCACCCGGCAGCATGGCGGTGACGGTGCGGTCGCCGACGGTCGCCTCCACCTCCGCCCGACCGCCCGTCTCGGCGGAGGCGAGCGAGAGCCGGAGCGTCGCCGGCCGGTCGACGTGGAACCAGACCGCCCATTTCGACTCCGGATCGTGCCAGCGGACCTCCGTGCCGCCCCGGTGGAGTCCGTCCTCGGAGCCCGGTTTCGAGGCCACGAGGTAGGAGTTGCCCCCCATCGGCACCGACCAGTCCGCACGGGCCCCGCCCGTGCACCAGGCGCACGCCGCCGCCAGCACCAGCGCGCGCGGCACGGCGTGCCAAGACCAGCCCGGGAACGTGTCCGCAGCGGTCGCGATCATGTCACGACTGCCCCCCGGGTCCGAGCGCCGCTTCGAGCGCCTCCAGCCGCTGCCGATCGCGCTCGTCGAGCCGCTCCTTGCCGAGGCCCAGTTTCTTGGCACGCTCGAACGCCGTCCGGGCCGCCTCGAGGTCGGAGGTGGCGACGTGGATCGAGGCGAGATGGAGGTACTTGAGCGCCGTCGGCACGAGCACCGCCTCGCGCATGTCCTCGAGCGCGAGCGTCTTCTGGCCCTTGGCCAAGCGCACCAGCGCCCGGGTGTCGAGCACGTCGGGGAGAGGGCCGAGCGTCTGCACCGCGCGGTCGACGAGGGTGGAGGCCTCTTCGGCCGAGTCGGGCCGCGCGAGGATCCAGGCGAGATTGGCCGCGGCGATCCCCTGCTGGACCGGGGAGAGCGACTCGTCGGCGATCAGGGCCCGGTAGGAGCGTTCCGCCGCCTCGCTCTTGCCGAGCGCGTCCTCGAGGATCGCCGCCTGGATCTCCACCTCCGGGGAACCGGGATTCTCGCGCCGCGCCCTGGCGATCCACTCGTCGATGGTCGCCATGCGGTCGGGGGTGATCTCGGCGGAGGCGTGACGCACGACCGTGGTGACCGCGTCGAGGAAGGCCATCGGCGACACCTGTCCGCGAACGGCGGCCAGCTCCTCCAGGGCCTCGTCGGTGAGGTGCCGGCGACCGAGCGAGGTCCCGTGGAGGAGCCTGCCGCCGGGCGACACGGCCGCGAACTCGCGCAGCACCCGGTCGCCCGCCTCGGGGAATCCGAGCTGCTCGGCGAGCGAGGCGCATTGGAGGAGCCGGTTCGCGTTCTCGGGGGTGAGCGGCTCCTCCGGGACGAGCGAGGACGCCATCGTCGCCGCGCGCGCCAGATCGCCCTCCGCGACGGCGAGCTTCGTCTCCAGTCTCACCGTCGAGGGGGAGTCGGGGATCGTGGCCCGGAGGCGTTCGATCCACTTCGCCGCGCCGCGCGTGTCGCCGTCGTCGAGCAGGATCTCGACGAGCGAGTTCACGACGCCGACGCTCGAGTTGGGGGAGGAGGCGATGGCCGCGAGTTCGTCCCGGGCGCGCGAGCGTGCGCCGAGGCGGGCCTGCAGCCGCGCCAGGCCGACGCGCTCGTCGACGGTGAGCGGACGGCGCTTGGCGAGCTCGTCGAAGAGCGTCACCGCCCGGCGCCAGCTGCTCGGCTCCTCCCGACCCATGAGGAGGAGGATCGACGAGGTGAGATCCTCGGGGAGCTGCTTGCCCTCGCCGTCGACGTTGGCCTCGAGCAACGTGACGGCCTCGAGGAAGTCGCGGTACGGCCCTGCCGAGGCCAGCTGCGCGGCGAGGGCGCGCCGTGCCCATGCCACCGTCGCGGAGCGGTCGGCCGCGCCGACGGAGATCATGCGCCGCAGCTCCTCGCGGGCCTCGGGATCCTTGCGGCGCCGGAGGAGCACCTCGACCAGTCGTCGGGCGGCGTCCATGTCGCGCGGGTCGGCCTCGGCCGCCGTCCGGAATCGGGCCTCGGTGGCGTCCGGGTCGCCCATGGTCTCGTCGACGAGCCGCTCGAAGCGGGCCCGATCCTCCCCGTCGAGCGCCGCGATCGCCTCGTCGGCCGTGCGTCGGGCCCGGTCCGGGGCCGAGGCCGCCATCTGCACGCCGAACAGCGTCGCCCAGGCACGGGGGTTGGCCGGCGCCGATTCGATCGCCCGCCGGCAGGCCGCTTCCGCCTCCTCGGTGCGCTGGCAGCGGGAGAGCACGGAGACATACCAGAGCAGTTGGTCGGTGTCGCGGCAGTCGTCGGGCGTCAGCTTCGCCGCGATCGCCAGGGCGTCGTCCTGCCGTCCGGCGGCCGCCAGGGCCTCCGCCCGGAGGCGCTCCACCGCCGGCCCCCCCGCATCGCCGAGAGACCGGATCACCGGGATCGCCTCCTCGAGGCGCCCGGCCCCCGCGAGGAGGAGGACGAGCCGTCGCCGGGCGAAGGGGAGCATCTCGCCCAGTTCCGCCGCCTGGCGGAGAAAGCCGATGGCGGCGCCGTTGTCCCCCTGGAGTTCGGCGATCGTCGCCTGGGCCCGGGGGATGTCCGACCAGCGCGGACGATCGCGTGCCGCCTCCGCCAGCAAGCCGCGGGCGAGATCGAGGGAGGTGATCTCCTCCGGGCGCAGCGCCTGCCCCGCGGAACCCTTCCGCGCCAGGCTCACCCCCACGATCCGCTGCACCGCCTCGGCGAGCCTGCCGGTGGCCGATTCACGGCCCGCGATCCGCGCGATGGCCGCCACCTGCTCGCCGACCGCCTCGGCGTCCTGCCGCGCGGCGACGAGGTCGAGGAGCACGAGGTGCACCGGCAGATTGTCGGGGCTCCGTGCGATGCTCCGCCGTGCCACCCCCTCCGCCTCCTCCATCGCTCCCCGGCCCACGTGGATGGCGATCAGTTGCTTGGCGACGCGGTCCGCCTCGGTGTCGGCCAGGCCGTCGATCCGCCCCTCGACGTCGGCGATCCACTTCGCCGACTCGTCGCGGGGCGTCACCGCGGCGAGCCTGACCTCCGCCTCGATGATGTCGGGGGAGTTGCGCACCTCCTCCGACATCCCCTCGAGGAGGGCGCGCGACTCGTCGATCCGACCGGTGCCGGCGAGCAGCATCACGCGCTGGGCGAGGAGCGGTGCGGCGTCGGGATGTTCCCGCATGGCGCGGTCGGAGGCCTCGACGGCCGCCTCCATGGTGTCCCGGGCGGCGATGAGATCGACCGACAGCCGCGCGAGGAGCACCGGATCGCCGCCGTCGGCGGCCACGGCGGCGAGGAGCGCGTCGATGGCCGACCAGTCCCGGTTCCCTTCCGGTTTGCGGAGCTGCTCGAGGAGCCGGAGCCGGAAGAGGGGCAGCCAGAGTTCCCGGGTGCCGGTCAGCTTCTCCGCGCCGACCTCCGCGGCGAGTTCCTCGGCGATCGCCAGCGCCTCCGCCGAACGGCCCGTCTGCTCGAGCGTCTGCAGCTCGGCGAAGCGTGCCACCCGCGAGCCGGGGATCGTCTGCAGGGCCCGGTTGCGGGCGTCGGTGGCCTGGTCGATCTGCCCCAGGGCGCCGTGGCAGGTGGAGAGCGCCAGATCGACGCGCCGCGTGAAGGCATCGTTGGTCGCCACCAGGGGGCGGAGTTGCTCGAGGATGCGCTGCGCGGGAATCCAGCGCTGTTCGTGCATGGCGATGGCCGCGTCGGCGTACATCACCGCCGGGGCGTCGCGCGCGAGCAGGGGCCGCGACTCCTCGAGGAGCGTCTGCAGTTCCTCGATCTTCCGCGCCTCGACGAGGGCCAGGAGCAGTTCGGCCCGGTAGGCGCCGTTGGTCGGCTTGTCGGCCAGCGCCTCCCGGAGGACGCGGAGCCGCCCCTCGGAGTCGCCGCGCCGCTGGAGGAGGGCGGCGCGGGCGACCACGATCGGCGGCGTGGCGGGGGCGTCGGCCAGCGGGCCCTCGAGGATCGCCTGCGCCCGGTCGTCGTCCTTCCGCGCCAGTGCCGCCTGGAGATCCAGGAAGGCGATGTCGTCGTCGTCCGGATCGAGCGCCGTGGCCCTCGCGATCGCCTTGTCGGCGGCGTCGAGATCGCCATGGTCGATGTGCCACGCGGCGAGCAGCTTGACGCCGGTGGTGTCGTCGGGGTGTGCGGTGGCGAGACGGTCGATGATCCGCGCCGCCGTCTTCGGATCGCGGCGGTGCCGTTCCTCGATCTGGGCGAGTGCCGGGTAGGCGGCGACGATCCGCGCGTCGGTCGGTGCCGCGCCGGTGAACTCCTTCGTCTTCGCGTCGAAGCCGACGAGCCGTGAGAGCAGATCCTCCGCCTCGTCGAAGCGCCCCAGTTCCCCGGCGACGGCGGCACAGAGCAGCGCGATGCGGCCGCGGTCCGGCGCGTCCTTCCCCCCCTCCTCGGCGGTGTCCGCGGCGGCGGGAGCGGCGGCGGCCGCGTCGAGGCGGCCCAGGAGCATCGTGTAGTGGTCGTGGGCCATGCTCAGCTCGCCGGAACGGAAGAGGAACTCGGCGAACCTGCCGCGCAGCCTGTCGTCGTCCGGCGCCGTGCGCACGGCCTTCTCCATCGCCCACTTGGCGGTGGCGAGCCCGCGGGCGTCGGCCCGGCCCGCCTCGACGCGGTCGAGGAGCAACTCGGCGTACTGCCGCTGACGCGTCTGGTCTTCGGGGCGCAGCACGACGTAGCGGGAGAGGATCTCGATGGCCTCGTCCTCCTTCCCCTCCTCGAGCCGTTCGTCGGCGAGCGTCGCCATCGTCGCGGCGTTGCGCCGGACCTGGTGGCGATGGACGAAGAACACTCCCACGCCCCCCGCGGCGAGGAGCCCGAGCAGGAGGAGGAGCAGTGGCAGGTTGATGCGACGCATGGCGGTGTGCCTGTCTGGAGGATGGGCGCGGGGGGATGGGCCGATCCGGCCCGGGGGAAGGCCCGGCCCCATTCTACCGCCTCGCATCCCGCCGATCCGTGGGGCGCACCGGCCGGGGGTGGGGGCGCGTCAGGGCACCATCCAGGCCAGGGGGCCCGACTGGAGCCAGACGAGCAGCCCCACGAGGATCGCCAGGGCGAGGCTGTGGGGGAAAACCCGCCGCAGGATCGCCCCTTCTCCGCGCACCACCCCGGTGGCGGTGGCGGACACGACGATGCTCTGGGCATCGACCATCTTCCCCATCACGCCGCCGGTGCTGTTGGCGGTGCAGACGAGGATCGGGTCGAGCGACAGTTGCTCCGCCGTGACGCGCTGCAGGCTGCCGAACATCGCGTTGCTCGAGGTGTCGGAGCCGGTGAGGGCCACGCCGAGCCATCCCAACAGCGCGGCGAAGAGGGGATACGCCGCGCCCGTGCGCGTCATCGCCAATCCCAGGATCACGTCGGTGCCGGAATACTTCGTCACGAACGCCAGTGCGAGCATGGCGGCGATCGTGAGGAGCGACGGGGCGAGGCGCCGCAGCGTCTCCTGCCACAGCCCCACGGCCCTCCGTGGTGCGATCCCCAGCCAGGGCACGGCGAGGATCGCCGCGAAGAGGATCCCCGTGCCGGCCGCGGAGAGCCAGTTGAAGCGGTAGACGGCGCGCTCCGTCTCGCGCTCGGAACGGGTGGCGGGGGGAACCTTGGCGACGCGGCCGTCGAGGCGCGGCACCGGCACCTCCGGCGAGAGCGACGCGCCGGGGACGACGCCCGCCGTCCAGGCACCGTCGCGTGCCTCGAGCACCGCCTTGGTCCCCGGCAATCCCCAGACGAAGACGGCGATGGAGAGGAACACCCACGGCATCCACGCCCAGGCCACGCGAGACGGAGCGTCTGTGACGTCGCCCGCGCCGGTCGCGGAGGCCTCCGCCCCGGCGTAGCGCCACGTCTCGCGCGGCTGCCAGACGCGGAGGAACGCCGCCAGGGCGACGAGGCTCACGAGCCCCCCCACCACGTCGACCAGCGCCGCCCCGACGAGATTGGCCATCAGCGCCTGCGCGACGGCGAACGACGCGCCGCACACGAGCACCGCCGGCCAGATGCCGACGAGCCCGCGCCAGCCCGCCATCGTCACCACCATCCAGGCCGGCACCACGAGGGAGAAGAAGGGGAGTTGGCGGCCGGCCATCGCCGAGAGCGCCTGCTCGTCGAGTCCGGTCACCTTGGCGAGCGTGACGATCGGCGTCCCCAGCGCCCCGAACGCCACCGGGGCCGTGTTGGCCAGGAGCGCCAGGCACGACGCCTCGAGCGCCGGGAACCCGGAGCCGCACAGGAGCGCGGCGGTGATCGCCACCGGCGCCCCGAACCCGGCCGCCCCCTCGAGGAAGGCGCCGAACGAGAAGGCCACGAGGAGCGCCTGGGCGCGGTGGTCGGCGGAGAGCCTCGTCACCGAGCGCTTCATCACGTCGAGCGCGCCCGCCTCCTCGGAGAGGGCGTGGAGGAACATCGCCGTGACGACGATCCACCCGATGGGGAACAGGCCGAAGGCGGCGCCATGCGCGGCCGCGGCGAGCGCCGCGTCGACCGGCATGCCGACGACGGCGACGGCGACGACGAGCGCCGTGCCGAGTCCCGCCACCGCCGCCCGCCAGGCCGACCAGCCGCACCCGGCCAAGAGCCCGAGCAGGACCAGGAGCGGCAGGGCCGCGACGAGCGTGGAGAGGACGGGCGAGCCGAGCGGATCGTAGACCTGGTCCCAGACCATCGGCACCGCTCCTTTCCCGTCGCGTCAGGAGGCCACGAGCATCCCCGCCAGCGCCGCCCCGCCGACGACGATCAGGCCGGCGCCGAGCCAGCGGGCGATCGCGGGGCGCTCGGCGTAGCGGTAGTCGTCATGGGCGATCGACCGGAGCACGACGCGGTGCTCCCACATCCCGGCGAGCGTCGCCACGATCCCCAGGGCGATCAGCGTCGCCCCGTAGAAGCGGGTCTTGAGCGGCGAGAAGGCGCCGCCGTCGAGATTCACCGCCGCCTGCCCGAACCGCTCGATGCCGAAGCCGAGGCTCGTCATGGCGAGGCTGGTACGGATCCAGGCGAGCAGCGTGCGGTCGGCCGCCTCGCGGTTGCGCTCGCGCGCGAGCTCCGTCGCCGTGACGGCGGCCGCGGCGGCGTCGAGGCGGTCCGGACGGGGGGGTGGGGATTCCATCGGCGGAGAGGATACCACGCCGGCGCGGCGCCCGGCCGCGCCGGTCAATCGACCTCCACCGCCACGCTCGCCGAGCGGGCCTGGAACTCCGGCGCGTAGCGGCTGCGGATCGTGGCGAAGCCGCTCGAGGCGCTGCCGCGGTGCGCGGCACGGAGCGAATACTCGAAGACGTGCGTGCCGCGCGGGAGCCGCTCGAAGAACAGCTCCGTCGACGTGTCGCGCACGGCGAGGTACCAGGCCGCCCCGTCGCCGTAGCGCCACCCGGAGAGGACGTCGGCCGGCTCGGTGACGCTCGGCCGGTGGTCGGCGAGCTCGAGGAACTCGTAGTCGCGGTCGGCGGTCACCACCAACCGCACCACCAGCTCGTCGCCCGGCTCGACGCGCGTCGCCGCATCGGCGGACGCCGGCACGAGCTCCGCCCCGGCCTTGGTGCGGCGTTTGACGAACAGCCGCTTCTCGACGGCGAGCTCCGCCCGGCCGATCGCCGGGACGTTGGCCACGTCGTCGAGGTACTGCCAGTGCACCCCGCCCCAGGCGAGACCTGGGGCGTCCTTCGAGAGCTGCACGCGCGCCAGGTTCGGCCCGATCTCGCCGCCGGCCCACCGCGCCTCGACGAAGCCGGTGCCCGCCTCGGGCGCGCCGGTCTTCTCGCGCGGCGGCGGCTCGCCGCCGACGGTCACCGCGACGCCGCCCGCCGGCGCGAGCAGGTCGGCACCCCGGCCGAGCAGGGCCCCCACGGCGGCGGCGGTGGCCCGGTCGCCGCGCCATCGGCTCGTGCGCTTCTGCGACAACAGCCACGCCTTCATCGCCTCGACGCGCTCGGCGTCGCCGGCCACCTCGTCGAAGGCCTCGATCATGACCGCCTGCGTCTCGATCGGCGCGGCGGCCCAGTGCCACCAGGCCGGATGGGCGTCGCGCCACCACATCCCCTGCCAGGCGTCCTTCTCCTCCCCCGGCTTCACGTCGGCGTCGACCGCGCGCTGCCGGAGGCTGTCGACGACGCTCGCCGCCGTCTCCCGGTCGCCGGCGCGGGCAAGCGCGATCGCGAGATGCCCCTGCGAGCGACGCTGGCCCGTCTTGGGCCAGCTCTTCCGCGCCACGTCGAGCCAGAAGGCGTGGGCCCCCGCGGCCTCACCCTCGAGGGGCGCGTCGGCGCCGAAGAAGCTCCGCGCGAAGAGCGCGAGTGACACCAGCTCGTCGGCCACAGGCTCCCCCTTCGCCTCGAGCGCCCGTTTGCGCCATTCCACGAGCGTGCGGTCGAGCCAGGGGAGCGTGGCGAGCGCCGGCTGGATGTCGACGGCGACGCCCGCGGCGCGCAGCCTGCCGAAATCGGCGACGATCCCCAGCGTCACCGCCGCGCTCGTGCGCCCGCCGGGGAACCATGGCCAGCCGCCGTCGGCCGCGCGGAGTCGCTCGAGGCGCTCGAGCGACGAGCGCTGCTCCTCGGCCGCGCGATTGGCGTCGAAGAGGAGTCCGATCCGGCGCCGCGCCTCCGTCTCGTCGATCGCGTCGCGCACCCAGGGGGTCTCCGCGAGGGTCGTCTGGAAGAGGGACGCGTCGCTCTCCAGGGGGCTCGCCAGGGGATCACGGCCCCCCTTTCTCCCACGCCACAGTTCGAAGGTGCGCGCGATCCGCTCGTCGGAACGGGCGATGTGTCCGGCCCAGGCGTTGGCGAAGAGCCGGGTGAAGAGCGTCTCCACGCTCTCGTCGCTCTTCTCGGCGATGCTCGGCAGCGCCAGCACCGCGTACCAGGCGGGGTTCGCCGTGGCCTGGACCACGAGCGTGCGGCTGGAGATCGAAGGATGCTCGGCGGCGCGGGAGAGACGCTCGAGCGTGACGGCGCGCGTGCCGGGGCCGCGGAGCGTGATCGGGAGCGACTCGTCGACGAGCACGCGGCGCGGCAGCACCGGGAGGATCGCCTCCTCGCCGTCGCTCGCGCGCCCGGCCGTGCCGATCGCCGTCCAGCGGAGCGCCTCGGTGCCGTCGGCGACGCGGACACGGAACGTGACCGGCTTCGATTCCCCCGCGGCCAGGGCGAAGGGGACCTCGGCCGGCGTCTCCAGGAGCGCCTGCCGCGACGCGCCGCTGCGCGCGTCGGCGAGTTCGAGACGGACGCGTCCCTCGAGCCTGCCCGTGGAGCGGTTGCCGAGCTTCACCGGGATCTCGACGACGTCCCCCTCGCGGAGGAAACGGGGCACCACCGGCTCGACCATCAGGTCCTTGGCGGCGACCGCGGTGTCGAGGAGCGTGCCGGAGCGGAGCCGGGCGTCGTGTGCGAGCGCCTTGAACTGCCAGGTGGCGAGCGTGTCGGGGAGGGTGAACTCGATCGTCACGCTGCCATCCTCGCGGCTCTCGATCGCCGGCAGGAAGAACGCCGTCTCGACGAGGTTCTTCCGCGGCGGCGGCGCGGCGTCGACGGCGGGGGCGGCCGCGGCGCCACCGGCCGGAGGCACCGCGACGTCGCCGAGGGGGGCGCTCGGGGCCACGGCCTGCTCCGCGAAGCGCGCCGCGCCCTTGGTCATCATCCGCGCCGGCGCCCCGAGGGCCGTGGCACCGTCGGCCATCATCATCGGCTCGGCCATCGGCATCGCTCCGCGCATCCGGCCGCCGCCGGCGAAACCGAAGAAGTGGGGGGAGGCGGCGGCGAAGGGGGAGCGGAAGCGGCGGTAGCTGACGTCGACCCCGACGGCGTCCTGTTTCCAGCCGCCGAAGAGCTGCTGGAAATACTCGCCACGGTTGCTCGCGTTGACGGCGCCCGGCGAGGACTCGCGGCGGAGGAGGGTGCGGAGGCCGTCGGGCCAATCGTGGGGAGCGAGCGCGTCGAGCGACTGGTCGTAGAGCGTGGCGACCAGTTCGGCGGCGGCTCCCTTCGCCGGGCCGGCGAGTGGATCGTCGACGGAGCGGACGCGCGCCCGCCACACTTCCTTGGCCCCCGGTTCCACCCGGCGCGTGAACCGCTCCCACGACAGCTCGAGACGCTTGTCGGTCCAGGGGACGTCGATCACGCGTTCGGAATGCCACAGGCGACCGTCGCGCACGATCCAGGCGAGCACCGTGAACCCGCCGCGGAGCGCCTCGGTGATCGGCACCGTCACCGGCCACTGCGTCCGCCCCGGTTCGGTCCACCCGCGGGAGAGGATGTTGCCGTCGCGGCGCACCTCGACGAAGCACCGGCCGCCGTCGTGGCCGGTGCCGACGAGCGTCACGAAGTCGCTGCCCGGGATCGCCGTCGTCGCCAGGGGGAGGAGCGCCAGGCCGCGGCGCACGGGATAAGAGGTCGCCGCCGGATCGACCACCTCGATCGTCCGCCGCCCCTTCACCTCGGGGCCCTCCCCCTCGACGATGAACTCCGCCCGGTAGACGCCCCGGGCCAGTCGCACCTTGGCCACCGCCTTGCCGGTGGCGGCGTCGGTGGTGTCCTTCGCCGTGAACACCACCTCCCCCGCCTCCCAGCCCTCCGCCTCGTCGCCGTCGAGGGGGCCCGGCAGGACCACGGGGCTCGCGGGCCGCCGGCCCCCGGGGCCGCGCACGGGGCGGGCCTTCGGGCGGGGCCGCGGCACCTCGAAGAAAGGAAAGAGATCGGGCCGAACCGGCTTCTCCGGCTGCACGAGGCGGCGGATCGTGAGCGTCCCGGCCGCGGCGCGCGGCTCCCCGTCGAGCGATTCGGTCGACACCGTCACCGTCACCTCCGCCGGCGCTCCGTCCGCGGCCGCCCGTGCGTCGGCGGCGACGTCGGCCTGAAGCGGAGCGTAGCCGGCGTTCACCACCCGCTCGGCGACGCGCGTCTCGCCGGAGGGATCGGTGACCTCGGCCACGACGCGGTAGGCGAAGACCGGCAGCGAGTCGGCCGGCACGGAGCGGTCGGGCCGGGCGGGGAACTCGATGGCGAAGGTGCCGTCGGCGCCGCAGGTGGCCGTGCCGCGCGCGATCCGCTGCGCCCCGCCGTCGAACGTCAGCCAGGGGAACACCCACCGGCACCACGGGGGAAAACGCGTGAGGCGGTCGACGTGCCAGCGGACGCGGGCCTCCGACACCGGCAATCCGGTGTAGGTCGTGGCCGTGCCGACGAGCGACACCCGCTCGTCGAGGACCACCCGCGCCGCCGGGGCGGCGAGCGCGGCCTTGAACTTCGGCCGCTTGTACTCCTCCACGCGCACGCCGAGGAGGGCGCTCGCGCCCTCCCCCTCGGCGACGATCGACCATTGGCCGGGGAGCGCCCCGGTGGGGATGGCGAACTCGCCGTGGAAGGAGCCGTTCCGGTTGGTGCGGGCGTCCTGGCGGGCGAGTTCACGGCCGTTGGCGTCGCGGAACGTGACCGTCACCGCCCGGTCGGCGAGGGCGGCGTAGTCGCCCCCCGCGGCGTCGGCACGGGCGAGGATGCCCTTGTAGCGCACGAACTGCCCCGGCCGGTGGATGCCGCGGTCGGCCAGGAGGACGAAGCGCTCGTGGCGTTCCTCGCGCGGCTGGTGCCACACGGTGAAGGGGTCGGAGACGATCTCGTGGCGGACGCCACCGATCTCGGCCGTCGCCCGGAGGAGCAGTTCGCGCTGCGGCTCCGCGACGAGGCGGTACGCGCCGTCGGCGTCGGTGACCGTCTCCGGGCCCGGCTCGAAGGGGGGCGGATTGCCGGCGGTGCCGCGCACCAGCGACGTCACCGTCGCCCCGGCCACCGGCAGGCCCGTGACGCCGTCGACGACGTGCCCTTCGAGCGCGTCGGCCGCGCCGGGGAAGGCCCCCTGCCGCGAGACGAGCGACAGCCGGCTCACCCACACCATCGTCACCGAGACGACGTTGTCGTCGGCGCCGAAGTCGTCGTCGGCGCTGGCGATCACCCACCAGGGACCGGGGGGGAGGTCGTCGGGCGCCGGCACGTCGTGCGTGGCGTCGCGGAGATCGGTCGTGGCCGGGAGGTCGGCGGCGAAGGACTTCTCCGGTCTCGCTGCCAGAAGCTTCGCCCGGTCGCCGTCGTCGAGCCACTGCCACTGCGCCTTGCCGGCGCGGAGGCGGGTCTCCTGGTCGGCCTTGACGATCCGCACGTGGACGCGGGCGAGGTTCCGGTAGCGGACGCGGAGCACCGGCCGGACGCCGGCCCACACGCGCTCGGTGGCGAGCTCGAGGGCGCGGGAATCGATCTCGCCGACGAGATTGCGGCAGAGTTTCCCCCCGGCCGCGTCGGGATGGGCGGCGGCCGCGGCCGCCGCGACCGCGTGCGCCTTCACGACGGCGTCCTCCCCGTCGCCCTGGCAGAGGAGGCTCGCAAGCGCGTGGGCGGCGAGCGCCGCGACCTCGTTCGTGCCGCAGTCGGCGACGAGCGCCTCGAGGGCCCGCTCGGCGCGGGCCGCGCGCTCGTCGTCGCCCCCCGGCGAGACCGCCGCGCCGCGCGCCCATTCGATCCGGTCGAGGTCGGCGGCCAAAAGCGCCGTCCGGTCGGCGTCGCCCGAGTGGAAGGCGAGGAGCTCGCGCCACAGCCGCGCCGCCAGGAGCAGCGGCGAGTCGGCGTCGGTGACGGTCGGATCGGCCTCCGGCTTCCACGCGGCGAACTCGGCGCGCGTGCCGAGCGCCGGGGCGTCGACGTCGAACTCGAAGCGATCCTCCGGATCGACCAGCCCGCGCTCGCCCGAGGCGGCGAAGGCGAGGCAGTCGCGGGCGACGACGTCCCACACCGTGGGCCGGAAGGCGTCGGGCATGGCCCCCTTCTCGAGGACCGCGCCCCACTCCCCCACCGGCAAGGACCGGAGCCGCTCGGCGGGATCGAGCGCGGCGGCGAAGCGACGGCGGATCTCGGCGACGATGCGCGGCAGATCCCAGGAGGCGATGCCCGCCAGACCCTCCGTCGCCTTTCCCTCCCCATCGACGCCCCCCGAGGCGCCGCCGGTCCGCTCGGCGAAGCGCCAGCGGTTGGCCTGGAAGAAGCCCCAGGTCCAGTTGGCGAGGATCGCCTCGAGGACCGGCCGGGTCCGCTCGGGCGCCTCACGCATCGCCGCTTCGAGCCGCACCAGGCGCTCCGGATCGTCGGGCGGGCGGTCGCCGGTCTCGGCGACGACGCGCGTGGCGACCGCGCGTGCCACCTCGTCCCAGGCGCCGGCCTCGACGGCCGCGGCCTCGAGGCCCCCGAGCGCCTCGAGCGCCGTCTTCGGCTTCCCCTCGTCGAGGGCGCGCTGGACGGCGGACCACCGTCCGGCACGCGGCCCGGCCGGGACGTCGTCGGCCCTGGCGGGGCGGCCGAGGGGATTCATGACGGTGATTCCGCCGACGAGAAGCGCGAGCCCGGCGAACGCCGCGGCGACACGTGGCAAACGGGACACGGCTGCTGACTCCGGAGGGAGAGGCGGATCTCGACGGGCTGGTCGGGTCGGACTCGCGGTGGAGGGCGACGGCGATGGCTGGCCATGGAATGCACCGGGGAACACGCGGGCCGAGCGGATTCGTTTCCGGGCTCCCCCGCCGCAGCGGGAAAGTGTACGCGTCGCGGGCCACGGCCGCCCCTTCCACCCGGCACACCAACGACACCGCCGGGCGCTACGGCGACGCCGTTCCGCCGTCCGGTTCCGCCTCGGTGGCATCGCCGAGAGGCCGCTCGAGCGACCGTCCGGCATCGCTCAGAAACCGTCGCGTGACCCGATGGTGCGCGGTGTCGATGGAAGCCACGTCGCGGACCCCCTGCCGGTCGAACAGATGGATGCGGGCGTCGGGGTATGCCATCAGCATCGGCGCATGCGTGGCGATCACGGCCGACGGGGTGACATCGTCGTGAAACGAGTCTCACTCGAGGTGACGGCTCGGCGTGGACGGCCGATCGCGGCGTACGTCCAGCTGCCGCGACAGCAGGGTGACTCGTTGACGTCGACCCAGCGTATCGACGAGGTGCCGCTCGTCGATCGATCGCGAGGAACTCCTGCCGCCGGCGGTCGCCTGATCCTCCCGACGCGCCCGCCGACCCTCACGCCGACTGCATGAGCCCGCGCAGGTAGCCGGCGGCGAACAGCCGGCCGAGCATTTCGTAGCCCGGGGTGTCGTTCGGCTCGCCCGCCATGCTCGGCGCGTGGTCGGGGCGGACGGTGCCCGCGAAACCGATCTCCTTGAGCGCCCGGAAGACCGCCGGCATGTCGATCTCGCCGTCGTCGTGCCAGGTCTCGACGAAGTCGGCGGCGGTGCCGCGGACGTTGCGGGCGTGGACGAACGCGATGCGGTCGCCCAAGGCGCGGATGCCGGCGATCACGTCCTCCCCGGCGGGCCACAGCGAGCCGACGCAGTAGCAGACGCCGTTGGCCCGACTGGGGACGAGTTCCGTGGCGCGGACGAGCGCGGCGTTGGTATGCATGATCCGCGGTTGGCCGCCGAACTCGTCGAGCGGCGGATCGTCGGGATGGAGGGCCAGGCGGATGCCGCACGCCTCGGCCACCGGCACCGTCTCCTCGAGGAAGCGGTGAAGGTTGTCCCACAGGGTTCGGGCACTCGTGCGCCGCGCCGGCAGGCCGTCGGCATCGGTGACGTTCGTGCCGGTGTCGCCGAGCCGGAAGGCGGTGGCGCGGGCGCCGCCGCGGGCCGGTGCGACCGCGGTCGTACGCTGCCAGTCCTCGTCGGGCATCCAGTTGTAGCAGAGCACCTCCATCGAATTGTCCGCCATGTTCTCGAGGAGCGTGCGGATCCCGCGCGCCTGTTCGTCGCGGTCGGGGAGGCCGTGGACGAGGCCGAGGTGGGGGAGCTTCCGTTCGACGTGCGTGCAGCGCATCCCGAAGGAGGCGATCCGTTCGCAGGTCGCGCGGAGGGCGCCCGGGTCGAGACCGGGATAGGGGATGACGACGTCGGTGACGCCGACCTGCGCGGCCCACTCGAGGTGCCGGTCGGTGGGGGGATTCACGACCATCGAGAGACGCATGGGGTCACTCCTGCCGGACGATCGCCTCGGCCAGACGGCGGACGCTCCACGGGGCGGAGCCCTCCGCCTTGTTGTTCACGGTCACGAGCACGGGGCGGCCCATGGCGGCGGCGTCGCGCGCGAGACGGGCGAGGGTGCCGCGGGTGGCGGTGTCCTCCTCGACGAGCCGATCGAAGGGGAAGTACCGCTGCCGCGCTCCCTCGTAGTCGTGGCCGGAGTGGAGGTTCCAACGCACCAGGAGCGGTGCCCGGGTGGGGAACCGCTCCAGCCGCCAGGCGGCCGCCTGCTCGTCGAGGGGGGGCATCCGCGCGTGGGCCGCCAGGCAGGGGATGGCGCCGGTGGCGGCGAGCCCGGCGGCGAGCGCTTCGCCGAGCAGGTCGGGGTCGCGGATCTCGAGCGCCACCGCCGGCCCGTCCGGGAGGGTGGCGGTGCGCGGTTTCGGCAGCGCCGCCACGAAGGCCACGAGCCGGGCCACGAGGCGCGGCACGTCGGCGAGGAGCCGGCGGCCGAGCGGCGGGAACTGGAAGACGATCGCCCCGAGCCTCCCTCCCAGGCCGGCGACCGCCGGGGTGATGCCGGTGGCCGCGGCGGTCGCGGCATCGAGGAACGAGGGGTTGTCCCCGTCGACCCGGCCCGATCCCCCCGCGCGTCGGAAAGGATCGGTGACCGCCGCGGGTGCCTTGACCACGAAGCGGAATCCCTCCGGCACGGCGGAGGCGTAACGCGCGAACGCCTCCGCGGCGAGGGGGGCGTAGAAGGTGCGATCGACGCTCACCGTGCGGAAGAGCGGATGCGCGGCGTAGGCGGCGAGCCCGTCGCGCGCGAGGCGATCCTCGCTCTCCGGCCTGCCGTCGCGCGGCGCGTAGACGAGCCCCGTCCACCCGGGGAACGACCAGCTCGACGTCCCCAGGCGGATCGACGGCGGGAGCCCGGCCCCCAGCTCGGCGAGCGCCGCGTCGGGGGGCATGGGGAGCACGGGGATGGCGGCGCGGCCGCGCGGGCCCCGGGGCTCCGGTTCGAAGGCGTCGTCGAACAGCACCTTCTGGCGGGGCGTGGTCATCGGCGGGTCTCCTCTCGGCGCCGACGCCCGGTCAGCCCGGCTCGGTCGGCCGGGCGCCCCCGACGGCGGTGGCGACGTCTTCGACGATCTCGAACCAGGAGTCGAGGCGGGTGACCCGGAAGACCTCGCGCAGGTCGCGCGACAGGTGGCAGAGGACGAGCGCCCCGCCGCCGCGGCGCAGCGTCTTCCCCAGCTCCACCAGCCGTCCGAAGGAATCGCTGCCGAAATAGGCGACGTGGGAGAAGTCGAGGACGAGCGTGCCCTCCCCCGTCGACTCCGCCAGGGGACGCAGCACCTGATCGAAGAGCGCCGCCACGCGCAACCCGAGGACGCGCTTGTCGAGGAGACGGGCGACGGCGACCCCCGCGATGCGACGGACGTCGGCGGTGGGGGGATCGGGGGACGCGGACATCGGCGTGCCTGCCACGGGGCCGGAGGGGACCGACAGGCTACCATGACGGCCGCGCTTCCCCACCACCCTCCCGGCTCCCGCCATGACCCATCCGCGACGATCCACCGACGCTCCGGGAGACGGGGCGCTCGCCGCACTCGCCGGCAGGCTCGAGGGCGAGCTCCTCCTCGACGACGTGGCGCGGACGATCTACGCCACCGACGCCTCCGAGTACCAGGAACGGCCCCTGGCGGTGGCGCTGCCGAAAACCGCCGCCGACGTGGGCGAGCTGGTGCGATTCGCCGCGGCGCACGGGGTGGGGCTCGTGCCGCGCGGGGCGGGGACGTCGCTGGCGGGGCAGGTGGTGGGGGGCGGGATCGTCGTCGACACCGGCCGCCACATGAACCGCATCCTGGCGCTCGACCCCGAACGCCGCACCGTGCGGGTGCAGCCGGGCGTCGTGCGCAACGCGCTCAACCAGTTCCTCGCCCCCCACGGGCTCTATTTCGGTCCCGAGACGTCGACCGCCTCCTGGGCCATGATCGGCGGCATGGTGGGGAACAACTCCTGCGGCTCCAATTCCATCGCCTGGGGCACGACGCGCGACCACCTCCTCCGCGCACGCGGCTTCCTCGCCGACGGCTCGGAGGTCGAGTTCGGACCGCTCTCGCCGGAGGAGCTGGCGGCCAAGTGCGCGGCCCCCGACGCGCTCGAGACGCGCGTCTACCGCGGGCTCACGGCGCTCCTCGGCGATCCGGCCGTGCGGGCGCTGGTGACGGAGAGCTTCCCCAAGGCGACCGTGACGCGGCGCAACACCGGCTACGCGCTCGACGCGCTCATGGACGCGTCCTGCTTCGACGGGGGCGGCGAACGTCCCTTCAACGTCTGCCGCCTGCTCGCCGGCTCCGAGGGGACGCTGTTCATCGGCGTCGAGTTCGAGCTGAACCTGATCCCGCTGCCGCCGCCCGGCGGGCTGCTGGTGGCGCATTGCGGCACCGTCGACGAGGCGCTCCGCGGCGCGGTCGTCGTGATGGGCGAGGGAAAGCGGGCGGTGGCGGGCGAGGGGGGCCTCCTCACCGGCTGCGAGCTCATCGACCGCACCATCCTCGAATGCACGAAGGGGAACGCCGAACAGACGCGGAACCGCAGTTTCGTCGTCGGCGATCCGGGCGCGATCCTCGTGGTCGAGGTGCGGCACGCCGATCCGGCCGCCCTCGCCCGGGCCCTCGACGGCGTCGAGCGGGCGCTGCACGCCGCGCGGATCGGGCACGCCTGGCCGCGTCTCCTCGGCGACGACGCCAACAAGGTCTGGGAGCTGCGGCGCGCCGGCCAGGGGCTCGTGCAGAACATCCCCGGCGACAGGAAGCCGCGCGAGATCGTCGAGGACACGGCCGTCGCCATCGAGGATCTCCCCGCCTACATCGCCGACTTCGACCGTCTCCTCGGGGAGAAGTACGGGATCGAGTGCATCCACTACGCCCACGCCGGCGCCGGAGAGCTCCATCTCCGCCCGCTCTTCGACCTGCGCACCGCGGAGGGCCTGCGCATGTTCCGTGACGTGGCCACCGACGTGGCGGCGCTCGTGAAGCGGTACCGCGGCTCCTTGAGCGGCGAGCATGGCGACGGGCGGCTGCGCGGCGAGTTCATCCGTTTCATGGTCGGCGACGCGTGTTACGAGAAGCTCGTGGCGGTGAAACGGCTTTTCGACCCGGCCGGGATCCTCAATCCGGGCAAGATCGTCGACACGCCGCCGATGGACACCCGGCTGCGGATCGTGCCGGGGGAGCCCGAGCCGCGGCACGAGACCGTCCTCGACTTCTCCGCGGTGGGGGGCGTGCTCCGCG
Organism: uncultured Chitinophaga sp.; assembly: GCA_964567835.1. GTDB lineage: Bacteria > Planctomycetota > Planctomycetia > Pirellulales > UBA1268 > QWOP01. Next base: position 4,267 of record CAZMOU010000027.1, on the reverse strand, counting down.
CCGCGGAGAAGTGCGGCGGCGTGGGGCAGTGCCGCAAGTCGGCCGCCATGGGGGGGACGATGTGCCCCAGCTACATGGCGACGCGCGACGAGAAGGACACCACCCGGGCCCGGGCCAACGTCCTGCGGCAGGCCCTCGCGGGGCAGGCCGGATCCCCCGGCTCGAATCCCTGGACGACGCCGGCGCTGGCGGAGGTGATGGATCTGTGCCTCTCCTGCAAGGGCTGCAAGAGCGAATGCCCCTCGAACGTCGACATGGCGCGGCTGAAGAGCGAGTGGGAGCAGCAGCGGATGGATGCCGAGGGGATTCCCTGGCGGACACGGATGGTCGCCGGTTCGGCGCGCGCGTTCGCGGCGGCGTCGCGCGTCGCCTGGCTCCACAACGCCATCGCCGCGGCGCCGGGGACCTCGCACCTCGTCAAGTGGGCGCTCGGCTTCTCGCAGCGGAGGTCGCTGCCGCGCGTCCACGGCACCCGGCTCTCCGCCTGGTGGCGGGGGAGGCCGCGGGCCCCCGGCAGGCTGGGGAGGGTCCACCTCTTCTGCGACGAGTTCACCGACACGCTCGACGCCCCGGTCGGGATCAGGGCGGTCGAGCTCCTCGAGAGGCTCGGGTGGGAGGTCGTGATCCCCGACCACGTCGGGAGCGGGCGGCCGCAGATCTCGAAGGGGCTGTTGCGCGAGGCGAAGGTGCTCGCCGGGGAGAACGTGCGCCGCCTCGACGGCGTCGTCACCGACGAGGCCCCGCTTCTGGGGATCGAGCCGTCGGCGATCCTCGGCTTCCGCGACGAGGTCCCCGACCTCGTGGACCGGGCGCTCGTGCCCGCGGCGCGCCGGCTCGCCGGCAGGGCGCTCATGGTGGAGGAGTTCCTCGCCCGGGAGGCGGCGGCGGGACGGATCGGCCCCGACGCCTTCCACGACGAGGTGCGCACGGTGCGCGTGCACGGCCACTGCCACCAGAAGGCGCTGGCGTCGGTGGCCCCGACCGTGGCGGCGCTGTCGCTGCCGCGGAACTATTCGGTGAGCGTCATTCCCAGCGGTTGCTGCGGCATGGCCGGGTCGTTCGGCTACGAGCGCGAGCACTACGACGTGTCGATGCGGATCGGCGAACTCGTCCTCTTCCCCGCGGTGCGTGCGGCCGACGCGGCCACGGTCATCGCCGCCCCGGGGACGAGTTGCCGACACCAGATCAAGGACGGCACCGGCCGCACGGCGCTGCATCCGGTGGAGATCCTCCACGGGGCGCTGCGTCCCTAGCTGTCCGTGGAAAAAGTCATCCGTGACCTTTTTCCACTCGAGACACCCCCGAAAAAGCCAAGGTTTTTCGTGGGTGTCGGCCGCCGCATCCAGCGGCGGAGCACTTTATCCACAGCCTGCTAGCCCTCCGTGGAGGACGTCATCCGTGACCCTCGCGGCCGCTCGACGGCCGGGTCCACGGGAACACGGGTCCACGGCGGACACCCCCGTACAGCCCGGGGTTCTCCGGGGTGGCTGCCAGCGCATCCAGCGAGGGAGCGCGTTGGCCGTGCCCCGCTCGCGCCGCGCCGGCGTGCCGTCAGGACGGCTGCCTGCGGCAGGGCAGGCACGCCGCGGCGCCGCCGATCGCCGGTGGACCCCCGGCGCCACCCTCGGGATCCCCGTCGGCCTGCTATCCTGTCGGCGTCGGGGGGGCTCGAGGCCGTGGTGCGGCCGGCCGGCCCCGCACCAGTCAGGAGACCATCCATGCGCCGTGCCGCGCTCCTCGCCGTCCTCCTCGTCGCGTTCCCCGTCGGAGCGCTCCGCGCCGCCGACGAGTACGCCTACGACGGCGTCCACTCCACCATCGGCTTCAAGGCGCGATTCCTGGACATCAGCTGGATCCAGGGACGCTTCAACGACGTCTCGGGGACGTTCGTCATCGACCGGGCCGACGCCGCCAAGTCGAGCTTCTCCCTCTCCATCAAGGCCGACAGCGTCGACACCGCCAACGCGGCGCGCGACGACCATCTGCGGCAGCCCGACTATTTCGACACCAAGCAGTTCCCCACGATCGAGTTCCGGAGCACGAAGGTGAAGGGGGTGCCGGGCGGCTACGAGGTCACGGGCGACTTCACCATGCACGGCGTCACCAAGCCGGTGACCTTCACCCTCGTCGGCGGGAAGGAGATCGAGGCGATGGGGAAGAAGCGCGTCGGTTTCGGCGGCGAACTGAAGCTCAAGCGCAGCGACTTCGGCTTCGATCCCGCCGGTATCGGCAACATCGGCGACGAGGCGCTGATCATGATCGACTGCGCCGGCGCCCGGGATTGAGCCGGTGCCCGACCCGCAGGGGGTGGCCATCGCCGCGGCCGCGGCGCTCGGTGTGGCGACGCTCCTCGCCGCCATCGGCGTCCGCGCGTCGCGGGGCGACGCGTCGCTCGCCGGCGTGGCCCTCCTGGCGGGGTGCGTCTGGGGTGCCGTGGTCGGGCTCGGACTCCTCCGGGCGCTGCCGCGCGTGCCGCCGTCGTCGGCCCTCGACCGCCTGCTCCTCATCCTCCTGCCGGCGACGCTGGCGATCGAGCTGGAGGTGGCCGGGGGTTGGCTCGAGCGGCGCTGGCTGACGGTGGAGCGGGCGTTCCTCGCGCTCGTGGCCACGCCGGTGCTCCTCCACGGCTCGGTGTGGCTCGACGGCCGCGGCCCCCCGTGGCCGGCGTTCCTCGCCGCGGCGTTCTTCCTGTGGGCGGCGTGGGAGGGGATCGAGGGGCAGGTGGCGGCGACCGGCGACCGGGTCGTCGTGGGGGTGACGGCCGCGGCGCTGGTCACCGCCGGCGTGGCGATCGGCGCCGGGGGGTGGATGCGCGGGGCCGTCGTCCCGGTGCCGCTGGCGGCGGCGCTCGTCGGGGCGCTCGTCGGCGGGTTCGCGGGAGGGGCCGCCGGCATCGCGGCGCTCGCCGGCAGCGGGTTCGTGGCGCTCTTCGGCACCGCGGTGGTGGGATGCTGCTTCGGGAGGCTGTCGGTCGCGTCGGCGATCCTCCTGCTGGTGGCGCCGCTCGCCGCCGGGATTCCCGCCGGCATCGCCTGGTTCCTCCCGGTCTCCGGCCCGGAGCGGGTCCTGCAGTCGGCCCGCTACCGGGTGGCGCTCGCGGCGGTGCCGCTCGTGGCGGTGCTCCTGGTGGCCAAGGCCGATACCGACGCGCTGCTGCGGCAACTCTCCGCCGCCGGCGGCCCGGCGGCGATCCGGAACGTGAGGCAGGACCAGCCCTCGCTCTCCCGCGAGGCGACCTCTTCCGCCCCGGCCGACCGGTAGACCGCCCGGACCTCCGCGAGGTCCAGGTCGCGCAGGCCCCCGAGGACGATCGTGCCGCCCGGCCGTCCGCGGGCCACGAGCGGGCGCGCCATGGCGACGAGCACCGGCCCCACGATGTTGGCCATGACGAGGTCATGGGTCGCGGTGACGTCGTCGAGCGACGTGGCCACCGCGAGCCGATCGCCGACGTCGTTGAGCGCGGCGTTGCGACGGATGGCGTCGTGCACCCGGACGTCGATCTCCACGGCCGTCACCGACACGGCTCCCCGCAGGGCGGTGGCGATGCCGAGGATTCCCGATCCGGCGCCGACGTCGAGGACGGTTCGGGCGGGGGCCTCCCCGGGGGGCAGCGCGGCGATCGCCTCGAGACACAGCCGTGTCGTCGGGTGGCTGCCGGTGCCGAAGCCGGTCCCCGGGTCGACGACCAGACGGGTGCCCTCCCCTCCGGAGCGCTCGGTGTGCCAGGGGGCGAGCACCGTGCCGAAGCCCGGGATGACCACCGGAGCGTGGGCGGCGTGGGCGGCGGCGACCCAATCGCGCGGCTCCACGCGGCGGATCTCGGCGACGGCGCACCCGACGCAGCGCACGAGGCGCGCCGCCGCCCCGCGGGCCCCGGCCTCGTCCCCGAACCAGAACTCGGCATCCACGAGCGCCCTGTCGGCCACCCAGTCGCGCTCGGGAGCCGCGGCGGCGTCGATGACCAGCGGCGACTCGACGAGGCCGGCCGCGTACGCCTCGCCCACGTCGATCGTCCCCTCGTGGATGCCCGCCAGGCCGGTGCCGTCGAGCAACTCCCACACCGCCTCGAAGAAGTCGGCGCGTGGCAGGGTCTCCCCGGTGGGGAGCGCGACCCCCTCGGCGACGATCGCGGCGACCACCCAGACGGGATCGGAGCCGGCGGCGAGGGGAGCGGCGTCCATGGCGGCGGAGGAGCGGGTCCCGGGGGTGGAATCGTGGAAAAAGCCGGAGGCGACGAGCATGACGCTCCCCGTTCGGCGAGCGTAGA
>CAZMOU010000026.1:0-33675 GCA_964567835.1 uncultured Chitinophaga sp. | reverse complement strand
GCGATCCGCTATCCCTGGAAGCGGCACCAGACCGGATTCGTGATCACCCACATCGGCCTCCTCGTCCTGCTGGCCGGGTGCCTGCTCTCCCGCCGCGGCGGCATCGACGCCCAGATCCCGCTGCTCGAGGGGGAGAAGGGGGGGCGGGCCTACGAGGACTCGCTCCATTTCCGCCTCGAGGTTGGCCCCGCCTCCGGCGGCAAGGGGACGGCGACCTCGATTCCCTTCCGTGCCGGGCCCTTCAACTGGCGGGAGTACGGGCCGGTTCCAGGCACGTCCGACGGCGGCGCCGCCGCCCCCTCCGCGGTGCGTCGCGGTCCGTTCCCCTGGAGCCTCGCCCCGCGCGACACCGGCGTCCTCTTCGACGCCGACGGGGTCCGGCTCGAGGTCCTCGATTACTTCGCCGATTCCACCGCGGCGCTCGCGCCGAGCGTCCGGCTCCGGATCGGCACCGATGCCATGGAGGGGATGGGGGGGGGCCAGGCCGGCGGCATGTGGATGCCGGTCGACCTCACCTGGCAGCCCGATCCGCTGCGCGGCGGCCAGATGCGGCACCGCGGCACCGTGGGGGGCGGCCAGGTGGTGTTCTGGAAACTCGACTCGCGCGGCGAGGCCGACGCCTTCCTCGCGGCGCTCCCCGACCCGGCCGTCGGATTCGGCACGCGCGGCCAGCTCGTCCTGGTCGCCGATGGCAAGGTTCACCGGGTGCTGGTGGACGACCTCGTCGGCCAGCCGCGGGCCCCGCTCGACGGCGGCGATCTCCACGTCGAACTGACCGACTTCGAGGAGCGCCTGTCGGCGGCGCGGATCAGGGTCAGGCGCGGCGCCGGCGGTGCCGACGAGGAGATGGTGATCCTCGCCGATCTTCCGGAGGTCTCGATCCAGGGGGCCCGCAGCGGCGTCTTCGGCACGCTGTGGATCGAACGTGAGACGGCCGACGCCGCCGAGCGCATGCAGGGGGGGGCGCGGAGCCGCATCGACGTCGTGCAGGCCCCGGGGGAGGGGGGCGGCCACCGCCTCCTCTACCGCCGCTGGCAGGCCCCTGAGGCGACGGCGGGGGAACTCCCCGTCGACGGCAAGGCGGTGCCGGCGTTCGCCATGCCGCGGGCCAAGCTCGAGATGCGGGTCGACCGCTTCCTCCCCGCCGACCGGCTCGAGATCGCCACCCTGCCCCTGCCTTTCGACAAGGCCAAGGCCCCCTCGGCCAAACGGCGCGCGGCACGCGTGCGGCTCACGATCGACGGCAAGGGGGAGGAGTTCTGGCTGGCGGGAATCCCCGTGCAGCCGATCGACGAGCCCCCCGGCCCCTCCGAGGAGCGGGTCGTCACCGGCTCGAGGAGACGTGCCACGCTCCGGCTCGAGCCCGACGCCGTGGACATCGGCTTCGACGTCAAGCTCGACAACTTCGAGCGCCGACTCGACCCCGGCACGAGCCAGGCCTCCCACTTCTCGAGCGTGGTGGAGTTCCTCTCGCGCGGCGGCACGTCGCTCGTCAAGGCCCCGGTCACGATCACGATGAACGCCCCGGTCGACTTCTCCGATCCGGCCACCGGCCGGTCCTACCGGCTCTTCCAGGAGAGCTTCATGGGGCCCTGGATGCCGGGGGACGATCTCTACGAGCGCTTCACGAAGGGGGTCTCCGAGAAGCCCGACCGGCTCGAGGCGTCGGTCCTCACCGTCAACTACGATCCAGGCCGCGGCGTCAAATATCTCGGCAGCGCCCTGATCGTCGCCGGCATCTTCACGATGTTCTACATGAAGGCCTACTTCTTCCGCCCCCGCCGGGCCGACGACGCCGCGGAGACCGCGGCGCCCGGGGCGCCGGTCGCCCGACGTGGCCGGCGGGGGGAAGCGGTGGCCGCCGCGGTGTCCCGCGGCCGACCCGGAGGCATCCGATGAACGTCCGCAAACTCGCCCTCGCCTGGTTCGCCCTCGCCGGGCCCTTCGTCACGCTGGCCGCCCCGGCCCTGGCGGCTCCCGAGCCCGGTCTCTCCCCGGCGCTTTCCGCCTGGAGGAGCATCCCCGTGCTCGAGGACGGGCGCATCATGCCGCTCGACACCTTCGCGCGGCGGCAGGTGGAGGCGATCTGCCACGTCCAGGAGCCGAAACTCGCCGCCGCGGGGGGCACGCCAGTCAAATGGCGGGCCGACGAACTGCTCCTCGACTGGCTCGTCCGCCCGCAGGCTTGGGAGGACGTGCCGTTCCTGATCGCCGAACACGAGGAGCTGCGCCAACTGCTCGGGCTCGAGATCTTCGCCGACACCCCCGGCGGCCGGATCCGCCTCAAGTACGCCGCGCCGTCCGACGTCGCCGAGAACGAGGCGCTGCGCGCGCGGCTCGTCGACCTCGACGAACGCCGCGGCCGAGCCATGCAGGAGGGGGTCCCGTTCCGGGCCGAGGGACTCGACGCCAAGATCGAGCAGCTGTGGCAGGCGTTCGTGACCTGGCGTCAGCTCACCTTCCGGGCCGCCGACGGCGCGATGGGGCGGACGCGGTTCCTGCGGACGTTCCAGCAGGTGGTGACCCGATGGAAGCCGCTGCGCGACAAACTCGCCGCCGCGGCGGAGGGGAGCCCCGCCGGCGTCGAGGCGGTCGATCGGGCGCTCCAGGAACTGGCACGCTCCGTCGGCAATTCCTCCCGCTTCGCCACCGACGACGCCCTTCCCCACCTGGAGACGCTGAGTGCGGCGCTCGGATCGGTGGAGCCGGGTGCGTCGGCCGCGGCCGACCTTCGCCGGGCCTGGCGACGCGTCTCCGACCGCGTCGTGGCGCTCGGGGAATCGCTCTACGACAACGGCGGCAGCCTCCACGTCGTCCCCGCGCTCCACGCCGACGCCCTCGAGACGGAGCGGGCGAGCGAGGACGACATGCCCGCCTGGCTCGGATGGCCCACGCTCCTCGACGCCCCCGAGTCGCTCCTTCCCGGCTACCCCGCCGACCGTGTGGCCTCGGTGCGGAAGGCGTTCGCGACCCTGGGCGAGGTCGTGAAGGGGGATTCCCCGGCGACCGGCCGGGAGGCCGACGCCGCGGCCGCCGCCGACAACCTCGCCTCCCGGCTGCGGACCCTCGGCGAGGCGGTCGAGCCGCTCCGCGGGAGCCTGCCGATCGAGCGCGTCGACGCCGACCTCATCCGCCACACCGCCTATCCCGTGGCCGGCACGACCCGGCGCGAGGTGGCCTACAACCAGGGGGATCCGTTCCGGATGTCGTGGGTGGCCGCGCTCGCGGCCCTGGGGGCCTTCGCGACGGCGTTCGGCCGGGCGCGGAAGCCGATGTTCTGGCTCGGCACGGCGCTCCTGCTCGCACAGCTGGTCTGGACGGCGCGGGCCTTCGCCTCCCGTGTGGCGATCACCGGGTGGGCCCCGGTGACGAACATGTACGAGACGGTGATCTACGTCCCGTTCTTCCTCTCCTTCCTCGGCCTCTGTTTCCTCCTCGGCCCGATCCTGGAACAGGGCCTGCGCGACGCCTGGCGGATGACGGCCCTCCCGGCGCCGTTCGCCCCGCCGCGCGGGGGCGACCGTGACGGAGCCCCGACCGCGGCCCGCTGGCTCCTTCTCCTGCCGCGGCTCGCGCTCTCGGCGCTCGTCCTCTGGATCCTGGCGATGGCCCCCTACGCGGCGGGCGGGCGCACGATCATCAACCTCCTCCCGCAGACCGACGTCGACCGCAGCATCCCCAACCTCAACAACCTCGTCGTGTGGCTCGTGGGGTGGTCGGTGCTGGCGCCGGCGGTGTGGTATCTCCCGCGCGTCCTCCTCACGCTCGTCGCGGGACTCGTGACCGTGCCCCGGTCCTGGCGGCGCGGGGCGTTCGCCGAGGGGGTCACGGAGGTCTACCGGCGCCAGTCGTTCGGTCTGGTGGTGGCGGCGGTGGCGTTCGCCGGCACCTTCATCGCCTGGTTCTTCCCCATCCCCGGGAAGCAGTTCAGCCCGCTCCAGCCGGTGCTCCGTGACAACTTCTGGCTCACGATCCACGTGCTCACGATCGTGTCGAGCTACGCCGCAGGGGCGTTGGCCTGGGGCCTGGGCATCCTGTCGCTCGGCCACTACCTGTTCGGCACCTACCGCCGCGGCGCCTCGGGCGTCGTGCGGGCGCCGGAGGCGTGCAGTGATCTGGCGGCGTGGATCTACAAGGCGATGCAGGTCGCGGTGATCCTCCTGGCGGCGGGGACGATCCTCGGCGGTCTGTGGGCGGACGTCTCCTGGGGACGGTTCTGGGGATGGGACCCGAAGGAGGTGTGGGCGCTCGTCTCGCTGCTGGCCTACATGGTCGTGCTCCACGGGCGGTACGCCGGCTGGATCGGCAATTTCGGCCTCGCCGCCGGGGCGGTCCTCGGCGCCGCGGTCATCGGCATGTCCTGGTACGGCGTCAACTTCCTCCTCGGGGCGGGGCTCCACTCGTACGGCTTCGGGCAGGGGGGACAGACCGAGTTCTTCTGCTTCCTGGGGGCCAACTTCCTCCTGCTCGCCGCGGCCGGCGCGAGGCTGCGCCACGAGGTCGGCCCCTCCCACGTCCCCATCGCCGGGGACGACCGGGTGGTGGAGGGCGTCTGACCGTCCGTGGAACACGTCATCCATGAGCGACCGGGGCGCCCGTCGGCCGGCTCTGCAGGTGCGTCGCGGACACCCGCGAGAAAACCGGGGGGCGTGACGGCTCCGCCGCGATCAGCGGCGGATCAAAACGGCCACGGCCTGCCGGAGGGGACGGTCCGGGCGCGGCACGATCCGACTCGAGGGGGAAGGGGGCGTTCGATGGGAGCGTGGTATCGGTCCGGGATCCCGGCGGCGCTTTTCGCGGTGTCGCTCTGCGTGCCGCTCCCGGCGGCCCGCTGCGACGACGAGCCCCCGTACGATCCACGGCGGTTCGAGATCACCACGCTCGCCTCGGGGCTCGTGCAGCCGATGGAACTCGCCGTCGCCCCCGACGGCACGGTGTTCTGGATCGAGTTCCAGGGGAGGCTGCTCTGCCTCCCGCCCGGCGCGCAGGCGCCCAGCACCGTGGGCGAGATCACCGTGACCACGGCGCAGGAGAACGGGCTCATCGGCCTGGCGCTGGCACCCGATTTCGCCGTCACCGGGCATGTCTACCTGCAGTACTCGCCGCCCGATTTCGAGGGCCAGCACGTGAGCCGCTTCACGATCCGCGACGGCGTCCTCGACCCGGGCTCGGAGCGGCTCCTCCTCGAGTTCACCGAGCAGCGGAAGGAGTGCTGCCACCACGCCGGGTCGCTGGCCTTCGGGCCCGACGGATGCCTGTTCATCGCCACCGGCGACAACACCCATCCCCACGGCGACTCCGCCGGCTACGCGCCGATCGACGAACGCCCCGGGCAGGCGCCCTGGGACGCGCAGAAGTCGTCGGTGAACACGATGTCGCTCTCCGGGAAGATCCTCCGCATCCGGCCGCTGCCCGACGGCACGGTGGAGATCCCCGAGGGCAACCTGTTCCCCGCCGACGGCTCGCGCGGGCGGCCCGAGATCTACTGCATGGGCTGCCGCAATCCCTGGCGGATGTCGGTCGATTCCCGCAGCGGCACCGTGTACTGGGGGGAGGTCGGCCCCGACGCCGGCTCCGACGGCCCGCGGGGCCCGCGCGGATACGACGAGATCAACCAGGCCCGCGGGCCGGGCAACTTCGGCTGGCCCTATTTTCTGGGCGACAACTTCCCCTACGCCGACTACGACTACGCCACGGGGACGGTCGGACCGCGCTACGATCCCGCGGCGCCGGTGAACGCCTCGCCGAACAACACCGGCGCCAGCGTGCTCCCGCCGGCACGCCCCGCGCTGCTGTTCTACCCCTACGGCCCGTCGGATCGTTTCCCGGAACTGGGCGAGGGGGGCCGCACCGCCTGTGCCGGGCCGGTGTACCACGAGGCCGACGCCGCCGCCGCGCCGACGCGCTTCCCCTCCCGGTTCGACGGCTGCCTGTTCGTGTACGAATGGACGCGGAACTGGATCAAGGCGGTGCACCTCGACGCGGAGGAGCGGGTGGTCTCCATCGAGCCGTTCCTGCCCGGCGTCCCCTTCGCCCGGCCGATCGACATGCAGTTCGGTCCGGACGGGGCGCTCTTCATGCTCGAGTACGGCGACACGTGGGGCGTGAACGCCAACGCCCGCCTCGTGCGCATCGACTACGTCCGCGGCAACCGGGCCCCGCTGGCGGTCGCCACCGCCGAGAACAACGTCGGCCGCCACCCGCTGCAGGTGCGCCTCTCGAGCGCCGGTTCCACCGACCGGGACGGTGACGAGGGGCTCGCCTACGAGTGGCGCGTGACCCGGGCCGCGGCCGAAGGGGAGCCGGCCCCGGTTCCGACCGTCGCCTCCCGCGAGGCCTCGCCCACCCTCTCCTTCGATCTGCCCGGCGTCTACACGGTGGAACTGGTCGTCTCCGATCCGCACGGCGCGTCCCGCACCGCGAGCCTGCCGGTGGTCGTCGGCAACGCCCGACCGGAGGTCCGCTTCGTGGAACCGCTCGACGGCGACTTCTTCGATCCCGGGGCACCGGTGCCGTTCCGCGTGGTCGTCCGCGACGAGGAGGACGGCACCAACGACGGCGAGGCGGCGGACGCCGAGGGGATCGCGGAACTCGAGAGCGCCGACGTGGCCCGCGCCGCGGTGCAGGCGGCCCACGAGGCCTCCTCCGCCCCCGGCGCGACCCCGCCGGGGCTCGAGCGCATGCGTCGGAGCGACTGCTTCAATTGCCACGCCGTCGATCAGCCACGCGTCGGCCCGCCGCTCGTCGAGGTGGCGAACAAGTACCGCGGTCGGGAAGGGGCGCTCGAGGCCTCAGTCGACCGTGTCATGAAGGGGTCGACCGGTGTCTGGGGCAAGATCCCCATGCTCCCCCACTCGCACCACACGCGGGAGGAGATCGCCGAGATGGTGGCCTGGATCTACGGGCTCGAGCCCTCGGCGCTGGTGCGCGTGTTCCCCGGCTTCGCGGGGGCGGTCACCGTCGGCCCCGAGGAGGCGGGGAAGGGGGGACGCTATCGGCTCGAGGCGACCTATCTCGACCGTGGCGCGGGTGCGATCCCCGCGCTCGCCGCGACGGCGACCGTCCGGCTCCGGCCGCGTCTGGCGGAGGCCGAGGCGGCCGACGAGGTGATCGGGCCGAGGGTGCTCGAGTCGGGCGCGGCAGGCGCGGGGAGGTTCCTCGGGGCGATCGACCACGGGCACGCCGTCCGGTTCGCCGCCGTGCCCATGGACGACGTCGGCGGGGTGACCCTGCGCATGGCGTCGGCAGGGTCCGGCGGCGTCGTCGAACTCCGGCTCGACGCGGCCGACGGGCCCCTCCTGGCAGCGGTGCCGGTGGAGGTCAACGGCCAGTGGGAATCGTTCTACGAACGGAGCGCGACCTGGGACCGGGTCCGCGGGCGGCACGACGTGTGGATCGTGTTCACCCATCCGCAGCGGGCGGGGGGGATGATGAACCTCGACAGCGTCCGCTGGATGCCCTGACACCCGAGCCCGCTCCGCCACCCGATCGGGGTCGCTTCGGCTCCGGAGCCTCACCCGCCGGCGAGCGCGGCGGGAGCGCCCGCCGGGGGGGCCTCGGGACCGGGGCCCGGCCCGGGGAGTGATCGCTCGATCGGCCTCCAGGCGCCGTCGCGGAATCGTTCCGCCTCGATGCCGCCGGCGTGCAGCCGCAGCCGGACCGCCCCCTCGGTGCGCACCACCCGCGCCTGGCGCGGGGCCGCGGTGGCCCACGCCCGTTCCAGCGCGGCCCAGCCCGCGCCGGGCGCACCGCTCACCACCACCCATTCCGGTTCCGTGGCCCGCGCCAGCGCCAGCGGGAATCCCTGCAGGCTGCCATGGTGGGGGGCGACGAGGACGTCGCAGCGCCCCGGCCCCGCCTCCACGAAGCGTTCGAGCGCGTTCCCCTCGAGGTCGCCGGTGAGGAGCACCCGCCTCCCCGCCGACTCGAGCGCCACCACCAGACTCGTCTCGTTGTCGGTGGCGCCGGCAGGGCCGGCACCGGACGGCGGGTGGAGGACCCGCGCCCGGCAGAGCGGGTCGAAGTCGATGTCGTCGCCGGCGGCGCACACCGTCACCGGGACGCCGGCCCGGTCGAGGAGCCGGAGCAACTCGGCGACGGCGGGGGACGGGCTCTCCAGGAACGCCTCCGGCACCGCCACGCGGCCCACCGGGAACCGCTCGAGGATGTCGGGGACGCCGTTGAAGTGGTCGGTGTCGGCGTGGGAGATGACGAGGACGTCGATCCGGGAGAGTCCCTCGCTCCACAGCAGTGCCGACACGCCCCGGCCCGCCATGGCCCCCGCCCCCAGCCGGCCCGCGTCGTAGACCAGACACCCGCCGGCCGGCCCCCGAACCACGATGCCGCAGCCATGTCCCATCGCCGCCGCCGCGACCTCGAGCCCCCGCCCGGGGCCGCCGCCGAGGGCCCACGCCGCCAGTCCGACCAGGCCCCAGGCCGTCGCCCCCGCCACCCACGTCGATGGACGGGCCAGCCGCGGCGTTGCGAGGAGGAGGAGCATGGCGGCGGCACCGACGTACCACCCGGCCACCCACCACGCATCCGGCCCCGCCACCCAGGTGAAGGCACCGGGGAGCGCGGCTGCGGCGCCGACGGCGAGTTCCACGCCACCGAGCGCGCCGTCGCACACCGCCCCGGCGATCGCGGCCGCCGCGCCGCTCACCGGCGCCGCCGCCACGCAGGCGAATCCGGCCACCATCGCCACCCCCACGAGCGGTCCCACGAGCGGGTTCAGCACGAGCCCCACGGGGCTGACGAGATGGAAGTGCCGGGCCACGAGCGGCGCCGTCGCCAGCCACACCGCCCCCCCGACGAGCGTCGCGTCGACGAGGCCCCGTCCCGCCCGCACGAGGCAGCGCTCGGCCGGCGACCGGGCCCGGTCGATCAGGCGTTCGATCGGGTCGTCGACGCGGCGCCGTGCCGTGACGGCCGCCATGGCCGCCACGAGCACGGCGGTGGAGAGGAACGACAACTGGGTCCCGACGCGCAGCAGCGACGCCGGATGGATGGCGAGCACGACGATGGCCGCCGCGGCCAGGGCGTTGAGCCCGCCGGACCGCCGGCCGAACGCGGCCGCCAGACACGCGAGCCACACCAGCAGCGTGGCACGCAGGGCGGGCGTCTCCGCCCCCACCAGGAGCGCGTAGGCCCCGGTCGCCGCCGCGACCGCCGCGAGCGCCGACCGGTGGGGCAGGCGCAGGGCGCGGCAGATCCCGAAGAGCACGGCCGCGAGGAGGGCGACGTGGAGACCGGAGACCGAGAGCACGTGCACGGTCCCGGTGACCATGAAGGCCTCGGTCGACTCCGGCGCGATGCCGTCCCGCGCGCCGAGGACCAGGGCGGCGGCGAGGGCCGCCCGGCCGGGGGTGACGTGCGCCGCCAGCGCGTCGGCGCCGGCGGTGCGGGCCCGGTCGAGGAGGCGGCGGAGCGGGTAGCCTCCCCCCGGCCCGATCACCTCCACCGCGCCGACGCCGCCGGCGCGGATCACCGACAACCGGCGCTCCTCACGGGCACGGGCGCCGCGGTCGAACTCGCCCGGATTCGCCGCGTGGGCCGGGCGCAGGGCGTTGCCCCAGACGCGCACGCGATCCCCCGGCGCGAGCCTGACGGGGGCGTCGAGGACGACGAGGGCCTTTCCTGAGCAGGCGCGCCACTCCGCCCCGTCGCGCACCCGATCGAGGTCGATCACGCAGTCGTGCGCCGGGGGACGGCCGCCACCGCGGAGCGGGTCGACGGGGCGGGATTGGGTACGCAGGCCCTCGGTGACCGTCCCCTCGACGACGACGGGCACCGGCGTGTCGGCGAGGCTCCAGGCCAGATCGCTGGCGGGAAAAGCGCGGTAGCAGACGCTCCCCCATGCCGCTGCCGCCGTCGCGACGGCGATCAGGAGCAGCGTCACCGCGAGGGCGCGGCCGCGGGCCATCCACCATCCCCCGAGCGTCGCCGCGGCGAGGATCCACCACGCCGGACCCGGCACGGGCAGGAAGAGCCCGGTGGCGATCCCCAGGGTGAAGGCGGCGGCGACCGGCACCAGCGGCCTCGAGGGGAGCGGGCCGCGGCGGCGCCACTCGCCGTCGATCTCGTCCCGCACGGCCTCGATCGCGGTCACGAGCGGGCGACCGAGCGATCCCGGCAGCACGTCCAGCATGCGATGGTCTCCCCGGCGAGGAGTCCCCCCCCTCCCGGGACCTTTCCTACCCGCGGCCCGAGCCTCCCGCAACTCGTCCGCGAGGGGGACGCGGGCGGAGGGGCGCGGCGGTCAGCCGACGCGACGCGCCTGGACGATGCGCGGATGGCCGGCGAGGTCGGGGAGCGTCGGGGCCGGTTCGAGCCCGGGCTGCCTCCGGATCGCCTCCTCCGCGCCGGCCGCCGTGGAGGGACCGATCTCCACGAGCAACCATCCCCCCGGCGCGAGACTCCGGGGTGCATCGGCCACCAGTCGCTCCACCACCTCGAGCCCGGTGGGCCCGGCCACGAGGGCCCCCCGCGGCTCGTGGAGGCGGACGTCGCGGGGAAGCGACTCGAACTCGTCCTCGCGCACGTAGGGGGGATTGCTGACCACGACGTCGAAGGGCCCGGGGGCGTCGGCGAGCAGGTCGCAGGCCACGAAGGTGATCCTGCCGTCGACGCCGTGCCGGGCGGCGTTGCCCCGGGCGACGTCGAGCGCGGCGGCGGAGACGTCAGTGGCCACGAAGGTGGCGCGCGGGAGGTGCTTCGCGAGCGCCACGACGATCGCACCGGAGCCGGTGCCGACGTCGGCGATCCGCGGGGCGGCGAGCGCCCGGCAGAGGTCGAGGGCCCGGACGACGAGCCCCTCGGTCTCGGGCCGCGGGACGAGCACCGCGGGAGTGACCGAGAAGGGGAGCGAGAAGAACTCCCGGCTGCCGACGAGGTACGCCACCGGCTCGCCATCGCCGCGGCGGCGCACCAGCTCGCGGAAGCGGGCCCGTCCGGCGTCGTCGACCGTCTCGTCGAACGACGTGTAGAGCGCGATGCGCGGACAGCCGCGCACGTGGGCGAGGAGCACCTCGGCGTCGAGCCGCGGCGAATCGCTCCCCTTGCCGGCGAGCCATTCGGTCGTCCAGGTGAGGAGTCGCCCCACCGTCCACGCCTCTCCGCTCATCCCGGCTCCTCCCCGCGTGCGTCCACGCCGCGCCTCACGCCCGTTCCATGTCGGCCCGACGCTCGCGCCGCGCATGGTCCTCGATGGCGTCGATCACGCCCCCCAGCCTCCCGGCCATCACCTGGTCGAGCGTGAAGCTCTCGTTGATGCGGTGGTCGGTGACCCGGTTCTGGGGGAAATTGTAGGTGCGGATCCGCTGGCTGCGGTCTCCCGACCCGACGAGGGTCCGCCGGGCGCTGGCGCGCTTCTCGTGCTCGATGGCCCGCTTCGACTCGTAGAGCCTCGCCTTCAGGACGCGGAGCGCCTTGGCCAGGTTCTTGTGCTGGCTCTTCTCGTCCTGGCATTGCACGACGATGCCGGTGGCCAGATGCGTGAGACGGACCGCCGAGGCGGTCTTGTTCACGTGCTGCCCCCCCGGACCGCTCGCGCAGAACAGGTCCTTGCGGTACTCCTCGGGGGCGATCGACACCTCGACGTCCTCCGGTTCGGGGAGGACCGCCACGGTGGCCGCCGAGGTGTGGATGCGCCCCTTGGTCTCGGTGTCGGGCACACGCTGCACGCGGTGGCCGCCGCTCTCCCAGCGCAGCCGGCGGAAGACCGCCGGCCCCTCGATCCCGAGCACCAGTTCCTTGAATCCGCCCAACTCCGTCGGCGACGCGTCGAGGACCTCGATCGCATACCCCTGCTCGGCGCCGAAGCGCCGGTACATCTCGTAGAGGTCGCACACGAACAGCGCCGCCTCGTCGCCGCCGGTGCCCGCGCGGAGTTCCATGACGCACCGCGACCGGTCGGCGTCGTCGTCGTCGGAGCAGAGATCGACCAGTTCGTCCCACTCCCGCTCGCGGCGGGCGCGGAGTTCGGGAAGTTCCGCGGCGGCAAGCGCGCCGAACTCGGGATCGCCGTCCCGGCAGAGGGCCTCGAGATCGTCGATCTGACGCTCGAGGGCGACGAACGCCCGGTAACGCAGCGCCAGCCTCGAGAGGGCCCCATGCTCGCGGACCACGGCGCCCATCCGCTGCGGCTGTGACAGCACCTCCGGATCGACCAGATCCCGCTCCAGCGTCTCGAACCGGGCGAGTTTGGCTTCGAGCAGGTCGCGCATCGGCCGGAGGGGTCGGGGACGGGGCGGGGGGAAACCCGGGTCCGGGGTGCCCGATCAACCGAACCGCGGCGAAGTGGCGGCGGAGCGGGGCGGGGCGTCAGGACGCCGGTTCGGAAGCGGCGGGGGCGGCCTTCTTGCCCTTCTTCAGGCTCGCGTAGCCCGCGCTGGCGAACTTCGTCTTGAACTTCTCGATCCGCCCCGCGGTGTCGACGAACTTCAGCTTGCCGGTGAAGAACGGATGACAGACGTTGCAGATGTCGACCTTCAGCTCCGGCATGGTGCTCCGGGTCTGGAAGGTGTTGCCGCAACCGCAGCGAACCACGGTCTCGACGTAACGCGGATGGATGTCGTCTTTCATGGGAGGCGGGACGGAGAGGGGAGGGGACGGGGCGGCGGCCGTCTGACGGGGCAACGGCGGAAGTCTCGCAGGATAGCCGGTCGGGGACGATCCCGCAACGCGGCCGGCCGGGAACCGACCCTTCCATCGACCGTTTTCCCGCCTTCTCGCCACCCCGCCATCGACCACCGTCACACGCCCCCCGCGCCGTCCGGGCGGCTCACTCCGCCGGCCCGGCGATGCGGGCGGCGAGGATCCGGCTCCCGAAACGCTGCGGCGACTCGTCGGCCCGCAACAGCCTCGCTGCCTCCTCGCGCTCGCCCAGTCCGAGCCGGGCCCGGGCGAGGTTGACCCGCGCCGCGTCGGCCCAGACGCCGTCGGGATCGTTCTCGAGCGTCATCCGGCCGAGGTAGTCGACCGCCGCCTCGTACTCCCCCTCCGCCAGCGTGAGGAGACCGAGCCAGTAGGTGGCATCGGCTTTCAATTCCTCGTACGCCCGTTTCAGCTCGTCGGCCTGTTCCGGGGGCATGCCGCGCAGCGCCTCGTTGATGGCGGCGTTCCCCGGACGGGCCGCGAGATAGGCCGTCTTGGCGCCGTCCGGTCCGTCGATCTGCCCGCGGAACTCGCGCAGCCGTCCCGCGTAGAGCGGCCGGAAGGTGATCGTGCCCCGATCGTCCCCCTGGCGGGGGACGCTGCGGGAGATCGCCAGCGACATCGGGCGGAGTTCCCGGGCGAGGGCCCGCTCGACATCGGCGGCGCCGGAGCGGCGCCGGTCGATCGTCTCCCAGGGGAACTCCCACAGCCCGGTGCGCCGCGTCCCCCCGCCATCCACCGCCGGCAGGGCGGCGACGGCACGCCCCGCCAGGGCCTCCGCGTCGAGGGAGAGGTCGATGCGCCGGGACCCGGCCAGTTGCCGGTCGAGGTGATGCATGCGGCGGGCGAGGTTGGTCGGTGTGGCCGGTACCAGCACGCCGACCCTGGCGACGTCCGCCGCCTGGACCGGATAGGGCCGATCGGGAAGGGAGAAGGCGGCGAGGATCGAGGGATCGGCCGCGGCCTGGCGGGCGGTCGCCACCCCCACCCCGCCGGGCCCAGGCACCGGGAGCCCGTATCCGGGATCGAAAAGCCAGGCCTCGCCCCCGCTGATCACCGCCGGGATCCACGGCCGCAGCGCCCCCCCGGTCCCCTCCGCGGTCGCGAGCATCACCCCTTCGAGCCCCGCGTGGCGGAGCAGCTCGAGGAAGATCCAGGCACGCTGCGGCACGCTCGCCCGCCCCGCGAGCAGCACCTCGCCGGGGGAGAACCAGCGCGTGCCGGGATTCGACTCCACCGGCACCATGGGCGGATCGCTGACCAGGGCCAGTTCCCGCACCGTCCAGTCGAAGAGGTTCCGGGCCACGTCGAGGTCGTCGATGGCGTCGCCGCGGGCCGTGGCGGAGACGTCGGCCAACCAGCGCTGGTCGCGGAGGGCGAGGATGTCGGTGGAGGCGTCGAACGCCATGCCGTCGAGTCCGCGGGTCACCCCTGGCGTCCGCAGACGTTCCGGGAGGGAGTCGAGGAGCGGATCGATCCGCCAGGCCCGTCCACCCTCCTCGCCGGCGGCGGAGTCCGCCACGTCGCCGACGGCATGGCTCCACTGGTTCAAGCGATCGAACACCTGGGAGAAGGCCACCTGTTCCTCGTAGGCGTCGATGTTGCCGAGGACGTCCATCGCCCCCTCGAGGATCCTCTCGCGCACCTCGCGCGACATCGCCTGCCGCGCCGGCACCTCCCGGGCGGGATCGCCGACCTTCGACCCGGGGGATCGCGCGGCGGGCCGCCGTCCTCCTCCGCAGCCGGCGGCGGGCAGGAGGAGCACCAGGAGAAGCGTGGCAACGACCCGCCTGCAGCGGCCGGGGCCCGGGGTGATCCGCTCGACGGCCGTCGTCATGCCCGCACCTCCCTGTCGCCGGCCAACCTCGCCTCGTGGATCCGCAGCACCCGTTCGAGCAGTCCGCGGAGCTTGTCGAGGGGCACCATGTTCGGTCCGTCGCTGGGACTCGAGTCGGGGTCGGGATGGGTCTCGAGGAAGACTCCGTCGATCCCCACGGCCGCCGCCGCACGCGCGAGCGGTTCGACCAGGGCCCGGTCCCCCCCGGTCGCGTCGCCGAGACTCGCCGGCTGCTGCACCGAATGGGTGGCGTCGAAGATCACCGGGACACCGAGCCTGTGCATCGTCGGCAGTCCGGTGAAGTCGTTGACGAGGCGGCCGTACCCGAAGAACGTCCCGCGCTCGCAGAGGAGGATGTCCTGGCAGCCCCCCGCCAGCAGTTTGGCGATGGGATGACGCATGTCGGCCGGCGCGAGGAACTGCCCCTTCTTCACGTTCACCGCCCTGCCGGTGGCGGCGGCCGCCAGGAGGAGGTCGGTCTGGCGGCAGAGGAAGGCGGGGATCTGGACGAGGTCGCAAACTTCGCCGATCGGACCCGCCTGGTCAGGGAGGTGGACGTCGGTGGTGACCGGCAGGCCGCTGGCCGCCTTGACGCGGGCGAGGATCGCGAGCCCCTCCTCGATGCCTGGCCCGCGGAAGGCCCCGGCACTCGTCCGGTTGGCCTTGTCGAACGAAGCCTTGAAGACGACGCGCACCGGGAGCGCGGCGGCGAGCGACGCCAGGACGTCGGCGACGCGCAGGCAGAGCGTTTCGTTCTCCGCGACGCAGGGACCGGCGATGACGAGCAGGGGCTGGCCCGGTCCGCACAGATGGGGGCCAACATGGGCAGGGAGGCGCGGAATCACGTTCGACACCTGCGGAAGGGGGCTGGTTCGACGGCGCGGGGGACCATGTCCCGGGACCGGGGCGCTGCGGGCGGAGGAACGTGGTTCCCCTCTCACGCTCCAAGTGTGCCCGACACGACCGGGGGCAGGGAAGGACGTGCGCGGCTGGAGGGGGAAAAGCCGCGCCCTACTCGGGCGCGCCGCATTCCGCGGCGCCCCTGTGCCGATTGCGACACCCTGGTCGGGCGGTCGGGCGAGGATCGCAGCGGGGTGGCGGGAGGCGAGCCGACGCCGCGCGGCCACGATTCCCGGCCCGATCGACGGCAGGAGGAAAAAACGGAGCCGTGCATCGATCTGGCACGGATCGTGCAACCCTCCTTTGGTCGTCGGGCGCGATGCCCGGCAACACCCCATTCCCAAGGTGGGGCCTCGGGCTCGTTCGGGCGTGCGGTCGCCTTGCCCCTGACACGCATTCCCATGGCAGGATGCTCCTGCCGGTCCGAGGCCCCACTTTTTTTCTTTCCGGGCCGACCCCCGCCGGGGTCCTGCCCGGGGCGGCGGGCCCGCCGCCCCCCCCCCGGGGCGGCCGAAGACCCTTGACGATGCCGGGGGTCCTGCGCTATTTTTCAGGGTTTGCGGTCCCCGCTCGGCATGTCTGTCGCGGCGGGGAACCCGTTCCACCACGGCATCTCCGGTTTCCCTTCACGGGCCGGGGGGTCCGTCGGCTCGACGGTCTCCGCCCCGATCGAGCGTCGATCCGGGGTTGTTCACGCAGAAAAAGCCCGGATGGTTCCGGCCCTTCCGTCCCCACGGAGGCCGTCACCTCCGGGTCGCCGAGTCGCCAGCGTAGCTTCAATTGGCAGAGCACCGCATTCGTAATGCGGGGGTTGCGGGTTCGACTCCCGCCGCTGGCTTTTTCCGCTTCCGTTCGTCCCGCGAGGAATGCATGACCACGTCCGCCGCCGTCGATGTCCGCGACCTGTTCACCGGCACCGGCCCGTTCGGCCCGGGGGAGATCGCCGCCCTGGTGGCCATGCTCGGGGCGGAACCGGCGGCCCACCGCGACCTCCGCATCGCCGTGAAGGAGTTGGAGGGGCAGGGGGACCGCAGCCCTGCCGCGAGCGTCCGCCTCGGCGTGGGACAGTACCTGCTCGGACGGTGGAACGACGCCCTGCACACGCTCAAGTCGGCCGACGGCGGTGCCCTGGCGCACTATTACCAGGCCCGGGCGCTCCTGGCTCTGTCGATGGCCGGAGCGACGTCCCCCGAGGCGACGGCGGGAGCGGCCGACGCGTTCGCCGCCGCCCAGAAGGGGGGCTACGACCCGGTGGCCTGCGGCGTCGGGATCGCCGAGGCCCATCGCGTCGCCGGCAACGCGAAGGAGGCGGAGAAGGCGCTCTCCAAGCTCGGCCCGACGGCGGAGTCGTCCGCCGACTACTGGGCGGAGCGGGGCGTCCTGGCCTCCGATCAGGGTCTTCCGCTCGCCGACACCGTGGGGGCGCTGGAGAAGGCCCTGGCGCTCGACCCGAAGCACCCGGCGGCGCTCTTCGCGATGGGCGTGATCAACGACCGCGTCGGCAACGACGAGGAGGCGAAGGCCTGCTACGAGCGGGCCGTGCAGCAGTATCCGGCGTCCCTGGGGGCGCTCATGAATCTCGGGATCCTCTGCGAGGACCGCGACGACTTCGTCGGGGCCCAGCAGTGCTACAAGCGCGTCCTCCAGGCCTACCCTGATCACCCCCGCGCCCGCCTGTTCCTCAAGGACTCTTCCGCCTCCGGAAACCTCCAGCTCGACGAGCAGGAGCAGAAGCAGCGCGATCGGCTCGACCAGGTGCTCGCCCTCCCGGTGAGCGACTTCGAGCTCTCGGTCCGGAGCCGGAACTGCCTGCAAAAGATGGGCATCCAGACGCTCGGCGATCTGGCGCGGACCACCGAGGCGGAGATCCTCGAGAGCAAGAACTTCGGCGAGACGAGCCTCGTCGAGATCAAGGAGATGCTCGCCACCAAGGGGCTGACGCTCGGCCAGCTCGCCACGTCCGCGACGGCCGAGGAGGCCGGCTTCGAGCCCGACGCCGTGTCGGCAGACGACCAGGAGGTCCACTCGCTGCCGATCACCGATCTGGCCCTCTCCGTGCGGGCCCGGAAGTGCACGACCAAGCTCGGGATCACGACGATCGGCGAGCTCGTCCGGCGCACCGCCGAGGATCTGATGGAGTGCAAGAACTTCGGCGTGACGAGCCTCAACGAGGTGCGGGAGAAGCTCGCCGAACGGGGCCTGAAACTGCGCGGCGACTGACCACGCTCCCCCGGCGTTCCTCGAGCGCGGGTCGTCCATCCTCCTGCCCCGGTGGGAGGGTGTTTCAGGGGCCGAAACGGTCCGGGGCGTCTCCCTTGTGCGCCGGTGCGATGACGCCTTGGTGTCTACCCGACCGGCCTGGAAACGTGCCCTGTTTTCCGGCCGGAAGGCCAGAAAACCACCCCTTCGGGGGGGCTCTTGTTTGCGTCCCGGACCGCATCTCGGTAGGGTTGCAGCATGGTTTCCGACCACCCCCGGGGCGTTTCCGTGACTGCGGCCACTCTGCGACAAAAGCCGGTTCGTGACCTGGCACGCCTTGCCAAGCAGCATGGCGTGACCGGCTGGCATGCGATGCGGAAGGACCAACTCATCCGGGCCCTGGTGCGGAAAGCGCGGGCGCGGCAGCCGGTCCCGGCCGCGGCGATGCGTCCCAAGCTCGCCGCCGCCCGTGCGCCGGTGCCGACGGTGGCCCCGGCGCGCGACGAGGCGGTGGCCCGGCGGATCCAGGAGGCGAGGGAGAAACTGGCGCGCGCCAAACTGCTTGCGACCCGCCCCGAGAACGGGCGTGCCGCCGCGTCGATGCGCGACCGGATCGTGCTCATGGTCCGCGGTCCGCACTGGCTTCATGCCTTCTGGGAGATCACCCCGGCCAGCGTCCGCCGCGCGCAGGCAGCGCTCGGACAGGAGTGGCACGGTGCCCGCCCCGTCCTCCGGGTGCTCCAGGTGGAGAACTCCCTCCAGGGCTCGCCGTCGGAACGCGTGGTGCGGGAAATCGACGTCCATGGCGGGGTGAAGAACTGGTTCATCGACGTGCGCGAACCGATGCGCTGCCGGGTCGAGATCGGCTACCTGTCCGCACAAGGCCGCTTCCACGCACTGGCCCGCTCGGGTGCCGTCGCCGTGCCGGGTTCCTCGCAGAACGACACGCTCGACACCCACTGGGCCGACATCGCCCCCGACTGCGAGAAGATCTACGCGATGAGCGGCGGCTTCTCCCCGGAGCACTCGAGCACCGACCTCCAGGAACTGTTCGAGGAGAAGCTGCGGCGGCCCATCGGCCCGCCGGCGGCGCGGCAGGAAAGCATGGAAGGCGAGGCCGAGACCGACCTGGCGGGCGACTTCCAGATCGAGGTCGACGCCGAGATGATCGTCTACGGGGCGACGCGCCCGGGAGCCTACGTCACCCTGCAGGGGGAGCCGGTCAAGGTGGCCCCGGACGGCACCTTCCGCGTCCGGGTCGATTTCCCGAACAAGCGGCAGGTGCTGCCGATCGTCGCGTCGAACCCCAACGGCGTCGAGCGTCAGACGGTGGTCATCGCCGTCGAGCGCAACACGAAGACGATGGAGTCGATCGGCCGGGACATGGCGGACGTGTGACCCGCCGGTGTATGATGCCTGAATCCTGGTCCGCGGTCGTGCGGAGTCCGGGACGATGGGTCATCTGCCATGTTCGTGCTGCTGTCACTCAATGCCGGTGAGCTCTTAACGAGGCTCGTCGGGGGCTGATGTATTGACCCGGTCGCGTGTCCTGCCGGAGTTCGGCGGTTTCCGCCGATCGCCCGGATCGCATGCCCCGGGATCCAAGGCCCCCTCCTTTTTCAAGACGAGCTCTCCGCATTTCCGACACCACGGCATCGCGGTGGATGACTCATCGTCCCGGGCTCCCCGCCCGTTTCCACTCCTTCGCGATCCAGCCCTCGAACAACGCCCGCGGCTCGCCGTGGTAGACCGCGGCGAAGGCCTCCTCGAACGGCGTCCCGTCATCCAGCTTGTCGAGCAGCGCTCCCAGGCGGGCCCCGCCGCCCGAAGCCGCGGCCAGGAACGCCCCCCCGACGGCGGCGGTGTCCGCCGCGGCGGCCGTGCCCTCCACCACGCTCGCCGGCCGTCGCATCCGCTGCAGGCGCTCCGTGACGTCGGCACGCGACGCCTTGGCGACCGTCGACTTCGCCGCGACCTTGAGTGCCACGGCCCGGCCCGCCGCGGCGGCGAACCAGTCGGGTGCCCCGCGCGCGACGAACGCGGCGGCGGCGACCTGTTCCGCGAGGGTCGCCTTGGCGTCGGCCACCGCCGACGGTGAATCGACCGCCGGCGCCACCATCGCCCCGTAGACGACGTCGCCGGTGACCCCGGCATGGTGCGTGAGCCCCTTGGGACGCTCGTCGCCGAGCACGTTCTCCCAGAAGGCGGAGTAGTCGTAGGGCTTGTCGAAGGCCAGCACGACGACGCCTCCCTTGACGACCGGACTCCGTCCGCCGAGCACCCCCGCCACGCCGGCGACCGCCTCTCCGGCCAGATCGGCGAGGACCTCGAGGCGATCGGCAGGGACGTTCCCCAACACCTTGAGATCGTCGCGCACCACCACCGCCGGCTCCTCCTCGGCGATCGAGCGCAGCCACACGGCGTCGGCCGCCTCGAACCGGGCGGTCCGCAGATCCTCGTGCGAGAGGCTGCGGGCCCGCCCCGCGGCCGCCACCGCGTCGAGCGGGGCGGCGGCGGAGAGGAGGTCGAGCTTCGCCCCCTGATCGATCCAGCGCTCGATGCGGTCGATGACGTCGTCGGCGAGGGGTGGCTTGCCGAGCGGCATGCGCTGGCCGTCGATGTCCTTGCCGCGCAGTTTTCTCACGATCAGGCTCGAAGCCCCTTCGCCCGCCACGACCGGCGCCCCGTTGCGGCCGCCGCGGAGGAGCGACGCGAGCGACACCATGGAGAGGTTGCCGTCGGGCTGCATCGCGTCGTGGCAGCCTCCGCAGCGGGAGACGAGCACCGGCGCCACCTCGAAGGCGAACGACACGTCGCCCGGTTCGAGCCGGACCGGCCCCGCGGGGGTCGCCGCCGCGGCCGGAGGCGCCGCCGGGTTCGCCAGCGCCGCGGCGGGGTCGGTGTCGCAGGGTGCGCCCTCGTCGATCCAGGCGACGAGCGTGGCGACATCCTCCGGCGGCACCTTGCCACCGCCACGCGGCATGTCGCCGGTGCGGATCACCTCGACCAGCCGGCTGTCGGCCCCCGCCCCCCGCTGCACCATGCCCGAGGCGAGGAGCGTCGCATGGGAGGTGAACTGGAACTCGCCGCGCCGACCGGAGACGTGGCAACCGCCGCAGTGTCGCACGAGGAGCGGGGCGACGGTGCGGGAAAAACTCACCGTCGCGGCGGGGCCGGGGGAGGGCTTCCCCTTCGCGCCGGGCCTGCCGGCGACCTTCGCAGCCGCGGGCGGTCGTCCCGGCGGCGCCGATGCCCCGGGACGGCTGCCCCCCTTCGCCGCCGGTGCCTCGCCGGTCCCTTCGCGGTCGCCCCCTTTGGCGGCCGGACGTTTCGGCGGTGATGGCACGACGATCGCGCCGACGTCGCCGCCGTCGAGTTCGACCTCGTCACGCAGCGCCGCTGCCTTCTCGATCATCGTCCGCAGCGCGGCCGGGGGTCGATCGAGGTGGGACAATTCGTCGAGCATCGCCACCGCCTCGGCGAGCCGTTCCGCCGCCGCCGCCGGACGGCCGGAGTCGAGTGCCTTGCGGACGTCGTCGAGACGCCCCTTGGCCGCCGCCGGCGTGGCGTCGGCACGGGCCGGCGCGGGGTGGATCGCCGTCATCCCGGCGACGACCGACGCCGCCACGAGCGCCGCCACGGCGGAACGGCGCACACGCCCTCCCGCCGGCGGGCCTGCCCGAACTCCCCCCGTCCGCCGACGGTCGATCGCGATGGTCATGTCCCACCCCCTGCGGTGGCCCACCAGGCGCCGAGGGCGAAGCACCCCGCGGCGACGGCCACGAGCGCCGCCACGAAAGCATACGGGGTCCAGGCGGGAAGGGTCACCGTCCCCGCCCTCCGGGCCGTCGGCGGGCCACCGTCCTGCACGACGGTGCGCCGTCGGCCGGCGCGACGGCGTCTCCCCCCTCCGGCACGCACGTCGACGGCGAACGGCGCCGCGGCGAAAGCCTCGTCCGCCCCCTCCTCGAGCTTCTCGAGCGACCGCTCGACATCAGGCCCCTCGAGCGAGGTCGGGACCGCGACCCCGGAGGCGGGCACCATGACCCGCGTCTCGCATTTCGGACAGACGATCGACGCCCCGCGCTTGCGCTCGGGCACGTAGAGCTTGGACCGACATCCGGTGCAGCGGAACTTGATCGGCACTGTCCGCTCCTCGACATTCCCCCGTCGGCATCCGCGCCCCCGTGGGGATTCCCCTTCGGGCCTGCATCAGCCGGGGCCGCGTTCACCCGTCGTGCTGTCGTCGGAAAACCCCCGGCCGGGCCCCCGCTGCGGACGATGGTGCGCACGGCGGTGCCCCTGACGACGCCGCGGACCGGACGGCGGCCCGAACCGCCGCGGGTGCCGGCCGCGGCGCCGACCGCCGCGACGCCATCGTGGTCCACCCACGGCCACGAGGGCCGCCACCGCACCGAGGATCGCCGTCGCCACCACCGCCAGCAGCCACCCCACCCCCGCGACCTGTGCCAGCCGCAGGCAGAACGACGCCCCCACCCGGTCGTCGAGGGAGGCAAGCAGGGCGCCGGTGCCCACGACGAGGGCGATCGCCATCGGCAGCACGATCGAGGCAGCGACTCCGCGCAGGAGCGCCCGCCGCAGGAATCGACCCATCGAGCGACACCCCGAGACCACTCGCCGCCACGCCGCGCCCGGAGCGGGGACCGTCCTCCGCATGCCGTCGTCGGCTTCCGTCACCGACCGGATTGTACCGTTCCCTTCCGGCGGCGCCGCATCGGGGAGGTCCCGGTACAATCGGCCCGCGGGTCCTCGAACCGGCCCGCGACGCGGCAGCGGTCACGGAGGACTCCCATGCTTCGCCCGGCAAACGCCCCGCCCCCCCCGGCCCGGCTCGCCGTGGCCGTTCTGGCCCTCGCCGCGACGCTCGTGGCCATCGGCCCTCCCCGGGCGGTCGCCGACCGGGTCGAGATGGGGGACGGCCGCGTGCTCGAGGGTCGGTTCGCCCTCGTGCCGGGGGTCGCCGTCGATCCGATCGCCGAGGCCACCAGCAGCCGGGGGAGCGGCACCCCGGCCCTGATGTGCGACGACGAACTGACGCGCTCGTTCGTCTCCCGGCGCCGGGTCGTCAAGGCGGAGGAACTGCCTTTCGGCCGCCAGTTGGAACGGATCGAGGTGCCGCAGCGGATCCCGGAGAACGGCAGACGTGTGGCCAGCGTGGGGGGCATCCTCGAGACGAGCCCGTTCGACGAATACGGGCGCCGGATCCTCGGGCTGGCCACCGCGACCGGCCGCGTCGACGTGGTCCAGGGGATCACGATGATCACGCCGCGCTGGACGCGTCTGGAGGGGGTGGTGACCGAACACCCGCTCCTCCTCGACATGCGCGTCTCGACGGCGGCCATCCCGCGCGAGGAGCTGCGCCGTGTCCTCGATCACCTCACCGACCCCGCGAGCTCCGAGGAACGGCTGCGGATCGTCCGCCTCTTCCTCCAGGCGGAACGCTACGAGGACGCGCGGGCCGAACTGGACGGCGTGATCCGCGACTTTCCCGCGCTCGCGCGCCTCGCCGAGGAGCGCGCGGGCCTGGGCCAGCTGTCGGCGGCGCGGCTCCTCGAGGAGGTGCGTCTCCGCGGCCGCTCGGGACAGGACGCGCTGGCGCTCGAGATCCTGGAACGGTTCCCCGCGGAGGAGGCCGGTGCCGAGACGGTGGAGGCGGTGCGCGAGACGCGCGACTCCTACCGCGAGCGCCAAGCGCTCGCCGCCCGGCTGGTGGAACGGCTCGGTGAACTCCACACGACGCTCGACGACGAGAGGACCCGCGAGGCGGTGGGGGGCATCATCGACGAGATCGGCTCCGAGATGACCTTCGCCACGCTCGACCGGCTCTCGGCCTTCGACCGGCTGGGGACCGACGCGGACATCCCGGCGGACCGGGCGCTGGCGATCGCGGTCTCCGGATGGCTGGAAGGGGCGGCGGCCTCCACCCCCAACCTGCAGGTCGCCCTCTCCGCGGCCCGCGTCCGGGATCTGCTCCGCGACTATCTGCGCGCCGACGACCCGGCCTCCCGGCAGGCGATCCGGGAACGGATCGCCGACGAGGAGGCGGGGGATCCGGCGAGCATCGCGGCGCTCGCGCGGCAGATGCGCCCGCCGATCGAGCCTTCCGAGCCGCTCGCGCCGGGCCTGCACCAGTTCGCGTTCGACTCCGGCGACGGCCGCTCCACCGCGGTCACCGTCCAACTCCCGCCGGAGTACGATCCGCTGCGCCGCTACCCGGCCATCGTCGCCCTCCATGCGGCCGGCACCACGCCGCTCGATCAGATCGCCTGGTGGGCGGGGCCGGCCGGGGCGGACGGCAGGCGGCTGGGCCAGGCGGGGCGCCACGGTTTCATCGTCGTCGCCCCGGCATGGTCCGACGAGGGACAGTCCGGCTACGGCTACTCGGCCCGCGAGCACGCGGCCGTGCTCGGCGCCCTCCGCGAGGCGGGCCGCCGCTTCGCCATCGACACCGATCGGGTGTTCCTCGCCGGCCATTCGCTCGGCGGCGACGCCGCCTGGGACATCGCCCTGGCCCACCCCGACCTGTGGGCCGGGCTCGTGGCGATCTGCCCCGGCGCCGGAAAGTACGTGAACCATTACTGGCACAACGCCCGGTCGCTCCCGATCTACATGGTCGGCGGCGAACTCGACGGCGGCACCCTGGCCCGCAGCGGCATGGATCTCGACCGTTACCTCTCGCGCGGGTTCGACGTCACCTACGTCGAGTACCGCGGGCGCGGCCACGAGCCGTTCGGCGAGGAACAGCCCCGACTGTTCGACTGGATGGGACGCAAGCGACGTGACTTCTTCCCGGCGTCGATCGACTCGGTGTCGATGCGTCCGTGGGACGGTTTCTTCTGGTGGGTCGAGTTCGCCGGGGCACCGCCCAAGACGGTGGTGCTCCCGTCGCAGTGGCCCCCGGGGCAGGGGACGAGGCCGCTGGCGATCGAGGCCAAGCGCAACGCCACCAACGGGCTCGTGGTGCGCTGCGGCGCGGAACGGGTCCGCGTCTGGCTCTCGCCGGAGCTCGTCGATCTGGAACGCCCCGTCACCGTCACCGTCGACGGCAAGCGGATCTCCAGGGACGAGGTCACCCCCGACGTGGCGGTGATGCTCGAGGATCTGCGGACGCGCGGCGACCGCCAGCATCCGTTCTGGGCCGTGCTCGAGACGGTCCGGGGACCGGCCACGGGCGGGGCGCGGCCGCCGGCGGAACCGCGGCCCTGATCCCGCCCGCGCCCCGTCGGGTACCGCGAGCGGTCCGCGGGCCCGGCGCCCGGGTCAGCGCCCCACCGTCGTGCCGGGCTCGCGGGCGACCGCCTCGGCGGGGTTCTCGCGCGGCAGGGCCACACCGCCGATGAACCACCCCTCGGGCACGGTCTCCATCCCCACTCCCGACGCACCGAAGTAGCGCTCCACCGCCTCGAACTCGGGGAGCGTGCTGCCGTCGATCCGCTGCTCGCGCACGCTTCCCTCCTTGCCGTCCCCGAGCAGGGCGTTGAGGAGCTGCCCCATCAGGCTCTTCGACTTCGGCATCTCGCCGCGGCGGAGCATCTCGTAGGCCGGACGGATCGTCTCGTCGCCGCGGGCGAAGCTGCGCAGCGCCGACTCCGACGGGAACATCCGCCCCAGCTCCTCCGTGACGACGTCGTAGTCGCCCGCGTCGGCCAGCGTGCCGTCGGCTTCGGTCGTGGCGAGGACACGCTCGAGGAAGTCGCGGTGCGAGGCGATGAGGAGGTGGCCGTGGGCGACGGTGACGGCGGAGTGGGGGAGGAGCTTCTCCTCGCGCTCGCGGAGCTTCGCCCGGCGGGCCTTCGCCTCCTGATCACCCTCTGCCTCCACCGGGGCCGGCGGCGCCAGGCCGGGAGTCTCGATCTCGAGCTTGGGGATCGAGTCGCTGCGATCGACGAGCTCCCAGATCTCGTGCCCGTCGAACTCCGCCTTCCGCATGTCGGGGTCGGTGGCCATGCTGCGGGCGACGGTCCGCGCCACGCGCTCGGGGTCGCGCGTCTCGATGGCGATCACCAGCCGCTCGCTGTCGACGTCGATGGGCATGGTGTGGTCGCTGACGATCGACACACGCGTGCCCAGACACTTGACGAGGTCGTTCTCCACGTCGATCTGCGGGCCGTCCGGGTCCTCCTTGAGCGAGGCGATCACGTCCTCGAAGACGCCCTTCTCCCCCACCACGTCGTCGACGAGCGTCTCCACCGAGGCGAAGGCGTTCTGCATGTCCCACTGCATCGTCATCCAGCCGGAGACGTCCCGCGGCACCCAGGTGGGGGGC
This sequence comes from uncultured Chitinophaga sp., assembly GCA_964567835.1. Lineage (GTDB taxonomy): Bacteria > Planctomycetota > Planctomycetia > Pirellulales > UBA1268 > QWOP01. Next base: position 7,798 of record CAZMOU010000026.1, on the reverse strand, counting down.
TCGAGTCGGGCCGCGTTGGGGAATTGCAGCATCCGTGCGGCGCGTTCGTAGCGGTTGGGCGCGAAGGGCTCGCGTCCGGCGAGCGGCGGGGCGTGGACGAGCGTGCGGTGACGCACGTCGTGCCCCCCGTCGTCGAACACCACGACGCCGCCGATCCCCTTCACGGCGTCGAACCCCTGCCGCCCGAGGATCGCCACGTAGTCGGGGCCCTTGCGCTTCTCGCGCGGCGGGTTGGCGGCCTGGACGGCGCGGGCGAGGGCGAGCGGATCGACGAACCAGCGGATCGGCGCCGCCGACGGGGACATCCCGGTGGCACAGCGTTCCCCCACCGCCTTCCAGGAGGTGACCGTGTCGAGCGAGTCCCTGCGGCCGGCGAGCGAAGCGGCCGTCTGCATCACCACCGCCGGATCGTCACCCACCACGAGGGCCTCGGGCTGGACCACCACCGCCACGGTGGTCGCCCCCTCGTTGCCCGGTTCGGGGGGGACCGACCACACGGCCATCTCGGCGGCACCGCCGCTGGTGCCGGTGCGCGTCCCCTTCCTCTCGGCGAGACGCTGGCCGAGCGTCTCCACCACCCGCCGCGCCTCCTCGGCGTGACCGGTGGTGTCGACGAGGACGACCGTCGCCAGACGCCCCGCGGCAGGCTCGATCACCCCGATCGCCACCTCGCCCCCGGGGAGGCCGGCGAGATCCTCGAAGGAGAGCCCGAGCCGACCGAGACGTTGCCGTCCCGCCTTGCGGGCCTGCTCGCGGACGCTGTCCACGAAGGGGCGCATCTGCGGATCCTTGACGAGCTGGCCGACGTCGGTCCGGTCGAAGCTCTCGGCGAGTCCGCGCGGGTCGGGAACGCTCACCCAGGCCCGTGTCGTCGCCGGGAACCCCCGCTCGCTCGGCACGAAGCCCGCCGCGCACACCCCCGCGCCCGAGGCCGAGGAGGCGATGAGGGCCATCCAGGCGGCCGACCGGCGGAGCATCCCGCCGCGGGGCTTTCGGTGCCGGTGACCGGCGGCTGTGCTTCCGTGCACGACTCCATCCTCCTTGCAGCGACGAGTGTCCGAGCGGCACCGGTGGCGCCGCTCTCCTCTATCGTGCCGCGGGGCGGGGAATCTCGACCCGCCCCGCTCCGAGGCGGCAACGTCAGCCGCGACGGCGGCGGGAGGGGAAAGGGGGGCAAGCTGCGGCCGCCCTGCGGGGTGACCGCGACCGTGATCAGCCGAGGGCGGCCACGGCGACGCCGACCCCCAGGACCATCGCCAGAGCCTGCCGCGTGTCCGCCGACCCCAGCGGCAGGCGCGCATCGGCCAGGAGCGCGGTGACGACGGCGGCCAGCCCGACCGCCACGGCGATCCCGAGCGCCATGACGGCGCGGGCCGGGTCGCCGAGGAGCAGGACCGACGCGACGAGCGCCGGCCAGGCGATCACCGCGGCATGGAAACGCACCGACGGCGTCGCTTCCGCGGCGCCGCCCCGCGATGCCGCGGGCTGCCGCCCGCGACGCGCCGGCATCGAGGCGGCCAGGGCCCTCGAGCGCGGATCGAGCGCCGTCGTGCCGGCCACCGCCGGAGGCACGCCGACCGCGAGGAAGCACCACAGCGACATCCAGAGATCGACCGGTCCGTTCCCGGGGTCGAGGAACAGCCACCACACCATGCCCAGCAGGGAGACGACCATCGACGCCGCGACGAGCCGGTTGCCGAGCGTCGCCGCGGCCGGAACGCCGGCGGCCGGCCGACCGCCTCCCCCGCCCGCCGCGATCGGGACGGCGACGGCCCGTGCGGCGCCCGCCAGGATGCCGAAGGCCGCGAGGGTCGTCGCGAGCGCCGGCCACGACGGCCAGGACACGTCCGACGCGCGCCATCCGAAGAACGCGGCGGTGCCCGCCAGGGCGAGCGCGAGGCTCGTGGCGTCGGCATCTTCTCCCCGGGAGGGGGCCGCCGCGATCCGGACCTTTCCGGTGAGGCACGCGCCCAGGAGCGTGGCGAGCAACAGGACCGCGGCGTCCGTACGCGCGCTCCCCGACGCCGCCCGGAGGAGCGTCCCCGCGATCGCCCCCAGCGCCGGCCAGGCCACGCGCGCGCCGGCCCACGCATCGACGTCCAGGAGCGGCGCGGCCGCGTCCGGCCGCGGCGCGCCGATCGCCGCCACCGCCAGCGCGGCGCCACAGAGCCATGCCGCCGGCACGGCGCCGGCCGCGGAACCCCCGGCGATCCCCCAGCCGACGACGAGCGCCGCCGCGAGCGTCATCCAGGAGGATGGACGGCGGGCGTCGGCGCGGAGGAGGACGAGGAGGAGGGACATGGCGACTTCCATGGCAGGCCGGGGGCGGACGTCGCGGCGACGTCGCCATCGTCCGACAGTATGATCTCCCGGATCACCTTGGCGATCGGCCCGGCGCCGTCGCGGTAGAGCGACTGATGATCCACCGGCACCGGGTGGACGCGCAGGCCCCCCCGGGCCAGCGATCGCCACATCGGGACGGCGGTGCCCGACGAGTCGGTCGCCTGGAAAAAGTCGACCGTGCCGTCGTACGGTCCCGATCGCCAGCCCCGGGCGAGCGCCGCGTAGGGATCGACGACCGGGAGGGAACCCTCCGCGGGTCGGACCGCGCCCCCGACGGCGAGCCGGAACAACGTCCGCGCCTTGCGCATGCCTTCCCCTGCGGAGGAGACGCGAAAACGGCGCAGGACATCGCGGGCTGTCTCGCGACAGCGCGGCACGAGCATGGCGATCAGCGCGGCCAGGGGCACCCGGGGGGCGGGGTGCGAGTCGAGAAGCGCGACCATGCCCAACCGGACTCCGCGCCGCCGCAGGCTCCTGGCGATCTCGTAGGCGTACCATCCGCCAGCGGAGTGCCCGCCGAGATGGATCGGGCCGAACCGATGGGACCGGAGGATGTCGTCGACGTACCCCTCCACCAAGTCCCCCATCGTCCCACCCGCCGGGAGTCGACCGTCGACGCCCGGAGCGAGGATCCCGAGCACCCGGATCTCGGGACCGAGAAGGCGGGCGATGGGTAGGAAGTGGGAGACGCCGCCCCCCCATCCGTGGCACAGATAGAGCGTCGCGCGTTCCCCGCGCGGCTGCAGCGGCACGAGGGTGCGCGAGCCCCGGAGGATACCCTCCGCGCACGCCTCCGGGGCGTCGTCCACGTTGGCGGTCGACCGGGAGGCGGCCGCGTCCCGTGCCGCGTTCACGAGCGCCGCGAACTCGTCGAGTCGGGGGGCGACGAACACCGCTCGCATCGGCACGCGCACCCCCACCGCCCGCTCCACCGCGCCGACCATCCGCATCGCCAGGAGCGAATTGCCACCCACGTCGAAGAATCGGTCGCCACGGCCCACCACCCCGCACCCGATCACCTCCGACCAGATCGCCGCGATGGCGGCTTCGGTCGGACCCTGCGGCGGTTCCGCGGCACGCTCACGATCGCCCTGGTCATGGGGCACCGGGAGCGCCCCGCGATCGATCTTGCCGGTGGGGGTGAGCGGGAACGCCTCGAGGCGGACGATCCGCGCGGGCACCGCCGCCGCCTCGAGCCTCGCCCCGAGCCGCCGGCGCAGCGACGCCTCGTCCCACTCCCCGCCGCCGGCGACGTACGCCACAAGCCTCTTCCGCCCCGGCCGATCCTCGCGGGCGACGACGACCGCCCGGCTCCCGCGCTCGATGCGCTCGATCTCGGACTCCACCTCGCCAGGTTCGATGCGGTGGCCGCGGATCTTCACCTGGTGGTCGAGGCGCCCGAGGAACTCGATGTTCCCGTCCTCCCTCCAGCGGCACAGGTCGCCGGTGCGGTAGAGACGCTCTCCCGGGGTACCGTACGGATCGGCGAGAAAACGGTCGCCCGTGAGGTCGGCTCGTCCGTGGTAGCCGTCGGCGAGTTGCACCCCGCCGACGAACAACTCCCCCGGCACGCCCACCGGTACCGGCCGCAGGGCGACGTCGAGGATCCGGGCACGGACGCCGTCGAGCGGACGCCCGATCGGCGGCGCGGCGGAGGCCTCCCCCCGCGGACAGGTCCACGTGGTGACGTACACCGTCGCCTCGGTGGGACCGTACCCGTTGACCAACTCGGCACCGCAGACGCGGTGGAACCGCGTCGCCAGGGATGTCGACAGCGCCTCGCCCCCGGAGACCACGCGCCGCAGCACGCCGCTCCCGGTGAACTCCCCACGCTCGAGGAGAAGATCGAGGAACGACGGCACGAACTGCGCGACCGTGACCCCGGACCCCATCATGAGGTCGGCGATCGCGGCCGGATCGGGAATCCCCGCCGGCGCGACGACGATCGTCGCCCCGGCCGCCAGCGCCCCGAAGACCTCGTACACGGAGATGTCGAAGGTGGTGCCGGTGGCGAAGAGGAAGCGGTCGTCCGCGGCGAGCGGATGCCGGGCTTGCATCGCACGGACGAACGCCACCGCCGCCGCGTGGGAGACCACCACTCCCTTCGGCTTCCCGGTCGATCCCGACGTGTAGAGCAGGTAGGCCGGCGCCGACGGATCGACGACGACCTCGGCGGACGCGGCGGGGGAGCCGGCGGCGGGCCAGCCTCCGGCGACGTCCACGAGGGCCACGGAGGGGGGGAGCGGAATACCCGCGGGGCCTTCGGTGACCACCGCCACGAGGCCGGCGTCGGCGGCGATGAACTCCGCCCGCGCGGGTGCGGCCGCGACGTCGAGCGGCACCCACGCCGCACCGGTGCGGAGCACCCCGAGGACGACCGCGACGTACTCCGCCGAGCGCCGCACCGTCACCCCGACCCGGGTCCCGGGGCCGGCGCCGACGCCGCGGAGAAGGTCCGCGATGCCGCGTGCCCGCCGTTCGAGGGCTTCCCTGGTCCACGCCCGGTCCCCGTCCAGGATGGCCAAGGCATCCGGGGCGTGCGGCGGTCGGGCACCGACCAGCCCGTGGAGCGTCGTCGGCTCCCCCGGCCCGCCCGGATGGCCCGCGAACGCGCCGAGGAGGAGGCGGCGCTCCCCCTCGTCGAGGAGGTCGAGCGCGTCGAGATCGACGAGGGGGTCGGCGGCGACCGCCTCGAGCAGACGCACGAGGCGTCCTGCCATCGCCCGGACCCGCGCCTCGTCGAGCGCGTCGAGCGCGTACTCGACGCAGACCTCGGCCCCGCCGTCCGGCACGAGCGAGACCGCCAGCGTGAGATCGAAGCGGGCGGTGCCGGTGTGGAGGGGAACCTGCTCGACCGCGACGGTGCCGATCCGCCGGTCGACGTGACGGTCGTCGAGCAGGACGAACATCACGTTGGCCAGCGGCTGCATCCCCTTGCCCGAGGATCCGGGAACGGCCGCGACGATCTCGTCGAAGGGCAGGCCGCCACGATCGAGCGAGTCGAGGAAGGAGGCGCGGACGGTGGCGGTCAGCGCCGCGGCCGTCGCACCGGCGGAGGGACGCTGCAGCCGCGTGGGCAGGGTGTTCAGATGGCAGCCCACGACCGACTGCAGGGCCGCCGCCGTTCTCGTCGCCACCGGCGTGAGGACGACGCTGTCGCCGCACGCCGCGACGCGCTGCAGCCAGACGTGCGTCGCTCCGAGCCAGGCGTGGAACAGCGTCGCGTCGGCGTCGCGCGCGACGCGCTGCCAGGCGGTCACGATCTCCGCGGGGATGGCGAAGCGCACCACGGCGCCCCGTCCCGTGGGCGCCTCGGGCGGCGTGCCGCGACCCGGCCACGCGATCGCCGCCGGGGCCCCTTCGAGGACGCGCGACCACCAGGTGCGGTCTTCCGGCGCGGCCGGGGGCGCCGGCGGAGCCGGGGGCAGGCTCGCCGCCGCGTCGGCCGCGTGCCCCGCGGCGAACTCGCCGAGGAGGGTGCGGATCGACCAGTCGTCGACGATGGCGTGATGGAAGAGGAGGAGGAGGACGCCGTGGGGCGCCGCGTCGGGGAAGAGGACGGCCCGCCAGAGCGGCGCGCGGGAGAGATCGAAGGGCTGCCGGGCATGGTCGCGGAGCGCCCCGTCGATCGCGCCGGGGCCGACGCCCGGCTCGACGCTCCAGGGCAGCGCGTGCTCGCCGACGGCCACGTGCCGTTCCATGAGCACCCCGTCCTCGACGACCAGGCTCGCGCGGAGCGCCGGATGCCGGTTCATCGCCGAGACGAGAAGGAGCCGGAAGCCATCCCAGTCGACGGGCCCCGTCGGCCGGAGGGCGACGGGCTGGTTGTAGGCCGCCGGATCGGGGAGGATCTCCTGCAAGAGCCACATGCCGCGCTGCGCGGGCAGCGCCGGGGCGGCCCCGGCATCCGCGGCGCGTGGAGGATCGGCCATCCCCCCGGCGCCGGTCCCTCCGTTCGACGCGAGCCGATCGGCGACGGCGGCGGCGAGGTCGGCGAGCCTGGGTCGCTCGAACACCGTGCGCACCGGCATCCGCACGCCGCACCGGCCGTCGATCGCGGCGACGAGCATCATCGCCGGGAGGGAGTGACCGCCGAGCGCGAAGAAGTCGTCCTCACGGGAGACCCGTGGGACACCGAGGATCCTCGACCATTCCTCGGCGACGGTCGTCTCGACGGGACCGCGGGGTGGTTCGCGGTCGGCCGACGTCGGGCCCTCGTCCCCGGTTTCGATCGGCAGCGCGGCCAGGCGCTGCCGGTCGATCTTGCCGTTGACGTTGCCGGGAAGACTCCCGAGCGGCACGAGGAGGGCGGGAACCATCGGCTCGGAGAGCGTGGCCCGCAGCCGGTCGCGGGTCACCCGCGCACCCGGCCAGTCGGAATCGACCTCGAGGAACCCCACGAGACGCACCGCCGCGCCGTCGCGCCGCACGATCACCGCCGCGCGCCGCACGCCCGGACAGGCTGCCAGCGCCGACTCGATCTCTCCCGGTTCGATGCGGTGGCCGGAGATCTTGATCTGCCGGTCGTTGCGGCCGAGGCACTCGATCGTGCCATCGGGCCCGATCCATCCGAGGTCGCCGGTGCGGTAGGTCCGCGTCCCGGCCGCCGGCCCCGTCTCGACGGGAAACCGCTCCGCCGTCAGATCGGGCCGCGAGGCGTAGCCCCGGGCCAGACACCCGCCGCCGAGGATGATCTCGCCGACGCAGCCGGCCGGGAGCCGAACGCCGGCTGGACCGGCGATCCACACGTCCGCACCGTCGATGGGCAGGCCGATCGGTGGATGGTCCGGCCACGCCGCCGGGGGGCCCGCGAGGAGGTGCGCGGTGACCACGTGGCTCTCGGTCGGGCCGTAGTGGTTCCACAGCCGGCAGGCGGGCAGGGCGGCGAACAGGCGCCGCACCGTGTCGGTCACGTGCAATCGTTCGCCCGCCACGATCACGTCGCGGAGGAGCGTGGGGATGACCCCGGCGGCGAGGACCGCCTCGGCGAAGGGCACGAGCATCGCCGTGGGGAGGATCGCCCGGTCAATCCGCTCGCTCGTGACGATGGCGACGAGCCGGGCCGGGTCGCGTCGCACCTCCTCGTCGGCGACGACGACCGTGCACCCCGCCTCCCAGGCGGCGAAGATCTCCTGGAAAGCGGCGTCGAAGCCGGTGCTGGCGAAATGGAGGGTGCGGTCGCCGGGGGCGCGGGGCGTGCTCCGCTGCTGCCAGTCGAAGAGCGCCGCGAGCGGCCCGTGCGGCATCTCCACCCCCTTCGGATCCCCGGTCGATCCGGAGGTGAAGAGGACGTAGGCGAGGTCGTCGAGCGCGACGTCCGGATCGACGAACCCCGGCGCCGGGGGATGGCCGCACGCCGGCACCGGGACGATCCCGCCGAGGGCCCCGAGGATGGCGTCGGTGGACTCCGCGCCGACGACGAGCCGCACCCCGGCGATGGCGACCATCCGGGCGG
>CAZMOU010000025.1:13264-34887 GCA_964567835.1 uncultured Chitinophaga sp. | reverse complement strand
GGCGTCGCGGTGGTGCCGGAACCGGGCGCGGCGTCGCTCGTCGCCATGGCCGCCGCCGCCCTCGCCCTCGGCCTGCTCGAACGACGCCGATCGAAGCCGGCCTGAAAGGCTGCATCGGGAACCCGGTCCTCCGGCCCGACTCCCGGCGGCCCGACTCACGGCGCCCCGGGCGCAAGGCACGGCCCAGGCGCGCGCCGCGGGGCTGGCGGCGGCGCGCGGCGTGGTCTCCAATCTCCCCGCCCGCCTTCCCCGGAGACGCCCCGATGCGCCCCCTCCTCTCGCTCGTCGCCTGCCTGGTGGCGATCGCCTCCCCCGCGGCGCCCCCCGACGGCTGGAAGCACTCCGGCGAGGTCTACATCCTCACGACGCCCGAGGGGGCCGATCTGCCGGCGGACTGCACCGTGCGGGAGTTCCCCCTGCTCGTCCGGCTGCACGGCGATTCCTTCCCCTTCGCCGAGGCCAGGGAGGACGGCGCCGACCTGCGGTTCGCCTCGAGTGCGGGCGCGGCGCTGCCGCACCAGATCGAGACCTTCGACGCGGCGCGGGGCGAGGCCGCCGTCTGGGTGCGCGTGCCCACGATCCGGGGCAACGACGCGCAGGTGCTTCGGCTCTTCTGGGGCCGGGAGGACGCGGCCGACGCGTCGGACGGCCGCGCCGTCTTCGACGCGGCGAACGGCCACGTCGGCGTCTGGCACATGGACGGGACGATCCGCGACGAGGTCGGCGGACTGCCGGCCCAGGACACGGGCACGACGGCAATCGCCGGCGTCGTCGGCGCGGCGCGTCGTTTCCCGGGGGGCGCCGGCATCTTCTGCGGCGACGCGATCGCCACCCTGCCCGCCGGCTCGCAGCCGCACTCGACCGGAGCCTGGTTCCGCGCGACGAAGCCCAACACGACGCTCCTCGGCTGGGGCAACGAGGAGGCGCGGGGGAAGGTGGTGATGCAGTACCGCAGCCCGCCGCGCGTCCGCATGGACTGCTACTTCTCCGGCGGCGACGTGACGAGCGGCGGCGGGCTCGTGCCGGGCGAATGGACGCACGTGCTCCACACCTTCGAGGAGGGGGAGGCACGGATCTACGTCAACGGCCGGCTCGACGGGACGAACGCCCACGCCGGCTCCACGATGGCGATCAAGAGTCCGGCGCGGCTCTGGTTCGGCGGCTGGTACGGCAACGACGACTTCGAGGGGGACCTCGACGAGGTCCGCTTGTCGCGCGTCGTGCGCCCGCCGGAGTGGGTGAGGCTCGAGTACGAGAACCAGAAGCCGCTGCAGACGCTCGTCGGGCCGGTGGTCCGTCCGGGGGAGACGTTCTCGGTGTCGGCGGAGCGGCTCGACCTCCGCGAGGGAGAGCGGGCGACGGTGACGGCCGAGGCGGGCGGGGCCCGGAAGGTGGTCTGGAGCGTGGTGCGCGACGGCGTCGAGGAGGTGGTCGCCGTCGATCGTTTCTCCTGCACGTTCGACGCCGGCCGCGTCACCGGGGATGCGACCGCGACCCTCCGCTTCCGGGCCGTGTGCGCCGACGGGGCGAGGACGCGGGACATCCCGGTCGCGATCGGGGAGGCGATCCCCGAGCCGGAGTTCACGCTCGACGCGCCGGCGGCATGGGACGGCCGCGGCACGATCGAGGTCGTGCCGCGGATCACGAATCTCCCCGCGCTCGCGCGAGCGGGGGCGGGGGAGATCGAGACCGCATGGGACGCAGGACCGTTCGCCGTCGTGTCGGAGGTGGTGCCGGGGCGGCTGCGGCTCCTGCGCGCCCAACACAGCGGCACCCTCACCGTGACCGCCACGCTGCGAAACGGCGGGCGGGCCGTCACGCGATCGACCCGGATCGAGGTGACGGAGCCCGCGCGCGACGCCTGGGTGCAGCGCGTGCCCGACGCCGACGAGAAGCCCCGCGAGGGGCAGTTCTACCCCCGCGACGACGCGAACCAGGGGACGCTCTTCTACACCGGCACGCTCGACGAGCCGGCCGACGCGGTCTTTCTCCGGCTCTTCGCCGACGACCGTCCCGTCGCCACCGAGACCGCGGCGCCGGGGGCCGACGGCGCGTACGCCCTCGCCCTGAAGCTCGATCCGGGGCTCGTCATCTACCGGGTGGAGTTCGGCGTGAGGACGGGCGACCGGGAGCGGGTCCTCGACCGCGTGGGGGATCTCGTCTGCGGCGACGCCTATCTCATCGACGGGCAGTCCAACGCCCTCGCCACCGACACCCCCGAGACGTCGCCCCCGGAGACCAGCCCCTGGATCCGCAGCTACGGCCACCCGCCGTCCGACCCGCGTGACGACGGGGAGAATCTCTGGTGCCGTCCGGTGTGGAGGGCGCGGGCCGGCGAACGAGCGGAACTCGGCTGGTGGGGCATGGAACTGGCCAAGCGCCTCGTCGAGAGCCGCCGCATCCCGGTGTTCATCATCAACGGCGCGGTCGGCGGCACGCGCATCGACCAGCACCAGCGGAACGACGCCGACCCGACCGACCGCACCACGATCTACGGCCGCACGCTCTGGCGGGCCCGGCAGGCGCGGATCACGCACGGCATCCGCGGGATCGTCTGGCACCAGGGGGAGAGCGACCAGGGGGCGGACGGGCCGAGCGGCGCGTACGGCTGGGAGACCTACCAGCGATCGTTCGTGGCGATGGCCGGGGGATGGAAGCGCGATTACCCCAACGTGCGGCAGTACTACCTGTTCCAGATCTGGCCCGACGCCTGCGCCATGGGGGGCCGCGAGGGATCGGGGGACCGGCTCCGCGAGCAGCAGCGCACGCTGCCGCGGCTGTTCTCGACCATGAGCATCATGTCCACCGTCGGCGTGCGTCCCCCGGGGGGATGCCACTATCCGCTCGTCGGCTGGGGCGAGTTCGCCCGGCTCCTCCAGCCCCTCATCGAGCGCGATCACCATGGCGTGGTCCCCACGGACTCGATCACGCCGCCGAACCTGCTGCGCGCGACGCGCGTCGCCGCCGACGCGGTGGCGCTCGAGTTCGACCAGCCGGTCCGCTGGGACGACGCCCTGGCGGGACAGTTCTTCCTCGACGGGGAGGGGGGCATGGTGGCGGGCGGGGCCGTCGCGGGCAACGTGCTCACGCTGCGCCTCGGCGGCCCCTCGACCGCCGGGCGGATCACCTATCTGCGGGAGTCGTCCTGGAATCAGGACACGATCCTCGTCGGCACCGGCGGCATCGCCGCGCTGACGTTCTGCGAAGTGCCGATCGAGGCGAGCCGCTAGCGGGCCGTGGACGAAGGGCGACGTCGACGCCCCCGGGCCTCCGCCCCGCGGAGCGACGTGGACCCGGGCGACACGCTCGGCGGCGGCGAGCGGTCGGCGGGGCGGACGAGCGCGGCACGACGACGAATCGCCCTCTTCGTCGCCCCCGGAGCCCTCATCGAAAAGACACGGTTTTCTCGCCGGACCCTCATCAAAAAGGGACGGCGGAATGGTCAACTCCCGGGGTCGGTCGAGCGTGCCCGGCACGTCGGTCCTCTTTCCACCTTCCGCCACCCCACGTCCCAGGATGCTGCCATGACCACCGCACCCCGGTCGGCGTCGCCCCTCGGAACGCCACGCGCGTTCACGCTCGTCGAACTGCTCGTGGTGATCGCCATCATCGGCACCCTCGTCGGGCTCCTCCTGCCGGCCGTGCAGGCGGCCCGCGAGGCGGCGCGGCGGACCAGTTGCACCAACAACATGCGGCAGATCGGCCTGTCGTTCCACAACTACGTCACGGCCTTCAACAGGCTGCCCAACTCCCGCCCCGTCGCCAAGACGACGCCGGCGAGCGTGATGAGCTGGCCGGTCCTCGTGCTCGATTACTTCGAGGAGGGATCCCTGGCCCGCCTCTACGACAAGTCGGTCCCCTGGAACACCGGGGTCAACGCCGTCACCGGCCAGACCGTGGTTCCGCTCTTCGTCTGTGCGTCGGGGCCCGGTGCGTCGCGGCTGCCCGCGGCGGGGACCGGCACGAACATCGACGGCAAGACGATGGGGCCGCTCGACTACATCGTGATGCACCGTCTCCGCCACCGGTTCTACACGGCCAACGGCATCACGAACCCCGCCGGCACCTCCGACCACGACGGCGCGCTCGTCAACGGCCGCGACAGCAAGATCGCGGAGATTCTCGACGGCCTCAGCCACACGATCATGGTGATGGAGAGCGGCGGGCGTCCGAATCACTACCTCGTGAAGCGGGCGCAGAACAAGCTCCTCCCCCGCCCCGAGGGCTTCGGCTGGACCGACCCCGACGGAGCCGCCGGTTCGATGGACGGCACCGACCCGGTCACCGGTGCGATCAACGGCTCGAGCGGCACGGGGACGTGCATCATGAGCTGCAACAACGACAGCGAACCCTACGCGTTCCACCCCGGCGGCATGAACGTGTCGATGGCCGACGGGTCGGCCCGGTACATCGCCGATTCGATCGCACCGCAGGTGTTCGCCGCCCTGCTGACGGCCAAGGGGGGCGATCACCCCGGAGGCGACTACTGACGAGCGGCCGAGGGCCCGCGCCGACCTGACGGCCTTCCCGGTGGCGGGGAGGATCGGTCCCTCGTTCCTGCCCTCCGGCGGGATCCCGTTTTTTCGTGGCGCGAGCGTCGACGTTTCCACGCCAAAGGCTTGAAGAGCGGACATCCGCTCTTCGAGCGACCCGACGACGACGAAGAGGGCCGCTCGCCCCCCATCTCCCCGCGGATGACGGTGATTCATGCAAAAACGGATGACGAGACTCCTGCTCGCCGCCCTGTCGTGCCTCGGCGGCCTGACCGGCACCGCCCCGGCTGGCGTCCTGGATCAGGCCCTGCTCCGCCTGGAGGCCGCGAACCTGACGTTCGATCCCACGGGTGGCCATGCCGGCGCGGGCCGGCAGGTGTGGGTCAACACCGGCACGGCCGGAGCGACGTACAACGCCACGTCCGACACGTATTTCGGCAGGAACGTCACCCAGCAGACCTACACGCTGCTCGACGGCGTCACGACGGCCCAACGACTCGCGTTCAACGGCACGAGCAGCGGCTTCGCGGACACGCTCCGGATGAACCGCGCCGCCAACCTGACGGCGTTCGTGGTGGCGGAGAAGATCGGTCCCTCCGTCAATTACCAGAACCTCTTCAGCTTCGACGGCGGCACCGGTGGATGGAGCCGCGGCATGGGGTTCGTGGGGGGCAACCTGCAGGTCCAGACCAAGAACGGCGCCACGGCATGGAATGTCACCGACGCGGCGCCGGGGACGAATCGGGTGCTCGGCATCTCGTTCGCCGGCGACAACCCGCAGACGATCACGGCCTACGTGGGGGGCGCGTCGATCCCGGGACCGGGCAATCCCTATGCCGCCTCGGTCAACGACGACGGCTCGCTCTCCATCGGCTATCTGGATCTGCCGGGGGCCGGCCCGCATCAGTTCTTCGGCGGCACCATCGCGGCCCTCCTGATCTGGGACCGTCTACTCACCTCCACGGAAGTGACGCAGGTCGAACGGTACCTGACCGACACCTACATCGGTTCCGCCACCCCCGGTGCCGTCCCCGAGATCGACCCCGCCGGCCTGGGCACCGTCCTCGCCCTGCTCACCGGCACGCTCGGCCTCCTCGAACGTCGTCGGCTCGAGGCGGCCTGACCGACTCCCGCGCATCGTGACGCATCCACGGGGGAGCGGGCGTCCGAGAGGGGCCCGCTCCCCTCGTCGTTGCGGCGGCCGATCGGGCGGATGCGGGCCGACGTGCGGCGGGCTCCTCGAAGGGGATGTCCGCTGCCGACCTGCGGCGCGACTCTGGCGACCGATGGCCGCGCGACCGATGCAGGCGCCGCTCGAGGGGCCGTCGCGGCGAGGATGCGGCGAGACACGCTCTCCGTCGATGGCTCTCCGTCGACGGGGAACACGCTGCGGCGATCTCCCCGGACCGCGGGCCGCGCGCGGCGATGCCCCGTCAGGGGGTCGCGCGACGGGAGCACGGCGTCCGCCTGCCCCGGGAATCCTCAAGTGCCGGAGGTGGGACTTGAACCCACACGCCATTGCTGGCAACGGATTTTGAGTCCGCCGCGTCTGCCATTCCGCCACTCCGGCCGACGGCGACAGCCTACGGAACCGGCCTCCCCTCCGCCAGCCTCCCGCCGCCTCCTCCGCCCGCGGGCCGCCCCGCGCCGGCGCTGCCGCCGTCCCGCCGCCCGCCTACAATCAGGGCCGCGGGCAGGCCCCTTCCACCCGTCCGCCCGCCCTCCCCCACGGATCCACCACGTGTCCATCACCTCCGCCTACGGCGCCGGTCGCATCGCCCTCTCCTTCGAGCTCTTCCCCCCGAAGACGCCCGAGTCGGAGGCGAACATGTGGCGGACCGTCGACGATCTGGTCGCCTGGGAGCCGGCCCTCATCACCTGCACCTACGGCGCCGGTGGCTCGACCCGCGGCAAGACGCTCGAGATCCTCGCCGGCCTCCGCCGCCGCCATCCCGTCGCCGTGGCCAGCCACCTGACCTGCGTGGGGAGCACCGTGGAGGAGCTGCGCGGCTACCTCCGCGAGGCCGAGGAACTCGGCGTGGCGGCGATCGTCGCCCTGCGCGGCGATCCGCCCCAGGGGCAGTCCGCCTTCCGTGCCGTCGAGGGGGGCTTGTCGTACGCCTCGGAGCTCGTGGCCCTCATCCGCGCCGAGTTTCCGCGCTTCGGGATCCTCGTGGCCGGCTATCCCGAGACCCACCAGGAAGCCCCCTCCCCACAGGCCGACCTCGAGAACCTGAAGCGCAAGGTCGAAGCCGGCGGCGACGTCGTGGTCACGCAGCTGTTCTACGACAACGACGACTTCTTCCGGTACCGCGACGCCTGCCGGCGCCTCGGCGTGCAGGCGCCGATCGTGCCGGGCGTGATGCCGGTCACCAACTACGCCCAGATCCGCCGCATCGCCACCCTCTGCAAGGCACGGCTCCCGGAGGCGTTCACCCGTGCGTTCGAGGCGGCGGGCGACGACGAGAAGGCGCAATTCGAGGCGGGCGTCAACTTCGCGGCGAAGCAGGTGGAGGAGCTGGTGGCCGCCGGCGTCCCCGGCATCCACTTCTACGTGCTCAACAAGTCCCCCGCCACGATCCGCGTCCTCGACGCCGTCGGCATCGGCGGCGCGAGGGGCTGACGCTCACCGCGGCGGCAGGTCGTCGTCCATGCTGCTGATGTACTTCCGCAGCCGCTCGAGCTCGTCGGTCACGTGCCGCAGCTTGAGCATGTTCTCCACGCGCTTCACCAGCTCCACCCGGTTGACCGGCTTGGAGAGAAAGTCGTCCGTGCCCGACTCCACCGCGCGCTCGATGTCGCCGAGCTCGCCGAGGGCCGTCACCATGAGCACCATGACGGCACTGGTGGCGGGATCGGACTTGAGGCGCTGGCAGACCTCGAACCCGGACAGCTTCGGCATCATGACGTCGAGGAGGATGACGTCGGGACGGAACTCGGCCACCTTCTCCAAGGTGTCCTTGCCGTCGACGGCGGTGGCGATCTCGCAGTCGATGTCGGCCAGATAGACCTCGAGCAGCTCGCGGTTGGGCTCGTTGTCGTCGGCGATGAGCACGCGGCTCCTGCGCGGCGCGGCGTCGGTCGGGGTCGGGGACATCGATCGGCCCTCCTCTCGGACCGCGGCGGACGGCCGCGGCGGTCGCATCTGCCGTGCACACGGAACGTTCAGGGGATCTCGAACAACGTCTGGCTCTTCACGATCGCAAGATCGTCGGGAAAGGTGTGGAAGGCCTGCACGAGCAACGTCTTCGCCGTCGTGTCGATGCTCAACCAGCTCACCGCCCCCAGCGCCATCCGGCTCCCCGACTCGAAGCGGTGGAGAAGCCCCTGGCGGCCGCCGCCGGCGAGCAGTTCCTGCTGGAACGTCCAGAACAGTTCCGGGGCGACGGTCTCGAGCTGGAAGCACATCTGGTAGCAGGCCCCCCCGCGGCATTCCATCCGGTCGCGGCGTTCACCCGAAAGCCGGTAGGAGAAGAGCCGACGCTTCTGCGGCAGGGGCTGCGTGGCGGAGGCCGCCACCTCCGTGAGCACGAGTCCGTCCTTCCGCCAGCTCACCAGATGGCCGGCGCTGGTGATCGACACGGTCGCCGAGAAGGCGCCGCGGTCGATCGACCGCGACGCATGGATCTCGAACAGTTCCGGGTGCAGGACGCGCCCGTAGAGCTGGAACACGAGATCGCCGACTCTGGGACGCACCGACAACACGCGACCGGATCCTCCGCCGGGCACAGGGAAGGGCCCCGTCGGGCGACGGGACCTACCGAGCGGCCAGTATAGGAGCCACCGCGCCGGGCCACCATCCGTGACCGCCGATCCCGGGCGCCGCGCGGTCAGGGGAGCAGGCCGACGAGCATGTCGTAGGCGGCGTGCGTGCCGGCGGCGATGCCGAAACCGCGGACGAGGAACAGCAGCGCGAAGAACAGGCCCGCGACGGCGCGGAAGGTGAAGCCGTAGAGATCGAAGGTGTCGCCGAGCGGCCCGACGTAATGGGCGGCGCTGAACACGAGGCTCGTCCCGAGCGCCGCCCACGCGAGGGCCGCACCCGGGCCGCAACCCGCGCGGCGCAGGAGCCAGGCGACCGCCGGTAGCAGGAGCAGGCGGAAGAGCACCTCCTCGTAGAGTCCCGCGCCGCAGAAGCCGACGAAACGCGCGAGCACCCCGCCGCCACCGGCGCCGGCCGCCAGCGGCCAGATCCGGCTCTGGAAGCGGGCGATCCCCACGAGCACGACCGCCAGGAACAGGCATTCGGCGGCCATCCCGGCGAGCACGCGGAGGCTGAAACGCCAGCGATCGTGCTCCACGTGGTGCCAGGCGAGGAGTCCGAGGAGCGTGAGCACCGGCAGCAGGAAATACTCGCCGAAACCGAGGGCATCGAGGAGACGGCGCAGCCAGACGTCGGCGCCGTTGCGTGGCGACCCGCGGCCCAGGAACAGCACGCCCCCCTCGTAGGCGAGCACCAGGGGGAGCGTGAAGACGAGGCTCGTGAGCGGCGTTCGCGACAGCGCCCAGTAGCCTCCCGCGGAGGCCGGCGGCGCGGCCGGTGCTTCCGCGGCGTCGGAGGCGCCATCCGCGTCGGGAAGGACGTCGTCGAAGCGCTCCCCGAGCGGCCGCAGGCCGTCGTCGTCGGTGTCGTCGAGGTCCGCGGTCATCGGCACGATCCCGTGATTACCGGCCCGCATGCCATGGGGCGAACGCCTGGCGGGCATGGCGCCCGGGGCCACCACGACGGCAGCCGCGCCTCGCTGAACGTTGTCGCCACCGATCGCCGCGCTGGCAAGGGTCGTCGCGGCACGCGACGGCGCATGCTGGCGCTGCTGGCGCGCCGCCGACGGCGCGCCCGATCGAGTTTTTTTCGCATGCGGCGCGGATCCGAGTCGCGCTTCTTGACATCCCGCGCGGGCTCAACAGAATGACGCCGCATCGGGTCTCCGCGACGCGTGACGAACGGATCGTGACGTGTGCGGACGCCCGACATGCCCCCGTCGCAGCGGGCTCCGCGCGAGCGCTCGACGGCGGCACACTGTTCCTGATCCGCGTGACGCGAGGAGCGGCGGCGGATGGTCGATCGTGGGGCGACGGCGGCGATCGGCCGTCACTTCCGCATCGGACACCGGATCGGCAGGAGTGCACCGTACCGTTGGAGGATTTGGGGGGCGACGACTTGAGGGAGCGATAGTCGACGACCTTGGTCGTGGCCTGGATGTCCCCCCCTTCCCTTCCGACAAATCCCCCTCGGTGAGGGGTTCCCCCGGCATCCGCCGGGGGATGGTGGTGGTGCGCTGCGATCCCGCGCCGCGGACCGGTCCGGATCGGTCGGGGAGGGAGCGTGGCGTCGCCCGGCGCTTGCCGCGGGCACCCGCCGCGGAGAACAATTCCCGCGATGGTGACCTGCCCCAGGGACGGGCGGGCGACGACCGCCGGGATGACCCTCACATGCCCCGCTGCCTCATTGGATGCGGCTCCAACCAGGGAGCGCGGCGCGAGCAGCTCGACCGTGCCATCGAGCTTTTGGGCGTGATGCCGGGGGTGCGTCTCGAGGCGGTGAGCCGACATCGCGAGACCAGGCCGGTGGGTGGCCCGCCCGATCAGCCGCCGTTCCTCAACGGTGCCTGCCTCATCGACACGGAACTCTCCCCCCACGAACTCCTCGGCCTGCTCGCCGCCGTGGAGAACACGCTCCATCGCGATCGCGCGGAACGCTGGGGGCCCCGTACCGTCGATCTGGACCTGCTCCTCTACGACGACGTGGTGATCGACGACGGGGCCGCCGGTGGGACGGCGCTGACCGTCCCCCATCCGCGGATGGTGACGCGCCGCTTCGTCCTCGAGCCGGCGGTGGAGATCGCCCCCGACCTGCTCCATCCCGTCGCCGGCTGCAGCCTCCGCGACCTCCTCGACAACATCTCCGCCCCCCACCTCCACGTGAGCGTCGTCGGCGTGCCGGGCGCCGGCGCGGCAGAGGTCGCCGCCGCCGTCGCCGACGCGACGCTCGCGCGGCACGTCCACGCCAGGACGGCGATGCCGCGCGGCGTCGACGAGTCGGAATGGATCGAGGCGCTCGTCCGCCTCGCGGCGCCGCTCGAGGCGGTCACCTGGCCCGCCGACGCCCACGGCACCGTCGCCGACTACTGGCTCGGGGCGCTGCCGGTGCTGGCGGAGGAGACGCTGCCCCCCCGGGCCCTCTCGGTGCTCGTCGCGCGGCAGGCGGAGGTGGAGGCGGCCACCGTGCCGCCGCACGTCGCCATCTTCCTCCGGCTCGCCCCCGCGGGGATCGGGGAAAGGATCGCCTGCCTGTCGCGCGCGGGGTGCGAAGCGAGCGAACTGTTCGCCGGACTCACCCCCGACCCCGACGCCGCCGCGCTCGACCGGCTCCAGCAACGTCTCCTCGCCCGGCTGCGGTGCCGCGGCGCGGCGCAGCGGCCGCCGGCGCTGGTGATCGTCGAGGCGGACGACATGGGCCGCGCGGTCGACGAGGCGATCGCGGCGGTGGAGGCGGCCGGATGACCGACCTTCCCGATCGACTCCCCGGCATCGAGCCTGACCCGCACCGGATGCGCGACACCGTCCTCGCGGCGCGGCGTGGCGGACGGCGCGTCGGCTTCGTGCCCACGATGGGCGCCCTCCACGCCGGGCATGCGAGCCTGGTGGAGAAGGCCGCCCGGGAGTGCGACGACGTGGTCGTCTCGATCTTCGTCAACCCGACGCAGTTCGGCCCACGGGAGGACTTCTCCCGCTATCCGCGCACCCTCGACGCGGATCTCCGCCTGCTCGCCGCCCACGGCGCCCGGCACGTCTTCCTCCCCGACACGGGGACCGCCTATCCCGCCGGCCACGCCACGCGTGTCGTCGTCGACGCGCCCGCCGCGCGATTCGAGGGGGAGATCCGCCCCGGGCACTTCTCCGGCGTGGCGACGATCGTGTGCTGGCTGTTCAACGTCGTCCCCGCCGAGGTCGCCTACTTCGGCGCCAAGGATTGGCAGCAGACGGTGGTGGTGCGCCGGATGGTGGCCGACCTGGCGCTGCCGATCACCGTCGAGGTCTGTCCCACGGTCCGCGAAGCGGACGGTCTGGCGATGAGCTCGCGGAACGCCTACCTCTCCGCCGACGAGCGCCGCCGCGCCGTGGCGCTCCACGAAGGGCTCCGTGCGGCGGAACTCGGGTGGCTCGCCGGTGCCGACGTCGCGGCGGTCGAGGGGGCGATCCGCGGCGCGCTCGAGGCCCGCGGCATCGCCGTCGATTACGCCGCCGTCGTCGATCCCGACTCGCTCGGGCCCCCCGACGAGCGCCACGGCGCGATCGCGCTGGTCGCCGGTCGGCTCGGGTCGACGCGTCTCATCGACAACCACCCGCTCCCGCCGCGCCGCTGACCGCCTCCGTCCCCGAAGCCTCCACCGGAGCCCGCGGTGCACCCCACGCTGTTCCACGTCCCGTCGCGGATCGGTGGCCTCCCGCTCTTCGGCGTGGGCATCCTCCTCGCGATCTGGGCCGTGGCGGGGGTGATCGGGCTGTCGCTCGCCTGGCGGCGCGGCGGCGTGCGCGAGGCGGTGGCGGGCGTGGGGCCGCCGCTGCTCCTCGCCGGCGCCATGATCCTCTGGCTCCTCCCGGCGCTCGACGACGGCGCGGGGGTGCCGGTGCGCGGCTACGGCACGATGCTCCTCCTCGCGGCGGCCGCCGGCACCTGGCTCTCCGTGGTGCGCGGGCGCGCCGCGGGCTACGACGCCGACACGATCCTCGCGCTCGGCCTCGAGGTGTTCCTGTGGGGGATCGTCGGCGCGCGTTTGTTCCACGTCATCGAGTACCACGACCGCTTCTTCCCTCCCGGCCGGCCGCTCCACGAGGGGATTCCGGGGGTGCTCAACGTCGCGGCCGGGGGGCTGACGGTGTTCGGCTCGCTCCCCACCGCCGCGATCGCGGCGTGGCGCTTCGCCGCGAGGCGCGGGCTGTCGCTGCCGCGGCTGGCCGACTGCATCGCCCCCGGCCTCCTCCTCGGCCTCGCGATCGGCCGCCTCGGCTGCTTCCTGAACGGCTGCTGCTACGGCGGCCTCTGCGACCTGCCCTGGGGGACGCGTTTTCCGGCCGAGAGCCCCCCATGGCTCGATCAGGTGGCGCGTGGCCTGATCCGTGCGGAGGGTGACGGCCCCCTCCCCCGAAGCCTCCCGGTGCATCCGGCGCAGATCTACGCCGCGATCGACGCGGCGATCCTCTCCCTCCTCGCCGTCGCCTACACCCCCCTGGCCCGGCGCGACGGGGCGGTGTTCGCCCTGGTACTCGCGCTCCACCCGGTGTCGCGGTTCCTGCTCGAGATGATCCGGGTCGACGAACCGCCGGCACTCGGCACACCGCTGTCGATCTCGCAGCTGGTCTCGCTCCTCCTCCTGGGTGCCGCCCTCGGGCTCTGGTGGTGGCTCTCCCGGCGTCCCCCCCGACACCCCTGGGACGGCACCCCCGACGGACCGCCGCCGGCGGCCGGCGCGACCCCGGGCCGCGGCCTTCTTTGACGGCACCGTTGCCCCGGCGCGACACTGTCTCCACCGGCCCCGGCCCGACTCCCACCCGAGCACTCCCCGATGACCGAGCCCAGAGACCCCTCCCGCGGTGACCGTCGCTCGGCGATCGCCGGTTCCATCCCGTTCCCCCCCCGGACGAACGGCCCGGTCAAGGAAGGGGTCGACGCGGTCGAGCAGGAATGGGAACGGATCGAACGGGAGCGGCTGGAGGGGGAGGTGGCGGAGGCACGCGAGGACGTCATCGAGGCGATCGTCCATCCTGGGCCCGTCGCGCGTGGGGGCGCGTGGGTGTGGTGGGCGTTCGCCGTGGCACTCGTCGCCGGTGCGGCCTTCGCGGCGGGCGTGAACCTCTTCTTCATGCCGACCGTCCGGGACGCGGGGGGCGGTCCGGTCGCGGCCGCTCCGCGTCCCCCGACGGAGACGGAGTCTGGCCCCGGGTTCGGTGCGGCCTTCGAGGAAGCCCGGGGGGACGGCGATCGGACCGAGGCCCCGACGGCGGTTCCCTCCCCGTGACCGGGGCGTAAAGCGCCGGATCGAACGAGGGGCGGTGACCCCCGGAGAACCACCATGGCTGCCGACCGACGCCCGAGGCCCCCCACCCCCCCCGGCAGCCTGACGATCCGCTGCCGGCTCGACGGGCCGCTCGTGGTGGAACTGCCCCCGGACGCGGCGGCCCTCGGGCTCCGGATCAGGGTGACCGATCACGAGGGAAGGGAGTTTCCGCTCCCGGAAGAGGGCCGCCCGGTGGCGCTGTGCCGCTGCGGCGGGTCGGGGAGGCGTCCCTTCTGCGACGGGAGCCATCGAGAGCGAGGCTTCCGCGCCGCGGACGTCGCTCCCCCGGGACCGGCGCCGGACGGCGGATCCGGGGACTGAACGGGGGCCGATCGAAGCGCGGCCCCCCCGCCGACCGTGCCGCCTGGGCAAACCTTGATGCCGACGGAAGTTCTTCGCTCCGAACCACTTGCGCGTTGTCGATCCTGACCTGAAGGGGGGTCAGGCTGGCGGAACGATATGGACTGACACCCGTCCGCCCTGTACGGTTGCTTCACCCGTCGAGGGGCGTTGCACCGTTCCGGCTCCGCCCCCATCCTGCCCAGGTTCGCCCTTCAGGCCAGGCGTGATGACGCACTCCCGCAGCAACTTCTACCAGCGGTACAGCGTCGGGATCATGGCGGTCCTGCTGTTCCTGCTCCCGCTGGTGGTGGTCGGGGCGGTGAACGCGAAGGGGAACAACCGCAACGACGTGAAGGGGTGGCTGCCGCTCGAATACCCCGAGACGCAGGTCTACCGCTTCTTCCGCCGCAGCTTCGCCGGCGAGGAGTTCATCCTCGTGTCGTGGGACGGCTGCACCATGACCGATCCCCGGCTCGAACTCCTGGCCAAGAAGCTCCTTCCCCCCCCGGAAGAGGCCTCCCGGATCGACCGGCCGCTGTATTACAAGTCGGCCCAGACCGGCCCGCGGGCGGTCGACCTGATGACCCAGGAACCGCTCAACCTCGAGCGTGACGAGGCGATCACCCGGCTCACCGGGGCCCTCATCGGCCCGGCGCCCCGCGCGGCCGACGGCGAGCCGCTCCCCGACGATCCCGACCAGCGGCAGACCTGCCTCGTCCTCACCCTCTCCGACGTCGCCCGGGCCAATCTCCACGGGGCGATCGACACCGTGGCCCGCGTCGCCACCGAGGAGTGCGGGATCCCGGCGGCGACCCTCCACATGGGTGGACCCCCGGTCGACAACGTCTCCATCGACAAGGCCGGTCAGACGAGCGTCACCATCCTCTTCGGTCTCTCGCTCGTCGTCGGCTTCTTCGTCAGTTGGTGGAGCCTGAAGAGCAAGCTCCTCGTGGGCCTCGTGCTCGCGTCGGGCGTGTACAGCATGTTCGCGAGCCTCGCGGTCGTGTGGTACTCCGGCTACCCCGTCGACGCCATCCTCCTC
Source organism: uncultured Chitinophaga sp. (assembly GCA_964567835.1). Taxonomy (GTDB): domain Bacteria; phylum Planctomycetota; class Planctomycetia; order Pirellulales; family UBA1268; genus QWOP01. Next base: position 19,951 of record CAZMOU010000025.1, on the reverse strand, counting down.
ACGATGCCGTCGCTGGTGTACGTCGCCACCACGAGCGGCGCGATCCATCTGGCCAACTACTACCGCGACCAGATCGCCGAGACGGGAATCCAGGAGGGGGCCGCCGGCCGGTCGGTCCACCACGCCCTCCTGCCCTTGTCGCTGGCCACCGGCACGACCGCCGTGGGCCTGGCGACGCTGGCGGTGAGCGAACTCGTGCCGATCCGCATGTTCGGGATCTTCTCGGCGATCGGCGTGGTGGTGAGCTTCCTGATCCTCGTCTTCTTCATGCCGGCGGCCCTCGAACTCTTCCCCCCGAAGCTCGCCATCGGCAAGGCTTCGGACAGCGCGGAGAGCGGCGACTGGCGTCCGATGGAGGACAGCCGCTGGTGGCGGGTCGGGGAGTGGATCACCCGCAACCACGCGCTCGCCACCGTCGCCTGCCTCGCCGTGATGGGGCTCTTCGCCTACGGCATGACCAAGGTGGAGAGCAGCGTGCAGCTGATGCGGCTCTTCTCCCCGAAGGCGCGGATCCGCGAGGACTACCGTTGGCTCGAGGCGAAGCTCGGGCCGCTGGTGCCGATGGAGATCCTCGTCCGGGTGGACCAGAAGACCTGCCCGCTCAACTTCCTCGAGCGGATGGAACTCGTCGACGAGATCCAGCGCGAGATCGGCCAGCTCGCCGAGGTGGGCAGCTCGCTCTCCACGGTGACCTTCGGCCGCAGCCTCGACGTGGGCGGATCGGGGGACGGCATCGGCGGCGCCGCGGCCCGGGCGATCGGCCTCGGGGCCCGCACCAAGCGCAACGTCCTCAACCGCCGCCTCCTCGCCCACCGCGAGGACTTCCTCGCCGGCGACTACCTGCGCGACGCGGTCCTCGACGACGGCAGCGAGCAGGAGCTGTGGCGGATCAGTGCCCGCGTCAGCGCCGTGAAGGAGGTCGACTACGCCGACTTCAAGGCCGACCTGCAGCGGAAGATCGACCCCATCCTCGCCCGCCTCGCCGAGAAGGGGGTGGATGGGGTGAGCGTGGATTACACCGGGCTCGTGCCGCTGGTCTACAAGGCACAGCACTCGCTCCTCGACGGCCTGAAAGTGGGCTTCGTCTGGGATTTCGCCATCATCGTCGCGGTGATGATCGTCCTCTGCCGGGCGACGTCCGCCGGCCTCGTGCTGCTCCTCCCGGCCGCGTTCCCGGCGATCATCGTCTTCGGCGGGATGGGCTGGGGCCACTCGCTCCTCAAGGCCTGGACCGGCGGCAACCTGCTCGTCGACATCGGCACCGTGATGGCCCCGAGCGTGGCCCTCGGCGTGACGGTCGACGACGTCGTCCACTTCATGCTCTGGTTCCGCCGCGGCATCGCCGACGGCCTCGACCGCAAGCAGGCGACGATGCTCGCCTACAAGGGCTGTGCACGGGCGATGTACCAGAGCTGGGGCGTGATCGGCATCGGGCTGTCGGTGTTCTCGTTGTCCCCCTTCGGGCCCACGCAGCGTTTCGGCTACATGATGCTTTCGATGCTCACGGTGGCCCTCGTCGGGAACCTGGTCCTCATGCCGGCCCTCCTCTCCGGCCCCCTGGGCGCGGTGTTCAGCTGGAGCGTGCTCCGCATCGAGCGGGCCAAGGCCCGCCGCAACGGCCGGACCATGGTGAAGGAGGAGCCGGGCAGCGACGAGCTCCCCGCACCGCACGTCCTCCCCGGGCAGACGAAGCAGGTCGTCCATGCCTGACCGCAGGCATCGCCCCGGCCGGAAGCCGGGCGCGAGCCCCGGGCAGGAGGCCCGGCCCGGTGCCGATCGTGACGCCGCCCCCGGGCCGCCGCCGCGCCCCGTCGACGATCCGGGCCTGCCCACGGCCACGGTGCGCGTGAAGGCGAAGCGGGCGCGGCCGTTCTTCGGCCGCCATCCCTGGGTCCTCGACTCGGCCATCGACTCGCTCGACGGCACGCCCGCCGTCGGCGACGTGGTCGATCTGGCCACCCACGACGGGAAGTTCATCGCCCGCGGCGTGTGGAATCCGGCGAGCCGCCTCCGCGTGCGGCTCTACGCGTTCGACGCCCGGACCGCGCTCGACGCGCCGTTCTGGAGCCGGCGCATCGAGGCCGCCGTCGATCTGCGGCGCGTCCTCGGGCTCGACGATCGCGCGGGCGCCGCGAGGCTCGTCAACAGCGAGGGGGACGATCTCTCCGGCCTGATCGTCGACCGCTACGGCGAGTGGCTCGCCGTCCAGGTCACGGCGCTCGCGATGGCCTGCCGGATCGACGCGCTGTGCGACGCCCTCGAGGCGACGGTGAAGCCGAAGGGCATCCTGCTGCGGGGCGCGGACCGCGGCCTCGCGAAGCAGGAGGGGCTCGCGCTCCCCGACAGGCTCGTCCGCGGCACGGCGCCGGACGGACCGATCTTCATCCGCGAGGGAGCCCTCTCCTTCGGCGTCGACCTCGCCGAGGGGCAGAAGACCGGGTTCTACCTGGACCAGCGCGACAACCGCCGCGCCGCGGCGGCCCTGGCGAAGGACCGTCGCGTCCTCGACATGTTCTGCTATTCCGGCGGCTTCGCCATTTCCTGCGCCCTCTCGGGCGCCGCCAAGAGCGTCCTGGCGATCGACTCGAGCCCCAAGGCCGCCGCACTGGCGCGGGCCAACGCCGAGCTCAACCGTGCCGCGAACGTCGCCGTCGAGGCGTGCGACGCCTTCGAGCGGCTCGACAGCCTCGCCGCCGCGGGCGAGAAGTTCGGGATGGTGATCCTCGACCCGCCGAAGTTCGCCCGCAGCCGCGGCTCGGTGGAGGAGGCCCTCCGCGCCTACCACCGCATCAACCGCGTGGCGCTCGATCTGCTCGAGCCGGGGGGGATCCTCGTCACCTGCTCCTGCTCCGGAAGCGTGACGCGGGACGAGTTCCTGGAGATGCTCGCCGGCGTCTCGCAGCGTGCCGGCCGGCAGATCGCCATGCTCGAGATCCGCGGCGCCGCCCCCGATCATCCGGTGAGCGCCAGTTGCCTCGAGGGGGAATACCTCGAGTGCGTCATCGCCCGCGTGGCGTGACGCTCTCCGGCCCGCCCGTGAGGAGCCCCTCCACCGCGGGCGCGAGCCTGGCCGCCAGCACCTCGTATCCCGCGGCGCTCAGGTGCAGGTGGCCGTCGGAGTAGAGCGACGCGTCGAGCGCCCCTTCGGGCGTGGTGAAGTCCGCCCAGGGATCGACCACGCGCACGAGCGGATCCGCCTCGAGGTGGAGCGTCTCGAGCGCGGCGTTCATCTCGACCACCCGTGCGCCGACGTCCCTGCCCGGATCGAACGCGGGGAGGAGCTTCACCACCACGACGCCCGACTCGGGGCAGCGGAGGCGGACGTTGGCGACGCAGAGGCGGATACCCTCCACCGCGGCGGCCACCGGGACGCCGTTGGCGTGCACGAGGTTCGCATCGTTGACCCCGATCATGAGCACGACGACCTTCGGCGGCACGCCGTCGAGCAGGCCGTGATCGAGCCGCCAGAGCAGGTTCTCCGTGCGGTCGCCACCGATACCGAGATTCACCGATCGCGCGACGGGAAAGTGCTTCCGCCAGGCGGCGTTCCAGGGCCCGTCCACGCCGCCCCAGCCCTCGGTGATGCTGTCGCCGACGAGCGCGACGTCGATGCCCTCCTTCATCGCCCGCACCCGCCCGAGGCACGCCGCGTGCTTCTCGATCCAGGGATTCGCCGCGCCGTCGGCGCCCCAATGCGCCGCGCTCGGCGTCACCGTCCACATCTCGGGGAGGTGCTTGCCCGCCTCGTGGCCGGGCTTGCGTGCGTACTCCCCCTTCGACACCCACGCCCGCTCCGCGTCGCTCAGCGGCCAGCCGGAGAGTTGCGGATCCATGCGGCCGTCGTTGTAGGGGGCGTAGGCGTAGCGGAGCACCGGCTCGGAGTCGATGACGACGTCGGACGCAGCCACCGGCGGGCCGGCGGCAGGCTCGACGGGTCGCGTCTTCGCGGCGTGGGTCATCTCGGCGCCGGACCGTTTCCGCGCCACTGGCGTCGGCACCGGCCCGCCCGCGAGCGTCGCCTCGAGGAGCGGCCGGAGCTTCGCCGCGAAGAGGTCGTAGCCCTTCCGGGAGAGGTGGATCCGGTCGGACGTGAACAACTCCTCGCGGAGCGTCCCGTCGGCTTCCACCATCTCGTCCCACAGGTCGAGGACCCGGACGTCGGCGTCGGCCTGCAGGTCGATCCGATCGAGTGCCGCGTTGACCTTCTCGATGTCCTCGTAGAAGCGATTCCCGGGGGCGTGCGCGGGAAACACCTTCACCACCACCACGGGCATCCCCGGAAACCGCTCGCGCAGGTTCTCGGCGCAGGCCGCGATCCCCTTCGCCACCGGATCGACGCCGGTCTCGGGGGTGAAGAACACGTTGTTGTTGCCGACCAAGAGCACGCCGACCTTCGGCTCGAGACCGTCCACGCCGCCGTGATCGAGCCGCCAGAGGACGTTCTGCGTCTTGTCACCGCCGACACCGATGTTCACGGCCTTCCAGGTGGGGAAGTTCGCGGCCCACGCCTCGCCCCACTGCTGCGTGATGCTGTCGCCGACGAGGAGCACGTCGATCGGCCCCCGGGCCTCCTCGACCGCCTGCACGAGCCCGGCGTGGAAGTCGAGCCAGGCCGTCCCTCCCCAGAAGCCGGCCGACGGCACCACCGGCCACAGTTCCGGGAGGTGCCGATTCGCCTCGCGACCCGGCCGACGCTCGTGCTCGGCCCGGAGAACGTATTCCCGCTCCTCCTCCGAGAGCGGCCAGCCGGTCTTCTGCGGCTCGGCGGTCTCGTAGGGATACTCGACCGCGACGGCCGTCGAACCGATCGCCACGGCCACGATCTTCGCCAGAAAGCCGCACATCCGCAGCCGGCTGCCCTGCATGATGAATGTCCTCTCGGTTGGTCAACGGTTTCAACGAGAACAAGGCACGACCGGATCACGGTTTCTCGCGATCGCCGATCGACGTCGGCGGGACCCGGAGCGAGAGCCGTACCCGGTCGGCGTACTGCTCGGACAACTCGCGACGCGGTCCGTTGGGCAGCGCGCCGATCTGCACCACCGCGAAGTCGGCCTGCGGATGCAGCAGGCAGCGGGCCGTGAGCGTCCTCCAGTCTGGATCGCCCCCGACCGATTCCCACAGCATCGCCCCGCTCCCCAACGCGTCGCCGAGGGAGCGTGGCCAGACCTCGTGCTGGGTGTCGAACTCGCCTCGAAAGAGGAAGATCTGGCAGATGAACGTGACCGAGTCGCCGGCCTCCCGCCGCGCGTCGAGGAAGTCGGCTGAAAGTTCGAGGACCGCCTCTCCGCCGTCCGTCAGTGACACTCGCGCCGCCTCGAGGTCGACGATCTGGAACAGGTCGCACGAAATCGCTCGCCCGCGGGGGTCCCCCGGGTCTGCACCGGCGCTGAGGAAACGAAGCACCCGCGTCCCTTCGTCACGGAACGCCGCGGGCCCGGAAACGATCCCCGCCTCGTCGCCGCCCCAGATGCCGACCTCGGCTGGAAACCCCGAATGAATGGGGCCGGCAGGCACTTCGAGTCCGGCCTCCTGCAACATCGTCAATCGCTCCACCGAGACCGGTGGGAGCGGCGACACGACGGCGCTCACCCAGCGGGTTCCGGCGATCCCGAGGAGCATGCCGATCGCCGCTGCGACCAACCCGTACCGGACCGGCCACACGGGCCGTACCCTCCGGCGCCGCCCGGCCGCGTGGCCGGGACTGCTCACCCGATGCATCCCGATCGAATCCCGACCGAAAGGCTCCCCTCCATCCCCGGCACCGTCGCGCCACCCAGCGGCCAGGGCCCCGAGGCCCGAATCCATATCCAGACTGTCCGTGAATGATCGTCTCGAGTCGGCGTCCGAACCGAGACGGCGATTGAGTGATCGCATCTCGTCGGCCGTGATGGTGCCGTCGATGTACCGCTGGACGAGATCGTCGAGTTCCTTCTCCATCAGCTTCCCTCTCCGGCCAGCCGGGTTTGGATGCAGTCCGACAGCTGTCGCCTCACTCGATGGAGCCACTGATAGAAGCCGGCCACCGAACGGCCGCTCGCGCCGGCCAGATCCTGGATGCGCGACCCGGGCCGGTAGGCCCTCATCAACAGATCCCTCTGACCATCGTCCATCTTCCGCAGACATTCCTCGAGTGCCCGGAGATGCCGGCTCAACCCGGGCTCGTCGAGGCCCGGCTCCTCGGCGATCAGCGACACCACCGTCTCGTCGAGCACCAGCCGGTCGCGCCCTCTGTCGCGGAACCAGGCGAGTACCTCGAAACGCGCGATTCCGAACGCCCATGCGCGGAAATCGGCCCCTTCCCGGAACGAATCGAACTTCGTCCAGAGAACGACGGCGACGTCCTGCAGGACGTCGTCTGCATCCATCCGACTCGGCACCAAACGGCGAACGAACGCACGCAGCGCAGGTTCGTGCGCCGAGAAGGCACACAGAAAAAGTCGATGTCGTGAGTCTTCCGAATCCACCATCGTCGGACCTCACGGAGGTATCTCCGCAGGCGCGATGATTTTTACGCGCTCACCGAGATTCGTGGCCGAATGGTGAAGTCCCGCCGGATCTCAGACATTCTTCAATCGCGTGAACTCGGCGGCGACACGCGAAACACGGGCGTCCGGCCCGTTTTCGCTTCGCGGGCTCCGCCCGCAGGCGAGGAACCCGGGCCTCCGGGCCTTGACCCGCGCCTCA